>CATJCP010000161.1 GCA_949737515.1 uncultured Oscillospiraceae bacterium | reverse complement strand
GCCCGCTTGGCTGAAAATTGACCTGTCGGATTGGAGCAACCGCCATCAGGGAGCCTATGAGCTTGTCCGGGAAGCCATAATCCACCGCCGAGCGATTGCCTTTGATTATTATGGGAGCAATGGACAGCTCACCTCCCGCAGGGTGGAACCAGTGCAGCTGTGGTTTAAAAGCGGGGCATGGTATCTCCGGGCGTTCTGTCGGGACCGTGGGGCTATGAGGACCTTTAAAATGTCACGGATCAAGCGCCCTCAGGCCTTGGAAGACTCTTTCTTCCCCAAAGAACCGGAAGAGGAGCCTGAAGCCGTGCTGCCTGAAACCATAGGCTGCTTTACTATGTGGATTGATCCAAGCCAGGCATACCGGGTGTACGACAGTTTTGAGGAGGAGGAGATCACCCGTCAGGAGGACGGAAGCTTTATCGTCCGAGCAGCTTATCCGGTGGTGGACGACTGGTTTTATGGTTCGATCCTGTCCTATGGAATTCATGGAAAAATTCTCTACCCTCCTGAGCTTCGCAGGCAGATAGAGGAGATGCTGAAAAAAATGTTGGAAAATTATAAAGACGAACCATAAAATATGACATACAGATGGCGAGTTTTCTGTGGTAGGATAGGGTTGTCAGAGACGGAGAAACAACCGTCAAAAACTGTGATTTTGAAAGGAAGAAACGTTATGACCAATCCAACAAACATGAAATTCTGCCAGAGCTGTGGAATGCCCCTGACTGATGAAGCCTTATTTGGCGCCAACAGGGATGGGAGCAAAAACGAGGACTACTGCGTTTACTGTTACAAAAAAGGAGACTTTGTCCAGGAGTGCACCATGGAGGAAATGATTGATTCCTGCGCGTCTATCTGCGTCAGGGAAGGGGCATATCCCGACGAGAAAACCGCTAAGGCGGAGATGGAACGGTTTTTCCCCATGCTCAAGCGCTGGTCCAAGGCCAAATGAGGAGGATGGCTGGCAGCGGGAACCATAGGGGAATTTTGGGATAGTGGAAAGACAGAGGAGCCGAAACCCGAGGGGGTTCCGGCTCCTCTGATTTTTTATAGCCAATTCCCAAATTTGTCTTTGATCTAAAATATGAGGCAGCAAATGAATGTCACAACAGTTAATAAGCACACAGCGGCATCTATCCAAAGAAACGGGGTAAGATTTACCACATCTTTAAACCTATCCTGCCAATGCTCATTGACATCCGAGCGTTTATTATGAGAATAAAGCATTAGAGGACGTGACAGTTTAAAAATGAAATAGATTAAAAGCAGCAACAAATTATATGAAATCAGTGTAACTAACAAAAGATAAAATATGTTTTTTAAAAAAGCATTTACACTTATTAAAGATGCAGTTATATCGATGTTTGAAAAAATGGACATTACACCGAATCCTGTGAAAGCGATTGCAACGAAAATTCCTAATATTGCAACAGTATTCAGTAATAGTGTAAATATTTTATCATCAATAAAACTATTTGCTTCTTTCACGCTATTATTGAGTTCAGAAATTTTAGTTTTGATTTCTTTTAAGCTCTCCTCATGCTGAACAAGGGTGCTCGTTGTGGAGTCCGGTTTTCTATACTGATCAGCGGCAACGCTGCTGTAAATGGTACTGAGCTTTTGCAGTATGCCTTTAACGGAAAGCAGGCTTTTTGTATATTGTGAATCGCTGTTTTGACTACCCATTTCGTTTAGCAATTTCTGACATTCAGATAAACACATGCCCAGCTTTGTACCGAAGGATGAAAAATTTTCTCCGCTGATTTTTTTAATAGAATCCCTGGCCTCTTTTTCCAGGTCATCACCTTGGGCTGAGTCATTATGGTCATAGGCGAAACAGTGAAGCACAGCGGAGATACCTGTTGAATCGAAACTCGATTGATCTAATTTTTGGATAAAATCACTGACTTTCATTTGTGCCAAACACTCCTATCAAAATATGATAATTGATATGTGGTACAGAGGAGTCGTTTAGCATAACGCCTAAAGATGCAATTTTTTGTATTGTAGGTAGTTCGTTTAATTCTATAGCATTTTTTTGACCAAATTGTTGGAGTATAACATTTACACTTTCCTCTTCCGGATCTAGCAAATTGATATACTCTTCTTGATGAGAATGAAATGCACCTCCAACGCCTCTAAATTCTTCATCGACTTCCTTGATCGCAACACCGCAGTTCCATATAAGCACGTCTTCTTTAAATAACGGTTTCCCATTCCGCTTAATACATTCAACCTGCATAAGGACCAACAGTTTCTGGAGTTTTTGTGTGTCAATAAACAGGCTGGAATCTAAGCATTTATTAACCACAATTTTGCCAACTTCAGCGGCTTTACACATAACCTTCCCCCTTTTGTCCGGCATCTCTAAAGCCCTCCCATCCATTTTCAGTATGTATAAATACTTCAAATGTATGGCCTGGACGTCAAAAATATGTACACTCACCCGGGTGTTTCTTTTAAAAAACAAAATAAACCCACACCGAAAAGGAGTAGGCGACAGACACACCTCGATAGGATTTACCTTGTACCTATTGTCTTCGGCAACATTTATTCTGTTTACACCTATATTATATCAGTCCATAAAGCATATTAGCAAGATAAGCCTAGAATAAATTAACAAAAAATTCATAAAATTTATTTTTTATTCCATTTTCACAGGGCAATACAAGCGGCATTCGTGAAGTAAGACCTACAAAGGCCTGTTCTTTTTCAGGATTATATGTTAAAATGATTTCCGGATATCAAACTGAGAGGAAGGGCCGCCATGTACTCTATTATGATTGTCGAAGATGACGAGGTTATTTCCCAGGTGCTCTCCCGCCAGCTGCGGCGGTGGGGATATCAGGTGCAGGCAGCCGAGGATTTTGAAACGGTTTTGGAACAGTTTCAGGCTTTGGAGCCTGATCTAGTGCTGTTGGACATCTCCCTTCCGTTTTTTAACGGGTACCATTGGTGTACGGAAATACGCAAATTCAGCAAGGTCCCCATCCTGTTTATCTCCTCCGCCAAGGACAATATGAGCATGGTCATGGCGCTGAGCATGGGGGCGGACGACTTTATCGCCAAGCCCTTTGACCTGGACGTGGCTGTCGCCAAGGTGCAGGCCCTTCTCCGCCGGGCCTATGATTTTGGTCCGCAGGCCAGCAAGCTGGAGTACCGAGGGGCGGAGCTGTCCCTGGGGGATGCAACCCTCTCCTACAAGGGGCAGGCCCTGGAGCTTTCTAAAAATGAGTTTAAGATTCTCCAGATTCTCCTGGAAAACCAGGGACACGTTGTTTCCAGGGAGGGGATCATCCGCCAGCTCTGGCAGAATGAAAGCTTTATTGACGACAATACCTTGACAGTCAATGTCACCCGCCTGCGAAAAAAGTTGGAGGATGCTGGCCTGTCCGGCTGGATTATCACCAAAAAGGGACTGGGCTATATGGCCCCCCAGGAGGAAAAGGAGAATCTGATATGAAGCCGTTTGCCTTTTTTCCTGCCATGTTCCGGTTTATAAAGGCCAAAAGGTGGGATTTTCTGGCCTTTTGTGTCTTTCTGGGTATTATCTGCGGGGTATACAGCTTGTACCGGCTCCCATGGGGTCCGGCGGTTTACACCGCCCTGCTGCTGACCGCTGCGGAGCTGCTTTTTATCCTGATCAAGGCCCGCCGCCACTGGAACAGGCTGAAGCGCCTGGAAAAGCTGATGGAGTGTGCCAACGCCAAAGCCGGCGTGATCCCCATGCTGGACGCTATGGTGCAGGAGAAAAGCGACTTTGATTCCCTGGAGCTGTACTACATCTCCCTTGTCCGCCAGCTGGAGTCCCAGAGGGTAGAGGCTGTCTCCTGGGCAGAGCAGAAGAGCCTGGCTTCCCGGAACTACTATACCCTTTGGTCACATCAGGCCAAGACCCCTCTGGCTGCCCTTCGGCTGCTGTTGAAAGAAGATCCGCTGGACCATAACGCCCTGGAACAGGAGCTGTTCAAGGCAGAACAGTATGTGGATATGGCCCTCCAGTTTGAGCGCTTGGACAGCCGTGATCTGGAATTTGAATCCATTCCCTTAAAACACATGGTCACCCAGACGGTCAAGCGGATGGCGCCGTTGTTTATTCACAAGCGGATCGGGCTGGAATTGGGGGAGCTGGACGGTTTGGTGCTGACAGATGAGAAATGGTTCTGCTTTGTATTGGAACAGGTTTTGACCAATGCCGTTAAGTACACCCGCCAGGGCTCGGTCTCTGTTTCTGGAGTAGATGGGAGGGTGATCATTAAAGACACCGGCTTGGGCATCCGTCCGGAAGATATCCCCAGGCTGTTTGAATGCGGCTTTACCGGGTATAACGGCAGGGCAGACCCGACCAAGCGCGCCACTGGGGTGGGGCTTTACCTCTGCAAAAAGACAATGGATATGCTGGGGCACCAGATTTCCATTGAATCCAAAGTGGGGCAGGGCACGACTGTTATTTTAGACGTCAGGCGGGGAAGACTGGAGATAGAGTAGAGCTGATGTTTGTGATTGGGAAAGGAGAGATTTATAATGAAACGAGCCGCCGGAATCCTGATGCCCATCTTCAGCCTGCCTTCGCGGTACGGCATAGGATGTTTTTCCCGCAGTGCTTATGAGTTTGTAGATTGGCTTCGGGAGGCAGGACAGACCTATTGGCAGATCCTGCCTCTCTGTCCTACAAGCTATGGGGATTCACCCTATCAGTCTTTCTCTACCTTTGCAGGGAACCCTTATTTTATCAGCTTGGAGGAGTTAATAGAAGAGGGGCTCCTCACTGTGGAGGAGTGTGAAGGGGCGGACTTTGGTTCCCAGGCGGACAGGGTAGACTATCAAAAGGTGTACCGTCAGCGCTATCCCCTGCTGCGCAGGGCCTTTGCGCGTTACAGGGGGGATAAAAACCCGGAATACCAGGCGTTTCTGGAGGAAAATCGCCACTGGCTCCCCGATTACGGGCTGTTTATGGCAGTGAAGGGCCGCTTTGACGGCAAACCCTGGATGGAGTGGGAGGAGGACGTCCGCCTGCGCCGTGGGGAAGCTATGGAGCGGTTCCGCAGGGAGCTGGAGGGGGAGATCGATTTTCAGCAGTTTCTCCAGTTCCAATTTTTCCGGCAATGGAGGGGCTTAAAGGATTATGCCAACCGCTGCGGAGTACAGATGATAGGGGATATTCCCATCTATGTTGCCATGGACAGCGCCGATGTTTGGGCAAACCCGGAGCTGTTCCAATTGGACGGCGACAACCGGCCTCTGGCGGTGGCGGGCTGTCCGCCAGACGGCTTTTCGGCGGATGGGCAGCTTTGGGGAAACCCTCTGTACCGTTGGGAGCGCCACCGCCAGACGGGATTTTTCTGGTGGATATCCCGCATGTCCCACTGCTTCCAGATGTATGACGTAACCCGTATTGACCACTTTCGGGGCTTTGACGAATATTATTCCGTCCCCTATGGCGAAAGGACCGCGGTCAATGGTCGGTGGGAGAAGGGGGTGGGGATTGAGATGTTTCGGAAGATAGAGGAGTCCTTGGGCCGGCATGAGGTCATAGCCGAAGATCTGGGATATGTGACCGATTCTGTGCGCCGGCTGGTGCAGGAAAGCGGTTTTCCGGGGATGAAGGTTCTGGAATTCGCCTTTGACGCCCGGGATACCGGTTCTGCCAGCGACTATCTCCCCCACAACTACCCGGAAAACAGCGTGGCCTATACCGGCACCCATGACAACGAGACGCTGGCCGGATGGTTTGACAGCATTTCCCCGGAAGAGCGCCGGATGGCGCGGGACTATCTGTGCGACCAGCACACGCCAAAGGAGGAGCTCTACAAGTCCTTTATCTCCCTGGTGATGCGCAGTAGCGCCAAGCTTTGCATTATCCCCATGCAGGATTACCTGGGGTTGGATAACAGCAGCCGGATGAACCGTCCCTCCACTGTGGGAACCAACTGGCTTTGGCGGGTAAAGACAGAGCAACTCTCCAGGGAGCTGCAGGAGGAGATTCGGGGAATCACTGTCCGGTATGGGCGGATGAACTGGAATTAGGAAAAGGCTCCGGCTTTTTGCTGGAGCCTTTTTTGTGGCAGAGCCTATTTCTGTGCCTGTTGCCTAAAATAAATTGACCTTACTCTGTTCAAGTGCTATAATAGCACTATAACTTTATATACCTATCCCAAAACCCTCAAAAAGGGGAATGGAATACCAATATTGGCATCGACGGAACAGAGGAGCTTCGACGGCAAATGGGGGAAGAACAATGAGGGCTTGGTATCGCCGCGGATTGACGGCATTGCTTTTAGGAGTGGTTGGTACAGCAATCGTTTTCATGGGGTATTTTTATTTCCGGTTTATTTCTCAGCGGATTTATGAGGAAAGCGTCGGCCATTTAGAGGAAATTTACAGCCAGACCAACGCCACCTTTGTCTCCCTGGCGGAACGGAACTGGGGGAGTCTGGATGACTGGACCCATCATCTCCAGATTGAGGACGAGGCGGGGGTACTGACCTTTCTCGATGGCCGTAAACGTTATTGGAAGTATTCCAGCTTTTATTTTCTTTCCCCGGACGGGAAATATATGACGCCGAAGGGCGACACAGGGAGCCTTTCCCTGGGGAACTACCATGAAAAGTTGTTCCGGCAGGGGGAACGGATTATGGAAAGTGAAACCCTGCCCAATGGGCAGGCCGCTGTCCTTTTTGCAATCCCGGTTCCAGAAGGGACTTTCAAAGGATTTACCTATACCGCCATAGGGGTGGCGTATGCCAATGACGAGTTGGTCCAGCCCTTAAAGGCAAATGTCTTTGCGGATCATTCCCAGTGCTTTATTGCCCATATGGACGGCAGGATCCTCCTCTCCACCCAGGGGGAAGCAGGTAGTAACCTTTTCGATTTCCTTCAAACTGATTCGGATCTGGACGAACAGGCCCTGGAGCAGCTCCGCCAAAGCTGGGAGGGGAATGTGATTGATGTGATCCGCTGCCGGGTCGGGGGGAAAAATAACTTTATCTCTTACCGTCCGGTGGGATATGAGGACTGTATTCTGGTGGGAATCGTGCCGGAAGCAGCGGTAAGCTCCAGCCTGCTGGAAATCCAGCGCGCTACCATCGACGTGCTGAGCAAGGTGTTTCTGACGTTCTGCGGGGTACTGGTTTTGTATTTCCTTTTCCGCAGCCGCTGGCAGTCCCGCAAGAGCGCTGTGGAGCTGGAGTACAGGGAGCAGATGTTCGATATCCTCTCCAACAATGTGGACGACATTTTCCTGATGTTGGATGGCGAAACACTGAAAGTAAACTATGTCAGCCCCAATGTGGACCGGCTGCTGGGGATCCTCCTGGAGGAGGCGCAGAAAAATATCCGGCTGCTGGGAGAAAGCGTTGTGGGAGCGAGCGGTTTTATCTCCAAAAAAGAATTTGACGATATCCCCATTCACGGCAGCCGCCGCTGGGAGCGGGAGCATATGCACCAGGACACCGGCGAAAAACGCTGGTATCAGGAGGCTGTATACCATGAAAGCATTCAGGGGATGGAAAAGTTTATTGTGGTCATGTCCGACAGGACTCAGGAAAGGCAGATGAACCTGGACCTTCAGCAGGCTCTGGATACCGCCAAAAGCGCCAACGAGGCCAAGAGCTTTTTCCTCTCCAATATGTCCCATGATATCCGCACTCCCATGAATGCCATTGTGGGCTTTTCGGTGCTGTTGGCAAGGGATGCGGACAACCCCGACAAGGTCCGGGAGTACACCCGAAAAATCTCCGCTTCCAGCCAGCATCTTCTGGGGCTGATCAACGATGTGCTGGATATGAGCAGGATTGAGAGCGGCAAAACCTCTCTGAATGTGGCTGAATTCAGCCTGCCGGAACTGCTGGAGGGGCTGCATACCATTCTTCTTCCCCAGACAAAGGCCAAGAGGCAGATGCTGGAATTTCATGTACAGGGATCGCCTGAGGAATACCTGCTGGGGGATAAGCTGCGGCTCAATCAGATATTGATCAACCTCTTGTCCAACGCTGTAAAGTATACCCCGGAGAATGGGAGGATTGACTTTACTGTTCAGGAGCTGTCAAAACCCTCTGCCCAGTACACCAGATTGCGTTTTATTGTGGAAGACAACGGCATTGGCATGAGCGAGGCGTTTTTGCAAACCGTCTTTGAACCCTTTTCCCGGGAATCTAATTCCACCACCAGCGGTATTCAGGGGACCGGCCTGGGAATGGCCATTACCAAAAACCTAGTGGAGTTGATGGGCGGCACGGTCCAGGTGAAAAGCCAGTTGGGCTGCGGCACTGTGTTTACTGTGGAATTGACATTTTCCCGGGTGGAACGGCTGGTCAGCAAAGAGTTTTGGACGCGCCATGGGATATCCAGGGTACTGGTGGCCGATGATGAGGAAGCGGTCTGTCAAGTCATTCAGACCATTCTGGAGGATGCAGGGGTAGAGGTCGCCTATGAGACCAACGGGGCTGCTGCTGTGGAAGCTGTCGTCCAAGCTCAGGACCAGGGAAGAGGCTTCCAAGTGATCCTGCTGGACTGGAAAATGTCCGGACAAAGCGGGGTGGATACGGCTCGCAGGATTCGGGATCGGCTGCGGGAAAGGATTCCGATCCTGGTACTGACCTCCTACGATTGGAGCGATATTGAAGAGGAGGCCCTGGAGGCGGGAATTGACGGTTTTATGCCCAAGCCGTTTTTTCTCTCCACCTTTCAGCGCATTTTGGAGTCCCTGAACCCTGGTTGGAAGCAGTATGAGACATCCGGTGAGGAGACATTGGCTCTGGAAGGGCTTCTGTTTCTGGTGGCGGAGGACAACGAGCTCAACGCTGAAATCCTCTGCGAAATGCTTGATATAGAGGGCGCGAGGTGCGAGGTGGCGGTCAACGGGCAGGAGGCGCTGGAACTGTTCCAAAGATCTGAGCCAGGCTATTATGACATGATCCTCATGGATGTGCAGATGCCGGTGATGGATGGATATGAGACGACGTGCCGAATCCGCAGCTGTGGGCATCCGCAGGCGAAAACAATCCCAATTGTCGCTATGACTGCCAACGCCTTTGCTGAGGATGTCCGCAGCGCCCTGGATGCGGGAATGGACGGACACCTTGCCAAACCCATTGATATGGAGGCGGTAAAGTCCCTCTTGGGAGAACTGAGGAATCAGCTTTTAAGCGCTGGCGGCATGGATGCTTCCCAGGAAAATTAGTGTGATAAAATACCTTTACAATAAAAAGTTACAGGGGGTTTTTAGCGATGAATATTCAAAAGCCGACAGTTCAGATGCCAGTTTTTCCAGACAAAAGCGTCTCCATTCAGGAGTTTGGCGCGGTTGGAGACGGCGTAACCATGAACACCGAGGCGATCAACGCAGCCATTGATTCTGTGAGCGCCGCAGGAGGCGGGACAGTGGTCATTCCGGCGGGGTATTGGCGGACTGCCACGATCCGCCTGAAAAGCAATGTGCAGCTGCACACCCATCAGGGGGCGCTGATCAAGTTTTCCGGTGATCCTGCGGATTACCCTCTGATCCATTCCCACTTTGAGGGCTTTCCCACTGCCCGGTGCATTTCCCCCATTTATGCCCGAGGGGAGGAAAACATCGCCATAACCGGAAAGGGCATATTCGACGGCGCGGGGGAAAACTGGCGGGTCTGCAAAAAGTGGAAGTTTACCGGCCCCCAGTGGGAGGAGCTGAAACAGAAGCCCAGCATTTACTATGAGGAGAGAGGTGAAAACAGCCTGGTCTACCCCTCCAAGGCCAGCTATGAGGGAAATAAATACAACGGCCAGCATGGAGGAATGGTGGATAACCTAGAGGAGGCGGAGCAGTACCGCATCTTTTTCCGCCCGGTGATGGTGAACCTTGTGGAATGTAGACGGATTTATCTGGAGGGGATTACCTTCCAGAATTCCCCGGCCTGGTGCCTCCATCCCCGTATGTGTGACGATCTCACCATGGATGGGGTGAGTATGCGCAATCCTTGGTACGCCCAAAACGGCGATGCCCTGGACCTGGAGTCCTGCAGAAATGTGGAGATCCGCAGCTGTACCTTTGACGCTGGAGACGACGGAATCTGCATCAAATCCGGAAAAAACAAGCCGGGGCGGGAGACGGAACGGGCCACGGAAAATGTCTGGATACACGACTGCACCGTATACCATGGACATGGCGGCTTTGTGGTGGGCAGCGAGATGTCCTGCGGGGTCCGCAATATTTTGGTGGAAAACTGTACCTTTACAGGAACTGATGTGGGCCTGCGGTTTAAAAGCTGTCTGGGAAGAGGTGGTACCGTTCGGGATATCCTGATCCGGAATATCCGTATGGACAATATTCAGGAGCAGGCAGTTGTGATGAGCATGGGGTACAGCTCCGCCATCGGCAGCGAAAAGGATGTGGAAAAACAGTACCCGGAGGAGGACATCCCGGAGTTCTGCCATATCCAGATGGAGGATATCCTCTGCATTGGCGCAAAGACCGCTGTGGATATCTGTGGCCTGGGGGTAAAGCCAATTCACGATATTACCATCAAAAACTCCTATATCCAGGCGCAGGAAGGGGTTCGGTGCCGCCTTTGCCAGAATATTTGCCTGGAAAATCTCACGGTTTCCTCCCAGGAGGGGAAGCGCGTGTTTGAAAGGGAATGTGTCAGCGGAGAGTATCCGACGGACTGAACGCTGTGGTCCGGGGAAGCCGCGTCCTTTGGGGACGCGGCTTTTAAGGGCATGGCAAAGATTGATTGGAAAAGGGTGTTGTCATACATGGCAAAGCAGACTGCCGGTGCATTGACGGAGGAGAAGGCAAACGGACGGGTTTACACGCCGGATTATATTGTGTCGAATATTCTGGATTTATGCGGATATCAGGGGGAGGCGGTGCTCCAAAGGCACGTCATCGACAACAGCTGCGGGGACGGGGCCTTTTTAACAGAGGCAGTGCGCCGCTACTGTGGGGCCGCCGCAGCCCGGGGGATATCTCCGGAGCAGCTTGGGAATGAACTGGGGAAATATATCCACGGCATAGAAATCAACCAGGGCGAATGTCAAAAATGCCTTGCAAACCTGAACCAGGCGGCGGAACAATTTGGCATACAAGGCGTTTCCTGGGACGTCTTTTCGGCGGATACCCTCACCGTTGACCGGTTTGATGGAAAAATGGACTATGTGGTGGGAAATCCCCCCTATGTCCGCGTTCACAATCTCCAGGACTATGAGGCGGTGAAGGGTTTTTCCTTTGCCAAAAGCGGCATGACGGACCTGTTTCTTGTGTTTTATGAGATTGGCCTGAGAATGTTGAACCGCAGCGGCGTTTTGGGGTATATCGCGCCGTCGTCGATTTTTAACAGCCTTGCAGGGACCGCTATGCGGGAATGTCTCATAGGTCGCCGCAATATAAAGGCAGTGGTGGATTTGAAGCACTACCAACCTTTTGAGGCAACCGCCTACACAGCTATTATGATACTCACAGCCCAGCCTCAGGCGGAGACAGTTTACTATGAATATGATCAGCAGGGAAGGATACCAAGGGCGGTTTCAACCTTGCGGCAGGAGGATTTTTGTATCAATGGTTCCTTCGCCTTTGGGATTAGAGAGGATTTAAATGAATTAAAACAGATCATGTCCTATTCCGGGAAAAAGGCCTGTGAGGTGAAAAATGGCTTTGCCACCCTTTGTGACCGCTTTTTTATAGGCGATTGGGATTTTACGGAATATACCATACCGGTGATCAAGGGCTCCACCGGCCAATGGAGGAAATGCCTGTTTCCCTATGACGGAAAGGGGAAGCTGCTGCCCTTTGAGGCTTTGGAATCCGTTCCGGCCCTGCGAAGCCACTATGAACAGAACGTGGATTTGCTGAAAAAGAGGAGCCTTGGCCCCTCTGACCCTTGGTATGGTTTTGGCCGTTCCCAGGGCATCAGCGATGTGTACAAGAGAAAGTATGCGGTCAATTCCCTGCTCCGCTGCCCGGGGGATCTCAAGCTGTCCCTCTGCGAGCCGGGGACAGGCGTTTACAGCGGGCTGTACATTCTCACGGAGCATTCCCTGGACGAGATCCGGGAAATCCTGTCTGCTGACGCATTTATCACCTATATCTCCATGCTGGGCAAGTACAAGAGCGGGGGGTATTATACCTATTCCTCTAAGGATTTGCAGCGTTACCTCAACTATAAATTCGCTGAAAGGGGGCAAGACGGGGATGAATGATGCACAGTTCCTAGATGTCCTGAAAATTTCTTTTAAAAAGTATCTCGAAACAGGCGGGAGAAGCAATAAAAAGCTGATCATACTCCATGGCGCTGTTTCGGCGGATTTGGATGAGCGGCTTGCGGTGAACAACGATGTGGGCGGCGTATTTTCCGTTGCCTCCCTGGGATATGAGGAGGGGAGGGAAATGCTGGTTGAGGGACGGTATATGGATAAAAAGGTGGATATCACCATATGCTGGAATGGGAGCCCTGTGGCGGGGATTGGCGTAAAGTATGTCATGTCCAATTACAGGCAGAATTCCAACAATTATTTTGAGAATATGCTGGGGGAAACGGCCAATATCCGATGCAATCAGATTCCATATTTTCAGATTTTTGTAGTCCCTGACATTGTTCCATACTTTGAAAAAGATGGGAGAATTAAGGTCTGGGAATCGATCAGCAGCCATCATCTCAAAAAATATATCGCGCTTTCGGAGGACAGCATTGATCTGAACATGCACACGCCGAACAAGACGCTGGTATATATGGTTCATATATCCGGCAGTGAAAACCTTCGCTATCAGGACCGGAATGGATACCGGAGATTTTATCAGGAAAACGATTTTACCCTGACCCTTTCCCCAAAGAGATTCCGGTTTTCAGAGGGCGTTATCTATAACGACTATGAAGGGTTTATCCGCAGAGTGGTACATACTGTTTTAAGCCTGTGATTTTTTCCAGAAGGGAAAGAAAAAGGGCCGTGTCTTTTGGAGTGCTTTCCAAAGAACACGGCCTTTTTTGATTACAGGGTTACAGATTTACCTAGAAGGAATGGATGCGCTTAGTTCCCCATAGAAGCCCAGGCGGCCTGAAGGTCAGACCAAGCCTCTTCCGCTCCCGCGGCCTTATACTCGCTCTGGAAGCTGTCCCAAAGTTTGTCAAATTCCTCGGGCTTGCACATGATCAGCTGGGGAATAGCGGTGTTGGCGATATCCGTCAGAGTTGGACGCTTTTCGTCATAAACCTCAGTGGTGGCGGTGATGGTGGGGCAGAGGACAGGCATATCCTGGAATACCTTGGAATCCTTCTTGATCGCCTCAAAGTAATCGGGGTTGAAGTTCTTCATATAGTCGGCCTTGAACTTCTCCGGATCGGTGGTAAAGGCCTTGCCCAGGGTGCCGTACTGGGGCTCGATCCAGGCGATTGTGGCGTTGTAGTGGTCAACGTCGATCATCTTGGGCATATCGTTTTCCCAAGCGTAGTCGACCCCTTCAAAGCCCAGGACAGAGGGCAGGTAGGCGTCGTCGCTGGCCATCCAGTCGATGTACTGTACCGCCTGGTCTACATATTTGCTGCTGGCAGGCACACAGACGAAATAGTTGGCCATGGGGTTGGAGGAGCGGGTCTCGGTATAATAATTCTTGCCCAACGTCTCGTTCTTCCAGGGGAAGGTTGCGATCAGCTCCGCGTCAGCGACATTTTGGCGGAGGTTGTCGTACAGGTTGCCGTAGGCGCTGTGGTAAGGATAGTGCCCAAAGGCGCAGAAGGAGAACAATTCACCACGGGAGATAGCTGCCTTGAACAAGGATTCGTCGTTGTCCAGAATAAAGTCGCGGATCAAGCCTTCATTGTACATGGTGTTAAGGTACTGGAGGCATTCTTTCAGGCCGTCTACCAGCAAAACAGGCTTCCACAGGTCAATGGGGGTGATGTCTTCCTTGATAAAGGCGGGGAGAATAATGTCTGTGGCGTTGCCGAATTTGTCGCCCTGGAAGGCGAAGGGCGCAACGGAATCGCCGAATTTGGCCTTTGCCGCCAGCAGCATATCGTGATATTCCGTTGGATTGGTGGGAACGTCTACTCCCAGCTGATCCAACAGGTCCTTGCGGATCCAGGTTGTGGCCAGGAAACCGTTGTTCAGGTGGTAAACGCCGTAGATTTTCCCGTCCTTCATGCCCCATTTCAATGTTTCATCGTCATAGAGCTTTTTCAGGTTGCTGCCATAGGTCTCCACAGCGCTGGTCAGATCGGCAATACCGCCGCCGTTGATATAGGTGTTTACCAGGGCCTGCTGGTTGGTGTGGAGCACGTCCGGGGCAGTCCCGGCGGCCAGCATGGTGGAGAGCATCTCCGCCTCCTGGGCTCTGGGGGTGATGACATAGCTCACCTTGATCCCCAGAGGGGCCATGTGTTCGTCAATGTATTTGGTCCACCAGTTGTCCTCCAGGGTTCCCTGGTCGGCGGGGATGGTTCCCCGGTCCCACACCCACTGGGTGATCTCTACCGTCTCCTTAGGAGCTTCCTGGCTGGCAGGAGCCGCCGAAGACGAGGGCGCGGCGGAAGAACCGCTTCCTCCGGTTGACGCCGGGGTACTTGACGCGCTGGAAGAATTGCCGGAGCAGGCCGCCAGCAGGAGCATTGCCCCAAGGGCGGCGGATGTGATCTTATAACGAGAACGCATAAAATCTCCTCCTAAAAATGTTTTGAATTTGCCTTGATTTTTTATGAAGACACCGGTTCAGCCTTTGACTGCGCCGATGGCAACGCCTTTGATAAAGTACTTTTGGAGCATGGGGTATACCACCAAGATGGGAAGAACGGCCACAACCGTTGTCGCTCCCTTTACGTTTTCCGGCAGCACATTGGAGGTGGCGGCTTCGGAGCTGGCTGCGACAGAGGTGGAGTCAATGGCGTCGGAGAAGGAGCTGAGGACAGTATACAGCTTGACTTGGAGGGCCATTTTGTTGCGGTCCTGGATATAGAGCAGGGCAGGCATAAAGGTGTTCCAATACTGTACCGCGTAAAAGATTGTCAGGGTGGCGATTACCGGGATACAGAGGGGAAGATACACCCGCCAGAACACGCCAAAGTTGGAGCAGCCCTCCACCCGGGCTGATTCCTCCAGCTCATAGGGGAGCTCCCGCATGAAGTTGAGCATGATGATCAGCAGGAAGGTGTCCACCAGGTTGGGGAGGATCAGGGACCACATGGAGTTGAAGAGCCCCAGAGATTTAATGGTCATGTAGGTGGGGATCATGCCGCCGGAGAAGTACATGGTAAAGACAATGGCGTTCATGATCATGCCGCCGCCTTTAAAACCGCGCCGGGAAAGGGGATAAGCGGTCAAAGCAGTGGCCAGCACACTGACCGCCACACCTACCACAGTGAATAGGGCGGTAAATCCAACCGAATTGATGGTGGTGCTGTCCTTAAAGATATACTGATAAGCCTCAACGTTAAAACCGACCGGCCAAGCAAAGACACGTCCCTCGGTGATCGCCTTCGCCTCGCTGAGGGAGACGGAGATGATGTATAGGACCGGATACAAAAAAGTGATGCTGATCAGCACAAAGAAGATAACGTTAAATACGTCAAAGATGCGGGACCAAACAGTTTCGTTTTTCATGCCATCCAGCCTCCCTTACAGCAGTCCCTGTTCGCCGCACAGCTTGGATATCTTGTCTGCGGCCAGCAGTAAAATATAGTTGATGACCCCCTGGAACAGCCCCGCCGCAGTGGTCAGAGCGTATTTGGCGTTGAGAACGCCCTGCTGGTAAATATAGACGCTCAGGACCGAGGCGATATCCTTTACCATGGCGTTTTCAAAGAGGAAAGGCTTTTCAAAGCCCATGGACATAATCTTTCCCACCTGGAGGATCAGAATAATGGCGATGGTGCTGCGGATTCCCGGGAGAGTGACGTGCCAGGCGCATTTAAACCGCCCTGCGCCGTCAATGGCCGCTGCCTCGTAGAGTCCAGGATCAATGGAGCTGAGTGCCGAAAGGTAGAGAATTGCCTGCCAGCCGGATTCCTTCCAGATATTTGTCCCCAAAAACAGCACCAGCCAGCTCCCCTTGCTGGTGAGGTAATTCTTCTGGGGAAGTCCAAGGGCCTGGTTGATGATGTTGAACAGGCCGGTGTTCTCTTGGTTGAACTGCACAATAATGCTGTATAAGATGACCCAGGAGATAAAGTGGGGCAGATAGGAGATGGATTGGGAAACACGCTTAAACCGTTCGTTTTTCAGCTCGTTGAGCATTAAGGCGAAGATGATGGGCATGGGGAAAGCGATGAGGATCCCCAAAATATTGAGCCAGACCGTATTCCAGGTGGCCCTCCAGAACATTTTCTCCTTGAAAAGGGATTCAAAGACCTCAAACCCAACCCAGGGGCTCTTCATAATGCCCAGAGAAAAGTTGTATTTTTTAAAGGCGAGCTGCAGTCCCCCGATGGGAACATATTTAAAGATAACGTAAAACAGCACAGCGGGTATCAGCATCAAATACAGGTCGTAGTTGTTCCGGATATAGCTGCGCAAAGCGGCCCTCTTCCGCTCTTTGGGGGTGGGCTTTTGGGAGACGGCAGACATGGCTTTCAATCCTTTCTGTCATTGATTAAAGCTGTTGGAGGCGCCGGCTGTGGGCTGACTTTTCCCTCCCTGCTTTTTCATAAAACTGATAAATATGCGAACTGTTGCCGAATCTCATTTTTTCATGCCAACAGCGGCTAAAACCTCGGAAAAGATTTTTAATGATTTCTTTGCAGATTGTGAAAAAAATGTAAAAAATAAAAATAAATTTGGGGATTGCTATTCGTTTTTTGTTATGTTATAATACAAAAAGCAATATAAAAGCTGTGGTTTTGGAGAAAATGACCATATTCGCATATTTATCAGTTTTGCGAAGTTATATTTTCAGAAACGGCAAGGCCCCTGTGAAAAGCGGCGCCTTGCCGTTTTCATGCGGGATTTGATCTTGTATCATAAAGATGTTGTCTTTTCTTCCTGTCTCCTGTATAATAATAACGATTAAGCCAGAAGAATGGAGATTTGCAATGAAGCTTTCAATAAAGAGATCCCAGCGGATATATTTTACCGGCAGGCTCTTGGTATCCTTTGGCTGGACGGTTTTCTGGTGCATCCTCTGCTATGTTCAAATTGAATTTTTCTACGGTCCCGGTGCGGAATTTACGGACCTGCACCCCTATATTTTTGGCGTGATCTGCGGCGTCGATTTTGTCGGATTGGGCATCTCCGCCGGATACCTGTTGGTGAGGTTCTTTTCCCTCCTGGGCTGCTGCGGAAGGATGAAAAGGTCGGTGGAGCGGTATCTGCCCCTGGAGGAGGTCCACAACCCCTTTGACGTCCTGGAGCAGGACGTCCGCTGCCAGCTGTTTGAGAATACAAAAATTTACCTGGGAAAGGAATGGATTGTCTTTCCCGGGCGTGCCATGCGCCGCAGCGCCGTAGTTGGTGTTTTTTATGAGGAGCTTTACAAGACATATCTCTCCCGGAAAGTCCGCCTGTTTCTGGTGGATGAAAAGGGGAGGGAGATCTACACGGATATTCCAAAGGCTCTGCATCCCAAGGTTTACAACCATCTGGCCAGCCGCCATCCGGCCGCATCCTATGGGGAACATCAGGCGCTGATCAACTTTGTCAACCAGCAGCAGAAGGAATGTCCCGATGAACCGGTGGACTACCAGAGGCTGAGACGGGAGGTCCCCGCCTCCCCTATCTCCCAGTGGGACGGCTCCGCTGTTTTGGAGGACAACCGGATTTCCTGCCAATACGAGAGCTGGCTGCTGGCTGCATACAGTACATATCTGGCAGGGGATTATTTCCATGACGGGGATTTTTCCTTTGCAGGCGGTTACGAACGGACTGCCCTGCAGAAAACCATTGCGGCGGAGGTGCTGGAAGACTCCTGGGAAATCCAGACCAGGGAGCAGCTTCTGGAGACGGTCTCTCAGCTGGTTCAGTCCGGCAGCGCCTCCCTCTGCACCTCCCCCAGGGGATGGCAGCTGGGGCGGGCGGTGATGCTGTTGGGCTTCGGCTATCTTTCAGAGCTGCTTTCTCGGGGGGAGATGGTTCAATATTCCCTGGACGCCGCCCTTGCCATTCAGCGGCATTTTTCAAGCTGGGAGGAGCTGTTGGACAGCCACATGGAGGGGTTTGAGGCGTGGTCCAGAAGCAAAAAGGCCATTAAAAGGCGTTGGCAGGCGTACCAAGATCTTTTGGACGACCCCTCCTCAGTGCTGAATACCGTTCCCTTCCAATCGGACCTTCCGGGGCTTTACAGGGAGGCGGTCTTCTGCTTGGGCATAAAGGAAGAAAGATAGGCGATCATTTAGGAGGATGGAAAGCAGTGCAGCAAAAGGATCGATTTTTTTCTTTTGGCCGGTATGGGAGTTCCTTTGAGCTCACCTCCGCCGGGCTCCATATTCTCGCCATGGGTTTTATGCTCCTTGACCATATGTGGGCTACCGTCTGCTCCCAGTGGGATTGGATGACCTGCGCCGGGAGGTTGGCCTTTCCCATCTTTGCCTTTATGACGGTAGAAGGTTACTTTCATACGAAAAATTTCCGGCGGTATCTGCTTCGGATGCTGGCTTTTGCCATGATCTCCGAAATCCCCTTTAACCTGATGTACAGCCGGTCCTGGCTCTATCCCTTCCATCAGAATGTGCTCTGGACCTTTTTGCTCTCCCTTCTCTGTATCCGCCTGTTGGAATGGATAAGGGCTCTGGAAAAACCGGCGCTCTTTTACCTGACGGCGTTTTTAACGGCCGCTCTGGGATGGGTGTTGGGGACAATCGGCAGGGTGGATTATTATGGGGAAGGGGTGCTTTGCGTCCTGGTCTTCTATTTTTTCCGGGGGAGAAGGTGGTGGCACCTCCTGGGCCAGGCGGTGGGGCTTTTCTGGGTCAACGTGGAACTGCTGGGTGGGCTTTTCTATTCGGTGGAGTTCCTGGGGATGCAGCTGGAAATTTCCCAGCAGGGCTTGGCGGTGCTGGCCCTAATTCCCATCTGGTTTTATCGCGGACAGCAGGGGCTTCATTCCAAGCCCTTCCAATATTTCTGTTATGGCTTTTATCCGGTGCATATGCTGCTCCTGTACTGGGCCGTTTCAGCGGCCAACCTTTGAGAAGCCGGGCGTTTGCCATTGCATTTCCACATAAAAAAGTCTATAATGGAAGAAAATCCACAAAGAAACGAGGTAGGCAAAATGGAACATTTAAACGCCAACGCTTCCAGCGTTCCGGCATGGGAAAAATATCTTTCCCTGGCCGCGGAAAAGCCCCTGGCCCATTACCGTGAGGTCATGTCAACCCTTGGGCCCAATCCGGGATGGGCAAAGGTCCAGCAGGCGTTTCTGGATATGATCGACGATTATCTGGATGTGGAGCTTGCAAAGCCTGTGGAGGCAAATATCAGCGCCCATGAAGCGGGTGGACAGTTCCGCATTGCTTTTCCCCATCAGATGGTGCGGGGAGACCAAAGGGTGTTCGATTATATGCGGGAAACCATGCTTGCCCGCAAGCGCTACGCAGACGATCACCTGTACCACGGCTATGTGGACTGCCATGAGGTCCACCATGAAATAGAAAATTACATTTATTTTCAGAATCCCCTTTGGTATCTGAGATTTCCCGGGATGGATGTGGCGCTGGCTTCTATTCTGGACGTTGCCCATCACATCGGCAACTGGGAGCCCAACGTCCCAGCCTGGTATGACTGGGAAACCCACGAATTTGTCAGCAACTGGCTGGGGACCAAGGGAGTCCGGGATTACCCGCCCTTCGACTATCAGGAGGGGAACCACTTCCGCTTTGTGGATGTGGCCCAGCTGGCCTATCTCGCCACAAAGAATCCCCGCTATTTGAACCTGGTGGAGGATTACTGCAGCCACTGGTGCGATCATATAGAGGCCCACGCCGCCAAGGGGGAGCCCATTCCCTGCTCCATCCTGCCGGAGTCCGCCAACATGGTGGAGGCCTCCAAAGCGGGGGAGAACCAGGGGAATGGCACCAAATACGAGATATTCTACCACCTTGTAGCGGACAACACCATGTACGATATCGCCGGATGCCTGCTGGATACCTATGCGGTCACGGGAAAAGAGCGGTATTTAAAGTGCGCCGAGGCCATGATCGACCAGTTTGTGGCCCACAGCGACGGCGGGCGCCCCGGACGGGGGTACAAGGACGGCAAATGGATGGGGATGCCCAAGGCGGGCGGGGACAGTTCCTCCAAGTCCCATTTTGTCACTGACTGCAACTTCATTGCCCGGCTGGCCCTTCGCCACAATCTGATCGCCCATTCTGACAAATACAAGCCTGTAGTCATGGACTGGGCCAATTCCATCAATGAAGAGGCCAACGACTTTGATCAGATGATGCCCACTGTACTGGTGGCGGCCCATTACTATGACGGAGACCCCAAATGGCTGGAGCGGGCTTATCTCATGGCCCTGCGGGTGGCTGCGGTCAGCGAGGATCTGGACGAGTTCCACCAGTGCAACTGGACCAGCTCCCGCCAGGGGACAAAATTCCTCATGGAGCTGCTCTACGCCCCCATGACAGGAGCTGTGGAGTTCGGAACTAGGGGAAATCTTCCTGTCCGGCTGTTTGCCTGGGAGACTGAGGGACATATGGGGCTCCCCAAGGGGGTTTCAGTTCGTATCTGGAGGGAACAGCCTGGGAAATACCGGCTGGAGGCAGTGAATCTGGGCGGCCAGACTGCCCAATGGCAGGGGAGAATGGCCGATGGGTCAGAGTTCTCCGCTGTAAAAGGAACAGAAAAGACAGAGCGCTTTACCCTTTTGCCTGGGGAGACTGCGCAGTTTCAAATTACCCTCCCCGAAGGGTATAAGGCAACGGATTGGGAGGCATGACATATGAGCTGTTATAATATATTGGAAGAAGAGCGCCGCAGGACCGGAAAGCTTCAGGGGGGCGTGCGGCTGATCGACGATAAAAATGGGGCGGTGGCTGGATGTTGTATTGGCGTGACCCATTCAGAGCGGAAGGAGATGGGCCGCCAGGACGTACACGACGACCAGGAGGGTTTTCTGGTTTGGAAGGGAACGGGGACAGCCCGGATTGGGGAAGAGACTGTCGCCTTAAAGCCCGGTGTGGCGATCATTGTCCCTGCCGGAGTGGGCCATGCCATGTGCTGCGGGGAGGGCAGTGAATTTATGGAGACCATCTGGTTCCACAGCGCTACCCCCTCTGGGAAAAAGCCAGGGGGAAGCGGAAAATGCTATTCGGCCCTTGACGGGCTGTGGAATAAGGGGATCCTTTTGGACGAAAATAACGGTTGTGTAGACGGGTGCTGCGCTGGGATCAGCTGGTATGAGAATAGGGAGTACTCCGCCGGAGGCTGTCATGAGGATCAGGAGGGCTTCTTTGTGCTGGAGGGTTCCGGGTTTGCCAAGGTGGGGGACGAGGAGTTCCCGGTGGCACCGGGGACCGCATTTATCGCCCCAGCCCATACGCTGCATACCCTTCGCAGGGATGAGTCCTGTTCCCATGTGGCAGTGTTCTGGTTCCACAGCGCGCTGTAACAGTGTGTCCAGTTCATATTTCATATGTTGTAAAGGAGGGTTTCCGGTATGTGGACTCGTGAGCAAATTAAGACCAACGCAAAATCCGTAATGGCCCGGAGCTATTGGATGATGGTGGGAGTCAGCGCCATTTACACAACATTAGTGGGGCTGTTTGGCTCTTCGTCCAGTTTTTCCTCCTCCCTGGAAAACAGCCTTTCGGGAGATGTGCCGCCGGAGATTGTGCTGATTATCGCGACTTTTGTGCTGATTCTCTCTGTTGTGGGGATCATATTCAGCGTCTTTGTGACCAATCCGCTGGAAGTGGGGAAGGACCGGTTTTATATGTGCACCCGGCTGCAGCAGGCCCCCTTTGGGGAACTGTTCTGCGCCTTTAAAAGCGGCAAAGGGTATTATCTGAACATTGTCAAAACCCAATTTCTCCGCAGACTGTATATAGGGCTGTGGTCGCTGCTTTTTATCATTCCTGGGATTGTAAAAAGCTATGAATATTACATGGTTCCCTATATTCTGGCGGAGAATCCCAATATTTCTTCCTCCCGGGCCTTTGAGCTGAGCAGGATTATGACCAACGGAGAGAAGTGGAACATCTTTGTGCTGGAGCTGTCCTTTATAGGGTGGCAGCTGCTGGGAATTATCGCCTGCTGTATTGGCTCTTATTTTGTAAATCCCTACCTGGAGGCTTCCTTTGCGGAACTGTACGAGGCCATGAGGGCCAAGGTATTTGATATGGGCGCCTCCGATGAGGGCGAACTGTGTAATTTCTGGCTGGGTTAGCCGGAGCGTTAAGATGCATAAAAGCAAGGGCGCGGAGGTGTTTCCCTCCACGCCCTTGCTCTTTAAAATCCTTTTTTACTTCTGTTGTGAAAGAGAACTGAGCCGGTCAATATATTTGCCCTCAAAATGGGCGTACTGTTCTTTATAATAGAGGGTGTTGCCCTGATGGATCATCCGAATATACTCATGCCGGTCAAAGTCGCTGATCTCATCCTTGGAATACCCGATGATATATACCCCGATGTTGGAGCAGTGATCGGAGATCCGCTCCAGATGGCTGAGCATATCGATAAAGGGCAGGGCCACGTCGATGGAGCATTCCCCAGCTTTCAGCCGTTCGATATGCCGGGCCTTCAGCAGCTCTTCCATCAGGTCGATGGTCTCCTCCAGGGGCTCGATGGATTGGGCGGCCTTGACGTCTCCGGTGGTAAAGGTCTTTCCGGCAAAGGATACGATTTCGGCAGCCGCCGCGGTAATCACATTGTATTCCGCCAATGCGCCGCTGGACAGGGCAAGCCCCTTTTCCGCCAGCTGCTGGGCGCACTCTCCAATATTTACCGCATAGTCTCCAATGCGTTCGAATTCTGTCATCATGTTCAGCAGGCTGGAAATCCGCTTGCTGTCCGAGTCGGCCAGCTCTTTGCCGGAAAGGTTCAGCAGATAAACCCGCAGCCGGTCCTCCAGCCGGTCGATGGCGGATTCGTTTTCCTGGAGCAGATCGGCCTTTTTGTTGTCATAGCTGCGGAACAGTTCAAAGGCAAGGGAGCAGTTCTCCTCCGCAAGCTCCGCCATCTGTCCTACGGCGTGCTGGGCCTGCTCCAGGGCCAGGCCGGGGGAGACCATAAAGCGGTCGTCGAGGATAATGGTTTCGGCCTTTTGCTGCCTGCGAAGCTCCTGCTCAGTGGGCTTGACCAAAAAGGTTACAATTTTTTCCAGAAGTCCGGAGAGCGGCAGGAAGATGACTGTTACCACCACATTGAAAAGGGTGTGGAAGTTGGCGATCCCGCCCTTATCAATGGGGGAATCCCAGAAGGAAAAGCCTATGGTATAGTGAATGGCATAGGTGGCGGTTAAAAACAGCGCCGTGCCAAGCAGATTGAAAATCAGATGGATCAGCGCCGCGCGCTTTGCGCTCCGTCCCGCGCCGATAGAGGCCATAATGGGGGTGACGGTGGTGCCGATGTTTTGGCCCATGATGATGGGAAAGGCTGCGCCATAGGTAATCAGCCCAGCTGAACTGAGGGCCTGAAGAATACCCACCGAGGCGGAGGAACTTTGGATTACTGCCGTCAGAACAGCGCCGGCAATCACGCCCAAAACAGGATTGGAGAGGCGGGCGAAGACCATCGCCATTTGGGGCATTTCCCGAAGTTCGTGGACAGCCCCCTCCATGGCGAACATACCGGTAAAGAGGACGCTGAAACCCAGTAGGATCTGTCCCACTTCTTTGTGAATCCGTTTCCGGCCCGCCATAAACAGCAGGATACCTACCAGGGCTATGATTGGGGAGAGGTTTGTGGGTTTTAAAAGGTTCAGCAGAAAATTGTCAGAGCTGATGTCAGTTAACCGCAGGATGTGGGCGGTGACGGTTGTCCCAATGTTGGCCCCCATGATCACACCGATGGCCTGCCGGAGCTTTAGCAGCCCGGCGTTGACCAGGCCGACGACAATTACTGTAGTGGCGGAGGAGCTTTGAACAGCGGCTGTCACCGCCGCTCCCAGCAGAACCCCTTTTACAACAGTATCCGTCATCTTCTCCAAAACGCTTTCCAACCGTCCGCCGGACAGCTTTTCCAGACCGGAACCAAGAGTGGACATACCATACAGGAAAAGGGCCAGTCCGCCCAACAGATTTACCAGGTCAAAAAAATCCATACAAAACCTCCAAAGATTTTTCCGGGAAATTTTTTTCGGATGTAGCGCACTGCTGTAAAAGCGCCTGAAATCCACATAGGGAACACCAGGACTTCGGCACGTATGCGCAGCAGGCTGCATCAATCCGTTCCGTCTTTTTCTGTTTGTGTGTGGGAAGTTTGCCGGCAGAGCGGATGGTTTTTCCCCGCTTTATCCCGCCCCATTATATCATTTTTCGCTGCTGCCGCATAGGGGGATTGGAGCAGATTCTTCCCGGAGGGGGGAAAAGATAAATCCCCGGCAGCACATCTTTTTAGATATGATACACAATCCCATCAGAAGTCAATAGAGGCTGCCTGCCCAGAGCGGAAATTAAAAACAATGCCTCAACCCAAAAGCGGCTGGCAAAAAGGTCGATGCCAGCCGCTTTTCTATCCATAAGAATGTGAATATTGAATATTTGGACATATTTTGACACAGTTCTATTTTAGGGATCGCTGGTCAGGGGTCAACCTTCCTCCCGCTCAAAATAGGGGAGATCGTAAGGGGCGATGGTATACCCCTTTGCCCGGAGCTGGTCAATGGCCTCCCCCAGGACAGCGGCGTTGGTGGATGAAACTGCGTGGAGAAGATAGATCGCCCCTGGATGGGAACGGCCCAAAATGGTTTTTAAGGCGGCGTCCGGGTCCATCTGGTTGTCCGTCTCCCAGTCCTTATAGGCGAAGGACCAGAACACCGACTGATATCCCATGTCCTGAACCAGGGCCAGGGTCTGTTCGCTGAACTCCCCCATGGGGAAGCGGAACAGGGTCATCTCGTAATCAAAGTTTTCCTTCACATAATCATGGAGCTTGGTCAATTCCTCGGCGTTCTTTTCCAGGGACTGCCCCGGCATGGAGGGATGGTTCCAGCTGTGGCTGCCCACAACATGCCCTTCGTCGATCATCCTCTGGACCAGGTCGGCGTTTCGTCTGGCGTAATCTCCGGTGATAAAGAAGACCCCTTTTACGTCCTTTTCCTGTAAGGTGTCCAAAATTTTCTCAGTGTAGCGCTCCTCCGCTTCATATCCTTCGTCGAAGGTGAGGTAGATCTTTTCGCTGTCTGGGGCAATGTAATAGGCGCAGTATTTTCCATATTTATCCTGGTAGGCGGTGGAGCCATAGGGGCGCTTTTCATCCTCTGTAACGCCTGGGCCCCAGCCGAGCTTTTCAGTGGAAAGTCCTTCCAACTCTCCATAGTCCGCATTCATGGCAGGAACATAGGCGATAGAGGATTCCTCCGGCTCTGAGGAGCTGGAGGGTTCGGAGCTTTCCCGAGAAGACGGGGGGACAGCGGAGGAGGGATTGGAACTGGAAGAAGGCTCTGGAAGCTGTATTTCTGGCACGGATGAGGTCTGGGAGCTTATTTGGGAACGCCCGGAAACATAATCCTCCGGAAGAACCCGGGTACAGCCCCCGAGGAGAGGGGACATGACAGTGACAGCCGCCAGAATAAGGGCTGTATACCTTCTTTGTATGGCGGCTTGATCAGGATGATGAAATTGGAAATCTTTCATGATATTGTCCTCCATAAATGATGGCAAACATTTTTTTCATATTGTAACATCTTCTGAGCTATTTTGCCACAAAAATGGCCTGATATACATAAAAAATTTACATCGCACAGCGAAAGCGCCCTCTAAATTGTAAGGCCCTTTAAAAAATGTTCCGCCTGATCGTAATCCGTCAGGAACCAGTGTGCAGTCTCCCGCAGGTACGCCGTGTGGCTGCGGTTGTATGTATCGTCCACTGCCGCTGTCCAGAAGCCCCCTCCCGCCGCAGTGGTCACAGCGTGGGGGGCGTCTTCGAAGACAATGGTTTCCTCTGGCGAGGCCCCCAGCTTTGCGGCCGCTTTGATAAAGATTTCAGGGGTGTGTTTGGTCAGCCCTATTTCGGTACAGGTAAAGAGCTCCTGAAAATAATCCCAGATT
>CATJCP010000160.1 GCA_949737515.1 uncultured Oscillospiraceae bacterium | reverse complement strand
GCGATAACGGCGTATTGGCCCAGGGTGTGGCACAAAGTACAAGCAGTGTTACGGCCTCCATCTGCCGCTCCCTGGCGGCGGGGACGGCAAGCGTCAGCGTCATGGCGAAAGCCTGCGGCGCGGATGTATTCCCCATAGATATGGGGACAGCGGAGGCTGTCCCCGGTCTTTTAAACTGCCGCCTTGGGGCGGGAACTGCCGATATTTCCCAAGGCCCCGCCATGCCTTATGAGACAGCGGAACAGGGTATTCTAACCGGGATTGAACTGGTAAGGCAGAGGAAGGAAGAAGGATACTCCATCATCGCCACAGGGGAAGCCGGGATTGGCAATACAACCACATCCAGCGCGGTTGTAAGCGTCCTTTTAAACCGTCCCGCCGAAGAAGTCACCGGGCGGGGCTCCGGGCTGTCGGACGAGGGGCTTATGCGGAAGCTGCGGGCAATCCGGCAGGCAATCCAGGTCAACCGCCCTGACCCCGGCGACCCTATTGACGTTCTGTCGAAGGTGGGCGGCTTTGACATTGCCGGGATGACAGGGGCGTTTCTCGGCGGGGCGGTTTACCGCGTCCCGGTGGTGATGGATGGGTTTATCTCCGCAGCGGCGGCATTGTGCGCGGTGCGGATGTGCCCGGCTGCGAGGGATTACATCCTGCCCTCCCACATGACGGCGGAGCCTGCCGGAAAGCTGCTGATGGAGGAAATGGGCTTTGACCCGCTGGTACACGGCAATTTCCGGCTGGGAGAAGGCACAGGGGCGGTTTCCCTGTTCCCCATGCTGGATTTAGCCGCCGCCGTCTACCATAATGCGGCAACCTTTGAGAAAATCGGGGTGGAGGAATATCAGCCATGGGAAAAATAATCCTGATTACCGGTTCCAACGGCAGCGGGAAAAGCCGGTTTGCGGAGTCGCTGGCTGAAAAAATCCCCGGTAGGCGTTATTATATCGCCACAATGAAGCCGCAAACCGAGGAAAACCTGCGGCGCATCCAAAAGCACCGGGAACAGCGAAAAAATCTGGATTTCAAAACGATGGAACTCTCCTACCAGGTGGGAAAGGCTGATATTCCCGATGGTTCCGTTGTTTTACTGGAAGATGTATCAAATCTGCTCGCCAACACAATTTTTGAACACCATGGAACAATGGAGGAGGTATCCCGCGATATTTTTACGCTGTCGGAAAAGAGCGGAACCTTAATTGCCGTGACCATTTCCGGCTTGGCTCCCGACGGATACGAAGGCGAAACCGCCGCTTATATCAATGCGCTGAACCGCCTGAACCGGCAGCTTTATGAACAGTCGGCGGCAGCGGCGGAAATGGAAGGCGGAACCCCTATATGGAAGAAAGGTGATATGGATGAAATGGCTGGAATCCCTGGGTGTGGCGCTGTCCACTTACAGCGCGATCCCCATGCCCCAGTTTGAATGGAACCGGGACAACATGAAATATGCTATCTGCTTTTTCCCGGCGGTGGGGGTACTCTGCGGCGGTGCACTGGCTGGATGGTGCTGGGCAGGCTCTGCTTTGGGGTTCAGCGGTATTCTGTTTGCGGCTGTTGCCGTTATCCTGCCGCTGCTGGTTACAGGCGGCATCCACATGGACGGCTTCATGGATACAATGGACGCTTTGTCCTCCCACCTGTCCAGGGAAAGGAAGCTGGAAATTTTGAAAGACCCCCATTGCGGGGCGTTTGCGGTGATCTGGTGCGGGGCATATCTGCTGGGCAGCTTTGCGGTTTTTTACGAGCTTTGGGAGAGGGGGCTTGTGTATGCCTGCTGTCCTGCTTTTGTCCTTTCCAGGGCATTGTCCGCCTTTTGCGCTGTGACAATGCCCAATGCCAAAAAAACAGGGATGCTCTGTGCCTTTATCAAAGACGCGGAGAAAAACAAGGCGGCGGTTTCCATGATTCTTTTGGCTCTGCTTGCCGCAGCGGGGATGATTTTGCTCTCTCCTGTCTCCGGGGCGTTTGGGATTGCTTTGGGGGTTGCCGCTATGCTCCGTTACCGGGCAATGGCGAAAAAAGAATTCGGCGGGGCCACCGGGGACACCGCCGGATTTTTCCTCCAAGTCTGCGAGCTGTCCGCCTTTGCGGGAATCCTGCTTGGAGGGATGATATGAACCATATTTATTTTATCAGGCATGGGGCGACGGCTGGCAACCTGGAAAGGCGCTATATCGGCAGGACAGATGAGCCTTTATGCAGTTTAGGCATATCCCAAGTGGAACGCCTGCGGGAATACAACATTCAGGCAGACCGGATTTTTGTCAGCCCTGCCCTGCGGACACGTCAGACAGCCGCAATTCTTTTTCCACAATCCAAACTTGAAATTATGGAAAGCCTGGCAGAAACCGATTTTGGAATCTTCGAGGGAAAAAACGCGGAGGAGCTATCGGACAGTTCCGAATATCAAGCATGGGTAGATTCCGGTTGTCTCGCAGCTATCCCAAGCGGGGAAAGCATCTCTGGTTTTAAAAAACGGTGCTGTGAGGCATTTTACAGCGGGATGCAGAAAGTTCCTGACGGGAAAACCGCTGCGTTTGTGATTCATGGCGGGGGGATTATGGCTATTTTAGAGAAATTTGCCTGGCCAAAAAGGGATTTTTATGATTACCATATCGGGAATGGAACCTTTGTAGAATATGATTGTCAAGATTTTATTCTGAAAAAACATTATGCTGGCTGTAAGTTGGTCAAGCGGAATTGATATCCTACCCAGACAAGCTTTACTGCTCATGATGCCTCTTCCATATATGATCGACTTTTGGTGTTTCTCTGCCTTATTGTAAATCTATTATTCAGTTTTCTCTTTTGTGCCACCCTTAGCATATCAGAGACACAAACCAAAGTCAATCAGACATAAGGGAAGGTGAAACATAGTATAAGATCAAACGATAGATACAGCCATATCCCCGCCAATTTTGCCCTATGTGGGCTCATTCTCTGGAAATCGGGAAAGTTATCCGGGAAACAGCAGCAGGGGTATTTAGGCGGGTTTCTGACGGGGTTCAACAGTATTTTGCAGACAAAATTTGGCGAAATTAAAAAGTTCTTCTGTCCTTCCTTTCTCAGAATCAAGCTATTCAAAGATTACCCTGCAATAATCAAAGAAACCCAGTAGAAGTTTTCCTCCCTCTGGGTCTTTGTAATTCTCAAAATGATATGAACTTTTTTCTCATCTCCTCATCACTGAGTTTTCCCTGCTCTGCCTGCATCAATACTTCCTGGGCTTGGGCGACCGCGTTGTTCCATTCATCGCTACTGATTTTTCCCCGCTGTTTCCTCGCCTTCAGGCGATTGTAAACTTTTCGATATTCCATCTGTGCCGGACTCAATCCCGTTGGATGGTTTGCTTTTCGGTGCGCTCCTACCTTACGGCAAGTCCTCTCCGTTTCTCCTGGCGCAATATTATTGCAGTAGCAGGTGTTATATCCTTCCGTCAGTAAAAAATACCTTCCACAGTTGTGACATTTTCGCGGCATATTTCCTGCTGTCAGCCCTCGGTAAAATTCTGTGTACAGAAAATGGATCAGATATCTAAACTCTGTCTTTTCGGCAAGGAGTGGTTTTCTCTGTTCTGCTGGATTCGCTATTGGTACAAAGCATATCCGCGCTGGATAACTCTGCTCAAATTCCTCGTCTGGGAAAAACAACTCACCAGCAGATCTCATACTGCTGAAATATTCGGCAAAGGCTTCTGCGTATGTCTCCTGGTTGTGTCTGGCAAGCGGTTCAAAATAGAATTTCAGCATCCCCTCAATCTGTCTTCGAAAGCTGCGCAGGCTTTCTGTAAAATTCTTCAAACTGGAAACAAATTTCTCAAACATCTGATTTCCTTCTGAACCAACTTCCAAGACCTTATTCCATTTATCCTGATCAGACAAGAGAATCGGAAACAAGTTATAGGATGTTTTTATGTCCATCTTTATGTCCCTATAAACTGGCAGCTCGAAAATCAAATTCCAAACTGGGTTGAGATTTTCCTGGGCCATGTGTGCAGCATTGTCCGTTTTCTCTCGCAGTAGTGTTTGTACTGTTGGTAAAAAGATGTTGATACGCTCCTCTATCTCATCCAACACTCTCTCATCCAAATTCAAAAGGTCAGTTGTAAGCTGTCCAAGCGGAAATGGTTTCTCTCCCAGAAATACTTTTTCTTTTGTGAACAAAACTGTGAATCGGTCAAATGTGTTCTGACTCATTCTGCCCCTCCTGTATCCGATGGACTTTTTCTGTTTCCCTGTCTTGCCCTAAATCTATTGTGCGGCTTTCTTTTTTGTGCTACTCTTAGCATATCAGAGACACAAACCAAAGTCAATCAGCTATGAAGGATGGTGAAACATGGTATAAGAACAACCGATAGACACAGCCCTGTCCCCGCCAAATTTGCCCTGTGTGGGCTCATTCGCCGAAGTTCGGGAAAGTATCCGAGAAACAGCAGCAAGGGCATTCAGGCAGGTTTCTGACAGGGTTCAGAGGAAAGAAATCTACAGAGATTCATCCAACCTTTCGGCTGATTCCAGTCAGTCGATTTCTAAGCAGGATAAAGCGGCGGCATCATCGCAAGCCACATCGTCCCGCAATGCGAGTCGAGGATGCGATTGTTTCCCATTGTATGGCGCTTTTCTGCGGAATCAATTTTCTTTTCTCTTGGCATCATTTTCAAAGCGGTGATGTCTCTTTCAACATCAACTCTTGGTTTATTCCCACTGTTATGCCCTTTATCTGTACATTTTTATGACATTACCCATCATTTGAACAAAAAAGGAGGTCTTTCCATGCCACAAGATAAAGTCAGGTTTCAAATGCGGATTTCTCCTGATACCGATCTGAAAATCAAACGAGCTATGCCACTTGACAACTGCCGCAGCCAGAATGAATTTGTGGAAGACGCTCTCAATTTCTACTGCGAGTATCTTACCTCCAAGGATTGTTCCCAGGTCTTACCTCCTATTTTTCTCTCTGCTATGAACGCCTCTTTACAAAACACTGAAAATCGTATTGGGCGTCTCTTATTCAAACAAACCGTTGAACTCTCTATCATGATGCACATCCTCGCTTCCGAGCTGGACATTGACCCTGCATCCGTGGACGCTCTCCGTTCCAAATGTGTTAGAGATGTCAAAAAGACAAACGGCGGGATCTCTTTCAAAGAGGCTGTTCTATACCAAAAAGGAATTGACTAAAACCCCTAATTCAAAGGAGTATGCTATTGAGATTTCAAAAACGGCAAAAGCGCGATCCCATCAAACACTATTTTCCCCTACCAAACGAAATTTTTTCGCTCGGCCTGAAAGCGGGGGAGATCGCTGTTTATGCCTTTCTCCTCTACTGCGAGGACAGGAAAACCTTCCAGTGCTATCCCAGTTACCATACCATTGGTAAAGCTATCGGAGTAAGCGTAAACACTGTCCGTAAATATGTCAAAATGCTGGAAGACAAAGGTTTTATTACAACTGAAACAACTACGATCCTCACCAAAGATGGTCGTTCCCGAAATGGAAGCCTCCTCTATACCATCCGCCCTATCCAGGAACCAATTGATTTCTTTCATCAACAGCAGTTTCAAAAGTTACAGGAAGATTCTCAAAAGATAAAATTACTCAACCTTTCAAATTCTGCTCTGCAATAAACAAAGAAAAATCTTTTCTCAAATTCGCTGGATATCTACAGCTCTTTGTGGTATTGTATTGCCTTACAGAAAGGTCGTGATTTTATGAAACGCAAACTCCTCACAAACGG
>CATJCP010000159.1 GCA_949737515.1 uncultured Oscillospiraceae bacterium | reverse complement strand
TTATGAGTAATACCATGCTGCTCCAGATGTTTTTGAAAGAGTGTAGGTTTATCCCGATAGGAGGTAAAGCGGTTTGTGAATTCAGGTCCATTGTCAGTCTGGATGCACTCAATAGTGCAGGGAAAAGCCTTAATCAGATGTTCAAGGAACATAGCGGAGGAGTAGGAACTGTGTTCCTCAAAAGCCTCCACAAAACGCCAGCGGGAATACTCATCAATGGCAGTATACTGGAAGAACTTTTTGCCGATAACATTTGGGTTTTTCAGACAGGAAGAAGGGACATATTTGACATCTATCTGGAAACGCTGTCCAGGATGATCCATTTGCTCATAAGGCTTGGGAATATATTTAGGATTAGGCGGATGAACAGCCATAATACCCTGTTTTTTAAGGAAGCGAAACAAGCCAGGAATGGAGCGCGTATAGCCACGCTGCCTTAATTTAACCCAGAAAACGACAAGGCCAGCATTGGGATTCCTTCTGCGCATATCAGTGATAAGCTTAATTTCCTGCGGTGTGTGCTGGTTAGGATGGTGGTGAGGTCTGCGGGAACGATTGCAGAGGGACTGTATAGAGCCGTCGAAACGTCTCTTCCATCGGTAAATGTACTGTCGGTTGGTTTTATACTTGATGGCTGCTTTGGTGACACCATACTTATCGGCATATTTTATTAGGGATAGACGAAAGCGCGTCTCTTGTGTTATACTGTTCATAGCGGGGACCTCCTTTGGGTTTGGTTTTGTTGTGGTGATTTAACTATAACACAAAGGCTGCGTCTCCGCTATTTATTTTTCCTTCTGTTACACTTCTATTGTAATCTTACAACCCCTTTTTGGAAAAATTTCAAAAAGGGGTTGCTTTTTTTTGAAAAATTGCTATAATAGATATGCACTGATTTTCGGGGGCGTAGCTCAGCTGGGAGAGCGTACGGTTCGCATCCGTAAGGTCGAGAGTTCGATCCTCTTCGTCTCCACCATTTTTCTGCCAAAGGGCAGATTTCATTTTAAGGTTCTGTTTTCTTTCCAACACATATCTCTATCCTTGTAAGGAGGCGTAGCTCAGCTGGTCAGAGCGCTTGCTTCACACGCAAGAGGTCCACGGTTCGAGCCCGTGCGTCTCCACTGAAAGTATAGCTGGAAAATGGCTTGGTTAAGCTGTTTTTCAGCTGTTTTCCTTGTTTTAGCCTGTTTTTTGAATGATTTCAGCTGAAAGATTAGCGTTTAATTTCCCGTCTTACAGTTTCCTTGTATGTCGTAGCGGTGAAAGCGGGCCTGTGAAACATCCTTGATAATTTGCTCTATTTGCCCATCTTAAGGATAGACAACCCTGGCAAATTTCTTGTATGTTCCACAGGCCCGTTTGACCGGAAAAGGCCTTTTCTCCGGCAGCAGTTTTCCTTTTCCGCTGCGCCGGGTTTTTCAGTCAGTCAAAACCCGGAATCCGTTCTCTCCCAAAGGAGTCCAAACGGTTCTTCAGTTACATTGTAATCGCTGGATGGAAGCTGGAGATAGCCTGTTTGGTGGCTTCAAATACCGCGTCCACCGATACTCCCGCCACCGTTTCTCCTAAAGCCTGCCGCAGCTCCGTTCCATTCATCATGGACATGGTTTCAGAAATGGCAAACTGGGCGGCCTGCATATCGGAAAACTGCTGGTTCATGCCAAAGTTGCTGACAGATGAATCTGCTTTGGAATTTTGGGATTCCATCAGGCTCCACAGGTTGATCTGCTTGCTGATCCCCTGGGCGTGCAGAATCTGCGCTTCTACCACAAGCTTCATGTACTTTTGGAAACGCTTTGCACGGGCTGTCCAGAAGTCATCCTCGCCATCATCGCTGCCGCTTGAAGATTGGGTAATTTCCCCCTTACTGCACGCCATAACATTACAGATATTCCCATCCTCGCCGATTGCCAAGCACCGGGAGGACCTTGCCTCAATACCGGGGATAATTGCTTCGTTGCGTGCCTTGTCAAAGGCAAACCATGCCTCGATCCTCTTATAAATCTCGTCGGCATATTCAGGGTCCTGCTCCATTTTCGCCTGAACCTTGGGGTGGATGATAACCGCTGTGCTTCCAGCCGGGATCGGGGATATCATGCGCTGGGCGGCAGAGGACGTTGGGTCAGGATTCATGCCGGTTGGCGTCCAGTTTTCGATCTCTTCCGCCTTTGTGCCCTGTTGGAAAAGCTTGTAGAAGGGAAAGTCGCTGCGGGTCTGCCAATAACGGTTGCTTCCGTCAAAAACGTGGTAGACCAAGTTGGGGTACCGTTGCTTCAGACGTTCCTCCAATGTGAGGGATTGGGTTTCGCTGGTTTTCTGCTGGGTGATTTCCATGGCGCTGGCGATTTTGTCCAGAAATGCGCTGCTGGTCACGCCGCCGGCAGCTTGGGATGGCGGTGCGATTCCGCCGGTCTGGGACATGGCCCGGGCCAATGCGCTGATGTCCATCATTTCTCCCATCTCCTTTTTATGTATTTACCCCGCCCCAAGGTCGGTACAGGGCTATTTTTAGTTTACACACCCCTGGCGGTCCTGTCAATCAAATTTACCGATTTCATATTTTAAAAATAAACAGGATGTTTTTACAATACCGGCGCTTTATTGACACCAAAACATGGGTATGCTATTCTAAATGTATCTGCTGCTGAAAGGATAGAGGAAATGGAATGGTTCGCAGGGATATGCTGTCAGTGCGGATTGGGAGAGTTGGTTTCAGAACCAGCTCCACTGTTTGGCGGACTGATGCATAAAATGTACGGATTGGTTACAGACCGGGGGAAATACGCTGTCAAGCTGCTCAACCCTCATATTATGCTGCGGAAAACGGCAAAGGGGAATTTTGAGGCTGCGGAAAGACTGGAGGAGATATTGGGGGAGAGAGGGCTTCCCATCCTTCCGGCGCGGTCTTTTGGTGGCAGGAAGATGCAGGAGCTTGAGGGGCAGTATTTTTATGTGTTTGATTGGTACGACGGAAGGGCTGTCCGTGGGCAGGAGATCCGGAAAGCGCACTGCGCCAGGATGGGAAAAGCCCTTGCAAAGATACATGAGGTTGACCGCAGGGCCAGCGGCGGCGGGGGAGCCCCTCTGCACATCGACTGGATGTTCTATCTTGATGCTGTGCAGCGGACTGACCGGGAAATCTTTGCCCTTTTGGAAAAGCGGCTGTCCCTCCTTTATAAACTCCAGGAACGGGGGAACAGGTCCTGCAGGCATATCCCGGCATTTTCCGCCATATGTCACAATGATATGGACAGCAAAAACGTTCTTTGGAGGGGGATGGAGTACCGGATTATTGATTTGGAATGCCTTTCCTATTCCAACCCTTTAGTCGAGCTGCTGGAAACAGCGCTGAACTGGTCGGGCTTTGAGGAATGCAGCCTGGATTTGGAACGGTTCAGATGTTTTACAGAGGCATATGCAGAGCAGGCCGGCGGGCCGTTAAAGGGACTTGACTGGGAAAGCCTCTATGACAGCAACAATGGCCGGTTGTTGTGGCTGGAGTACAACCTGAAAAGGATGCTGGGGATAGAAGGGGAAGCATCTGAAAAAAGGCTGGGCAGGTCGGAATCCGTTCAGACACTGGAACAGATCCTCTATTATGACGCAGTTCGGGAGACTGTCTTAAATGTTATGGCGTAAATCTCAGCTGCTCAAATCACAGGTCAGGTCCATGAGGATCTGACCTGTTTCTTTTTTTCCAAAGGGGTGGGAGTGTTTCACAGATATTTTGCCCCTATCATAGATCTTTTAAGATTTGCAGAATTTTATTAAGAATCCCCTTGACATTCTATCAGGAAAATAATTATAATAATATTATAATGTACGTACATATTTTGAAAATTAGGAAGGAGCCTTCACCATGCACCCATTCCACTATAACAGCCCCCCTCTTCCCGAAGTCATCTGTTTGGGGGAACTGCTGGTTGATTTTGTATCCATAGACGAAAATGTCAGCCTTTCCGCCAGCAGCGGTTTTGTAAAAGCCCCCGGAGGAGCGCCTGCCAATGTCGCCGTAGGCGTACGCCGGTTGGGCGGTTCCGCTGGTTTCATCGGCAAGGTGGGAAGAGACCCCTTTGGCGTTTACTTAAAGGAAACGCTGATGAACCAGGGGTTGGATGTCCGCTTTTTGATGGAGGATCCGGACGCCAGAACCACCCTCTCCTTTGTGGCGAAAAAAAGCGACGGTATTCGGGATTGTATCTTTTATCGCCATCCCGGTGCGGATATGATGCTTCGGTCCAATGAACTGGAGAAAGAATACTTTGCCAACGCGCAGATTTTCCATTATGGTTCCATCAGTTTTACATCCTCCCTGTGTGAGGATGCAACCCTCCAGGCGATCCAATATGCCAAGGATTATGGCGCGCTGCTTTCATATGACCCCAACTACAGGCCGGACCTCTGGCCCGATCCGGAGTTTGCCCGAAAAAAAATGCTCTCCGGTTTTGATTACGCTGATTTTGTGAAGATCAGCGAGGAGGAGATGACGTTTATCACTGGGGAAACAACCCCTGAGGATTGCGGAAAATTTATCTTAAAACGGGGCGTTCAGGCTGTAGCTGTCACATTGGGGGAAAATGGCTGTTACTTTACCGACGGGAAAAACAGCGGCTATCTATCCGGTATTCCATCAGATTTTGTAGATTCCACCGGCGCAGGAGACGCTTTTACCGCTGCAATGCTGTTCCATATTGCAGAAAAGCGCAGAAAAGCCCCTAAATATCGGCTGGAGGCAGACGAGGAGTTCCAGCGCTGGCTTGCTTTTGCCAATGCTGCCGGATCCCTGGCGGTTTCCAAGGTCGGCGCGATCCCTTCCCTTCCCACAGAAGGAGAGGTTCTCGCCCATTTGAAGGGGGTGTAAATTATGTCGTGGGATATTTCCCATCTGACGGTCAATTTTCATTCTCCCTTTCCCCTTCACTACCAGCTGAACCAGCTTCTCTGTGCCGCTATCGCCAGCGGAGAACTGCATCCTGGGGATTGCCTCCCCACTGAAGCGGAGCTGATGGAGCAGCTCCAGGTGAGCCGGGCTACTGTGCGGCAGGCCATCAGCGGGCTGGTAAACAACGGGCTGCTGTACCGGCGGAAAGGGAAGGGAACCTTTGTCGCTGCTCCTAAAATAGAAGGGGGGTTCTTCTCCAAACTCCAAAGCTTTCAACAGGAGATGATTGAAAAAGGCCTGAAGCCCTCCACTCGCGTTTTAATGTGGGAAAGGGTTCCGCCCCTGCAGGACATCAATTCACAGCTGGAGCTTCCCGTAGATCAGCCGCTGCTGAAACTGGCGCGGCTCCGTTTCGCCAACGATATTCCGGTGGTGCTGGTGGAGACCTATCTTGCTGCCGGACCATATTCCGGGTTGCTGGAACGGGATATGGAAAGGGAATCCCTCTACCATCTGCTGGAGGAACTATACCATCAGCCGGTGATCCGCGCCAGAAGGAGTATTGAAGCGGTTATGGCCCGTCCGGAGGAGGCGAAACTCTTAGACATAAACGCAAGCTCCGCCCTGTTTTTGGTCAAGACCCTGGCCTATTCCACTGGTCCTTCCCCCGTAGAATACTCTATCGCCCGATACCGGGGGGATAACAACCGCTTTATCATTGAACTGACCAGATAAGGTGCCCCAGCCCATCATATATTTTTGAAGCTGGATGATTCTAATCATTTTTAAAGGAGACAATCATATGAAATCCATTTTCCCGACAGCCAAATCTTTGGCTATCCTGTTTGACCATACCCAGCTGCGCCCCTATGCCCAGGAACAGGATTTTGTCACTCTGTGCAATGAAAGCAAAGCTTACGGTTTTAAAATGGTGGCGATCAATTCGGTCCAAACCGCACTGTGTAAGCGCCTCCTGTCCGGCACGCCGGTTCATGTGGGCGCAGCTATCTCCTTTCCCCTTGGGCAAACCTCAATCCGTACCAAGCGGTATGAGACCGAGCAGGCCATTCTGGAGGGGGCCGATGAAATCGATTATGTGATCCATATTGGAAAGCTGAAGGACAAGGATTACGCCTATATCCAGCGGGAGATGCAGGAGATTGTGGACGCCTGCCGGCAGGCGTCTGTTACCTCCAAAGTTATTTTTGAAAACTGTTTTCTAACCAAGGAGGAAAAGATTGCCCTCTGCGGCATCGCCAATCAGGTAGGTCCGGACTTTATCAAAACCTCTACTGGGTTTGGGAGCGGCGGCGCAACTGTAGAGGATGTGCGCCTGATGCGGGAAAACACCGATCCCTCCATTCTGGTAAAAGCCGCTGGCGGAATCCGTACTCTGGCGGATGCCGCAGCCATGTATCAGGCGGGGGCACGGCGCATTGGCAGCACAGCCAGTGTTAAAATCATGGAAGAATATAACAAACTGTAAAAGGAGGCGGCCAAAATTGGACGGAAAGATGAGAGGCTACGCTGTTGAACAGGATGGTTCCCGCCATATTGTTTCCATATCCATTCCCAAACCTGGTCCCTATCAGGCTCTGGTGAAGATTGAGGCCTGCGGTGTGTGCAATGGGACGGATATCAAGCTGGTCCATCAAAACTTTAAAAATTTTTCCACCTATCCGGCTTTGTTGGGGCATGAGGCGGTTGGCTCTATTGTGGAGTTGGGGGAAAAAGTAAAAAACTTTCGAATCGGCGACCGGGTGACCCTTCCCTTTGGCGAGGATTTTGTGGACGGTTATTACAGCGGGTGGGGCGGTTACTCGGAATATGGGCTGGTGGGGGATATCGCCGCAATCCAGGCGGACGGACTGGATCAGTCCAGTCCCTATTGGTCAGAGGGATACTTTGCCCAAAAGCTGGTTCCCCAGGCCCTGACCCCTGCAGAGGCCACCATGATCGTCACCTTCCGGGAAGTCCTGGGAGGGATTAAGAACTTCGGGATGACGCCGGGAAAGAAAATCGTCATTTTCGGCGCCGGACCGGTGGGGCTGATTTTTACAAAGCTCCTTTCCCTCAGCGGAGTAGAGGAGATCACGGTATTGGATCTGGTTATGGAAAAAGCCCAGAGGGCGGCAAAGCATGGGGCAAAGCATGTTTTCTGTTCCGCAGGGCAGGACCCGGTTCCCCTGATCCGGGAAATCTACCCTGAGGGAGTGGATATGGTTTTGGACGCAGTGGGGGTGAGCGCGCTGATCAATACCGCCATGGCGCTGGTGGCCCCTGGCGGCAAGATCTGCTGCTATGGGATTTCACCCAATCTCCAGATGACCCTGGACTGGAGCCAGGCCCCATATAATTGGGGGCTGCAGTTTGAGCAATGGCCCTCTAAAATACAGGAAGGGGAGCAGCACCAACAGATCTGCGAATGGATTGAAAAGGGGCTTCTGGTTCCGGCAGACTACATTTCAGAAGAAATTCCCTTTGGGGAAATCCATCGGGCCTTTGATATGATTGAGGAGAAAAAGACAGATTTGAAAAATGTAATTGTATTTGCATAATGCTGTGTTTTTGTCAATGAAGGAGAAGAAATATGAAGAAATCACGTTTGTTTTTAGCGCTTCCAGAGTACATCTCTACACCTGACGGCATGGAAATCGATCAGGAGGGCAACCTGATTCTCTCCTGTCCCAACTTTGCCCAACCGGAAACCAGCGGCTGTGTTGTGAAGATCAGCAAGGACAAAAAGGTGACCAAATGGTTTGACGTACCGGTTCATCCCAAAACTGGGAAGGCCCGGAATATGGGCATTGTGTTCGGTCCGGATGGCAGCCTTTACCTCTGCGACAACCAGGGATGGTCTGGAGAGGAAGACCTTGCCTTCCAGGGGCGGGTGCTGCGGGTTAAAGCCGATGAAAACGGGATCATCCAATGGTCGGTGGTGGCAGAGGGGATGGAGCACCCCAACGGGGCCAAGATCAAAGATGGCTATCTTTATGTCACCCAAAGCTGCATGAGCAAGGTCAAGGATCCCAGCGGACTGTTGGTGAGCTGCGTATACCGGTTTGGGCTGGAGGAGACCAACGTTCATATTACCAACACCCTGGACGATCCCCATATCTTCACTACCTTTATCACCCAAAATCCCGCCTGTCAATATGGTGCAGACGGCATTGAATTCGGCCTGGATGGCAACCTGTATGTCGGCAATTTTGGAGACGGAGCCATCCACCGGATCACCTTTGACGGAAATGGCAACGCCAAGGAGAATACGGTGTTTGCCCAGGATCAAAGCCAGCTGGTTTCTACTGACGGCATCTGTAAGGATGCAAAGGGAGACTTCTATGTGGCGGATTTTTCTGCCAACGCCATCGCCAAGGTAGATCATATCACAGGTAAGATCACCCGTCTGGCCCAAAGTCCCGACTGCACTGGGCTGGAGGGCGGTTTGGATCAGCCCGGGGAACCGATTGTCTGGGAAGGAAGGATTATCGCCTCCTGCTTCGACCTGGTGACGGACGAAGGAAAGGTGAATACCTGTCACGAAATGCCTGCCACCATGGCAGAACTGGATCTGTAAACAGACTAAAAGGGCGTTTTTTCAAATACACAAATCCGAAATAGAGATAAAGAGGATAAAAGGAGCGGGATTATGAGACCATTTCAATTTTCAGTTCCCACCAATGTATATTTTGGCAAGGGTGCGGAGGAAAAAGCGGGAGACTTGATCAAAGAATATGGCAGCTCTAAGGTATTGGTGCATTATGGAAGCAGCTTTGCAAAAAAGTCCGGGCTTATTGACCGGGTGGAGGGCTATTTAACCGCCGCCGGCCTGGAATATGTAGAGCTGGGGGGTGTTAAGCCAAATCCCCGTCTGAGTCTTGTCCGGGAAGGGATCGCCCTTTGCCAAAGGGAAAAGGTGGACTTTCTCCTTGCCATTGGAGGCGGCAGCGTCATTGATTCGGCGAAGGCCATTGGCATTGGCTGCTGCTACGATGGGGATGTGTGGGATTTCTTCTGCGGCAAAAACAAAAATGTGACCCGTACCCTGCCTGTTGGGACCATCCTCACCATTCCTGCGGCGGGCAGCGAAGTAAGCGTTGGCACCGTAATCACCAACGACGAGACCTGGGATAAGCGGGCGGTGAACCGCGGGCTAATGCGTCCCAAATTCTCTCTGCTGAACCCAGAGCTGACCCTTTCCCTGCCCCCCTACCAAACTGCCTGCGGTGCAGCGGACATCCTCTCCCATATGATGGAGCATTACTTTGCGGCGGACATGGAATCAGACGTGACTGACCGCCTGGGAGAGGCTGGGATGCGGGCCATCATTCATAATGCCCGCAGGATCTGTGAAAATCCCCAAAATTATGACGCCAGGGCAGAACTGATGTGGTCCGGGAGCATTGCCATGATGGGCTTTTTCAGTGTTGGCAGAGGTGGAAATTGGGCTTCCCATGAGATAGAGCATCCGCTGAGCGCTATTTACGACGTGGCCCATGGAGCAGGGTTGGCAGTAGTACAACCCGCCTGGATAGAACGGGTATGGAAACGGGAACCGAAGCGGTTTCTGCAGTTTGCCCAGAAAGTCTGGGATGTAGATCCCTCTATGTATCCTTCGGAGGAGGCAGTCGTATTGGAAGGCGTTCGGAGAATGCGGGCTTTCTTTCAAGAAATTGGGCTGCCAACCACCCTGCGGGAGCTGGGGGCTGAGGAAAGCAGATTCAGGGAGATGGCGGACAGGTGCTGCGCAAACGGAACAGTAGGCGGACATCTGCCGGTTGATACTGAGGATGTTATGGAGATTTACAGAATGGCCTGGTAACCGTAACCGGTAATAAGTGAATATGGGCTTGGCTGGAAGCAAAATAATTTGACAGGGGATGGGGAACAGATATCGGTTTCCCATCCTCATTCATCTCCTTTTAAAATTGAAAAAATTGTTGTTTTCCCTTGACTTATATAGATCATCTATTTATAATATAGGTAGATGATCTATATAAGGAGGTTACAAAGGTGGCAATTGACAAGAGCCTGCAGACCGGCAGCACGGGAATGCTGCTGCTGAAGCTGTTAGAGGGACGGGATCTGTACGGATATGAGATGATCGAGCTGTTGTCCGATCGTTCTAACAATGTGTTTTCCCTGAAGGCAGGGACATTATATCCCTTGCTTCACAGTCTGGAAAAGCAGGGGTATCTTACTTCCTATGAGAAGGCGGCGGAAACGTCGAAGGTGCGGAAGTACTACAGCATTACCTCTAAAGGAGAACGCTTCCTCCGGGAGAAGGAAACGGAATGGGGGCATTTTACCGATGCGGTAAACCGGGTTTTGAGAGGGGGAAGCGCTTGTGTACGAGCCTAAGCTTTCCAGAGAAAGTGCTGTCCCCCAGGAATTTACGGAATATCTTTCCCAAGTGTGCCAGCAGATACGGTGGAAAAAAGCCCATCCGTCCGTTCGCCGGGAATTGTCCGGCCATATGGAGGACCAGATGGCAGAATACTGCTCCGCTGGAATTCCGCCTGAAGAAGCTGTCTCCAAAACCATCAAGGAAATGGGCGACCCCATCCAAGTGGGGACAGGGCTTGACCGCTCCTACCGCCCGAAAACGGATAAGGGACTCTTACTGGCAGTGGGACTTCTGCTGGTGGCAGGGTGGCTTGTGCAGTCGGTCTATTACCAATCGGTTGATGAAATTATATCGCCGGTAAGCCTGCTGATTTCGATTGCCCTTGGGTTCTGCGGAATGCTGGCGGCGATTCGGGTGGATTATACGGTTTTGGCTGTCAGCCGTAAAACAGGGATGATTGGATACACTTTATACAATGTTTTAATTTTTATGCTTCCAATCATGTACCGTTTTGGCGGGCATAGTTTTTTTAGCTTTTCTCTGTTCTCCTGTGCAGTCCATCTATTTCTCCTGTTTCCGCTGGCGTATTGCGGGGTTGTCTATTCCTTCCGGGGAAAGGGGCTTTCCGGTTTTCTGTTCTGTGGTGCTATGGCGGCAGTTTCCCTGTTTCTGATGCTGACGGCCAGTTTTTCAGCGCCAGCATTGGTTTTGATCCCCTCGCTGGCTGTGCTGATTATGGCGGTAAAGCTGGACTGGTTTGGCTTTGACGCCAAAAGGGAAAAAGTTTCTGCTTACCTCTTGATGTTTATCCCCTTAACCGTCATTTTTTGCGTCTTTTTGGCAATGGGATGGAGACCTGTTTCCATCATTATGGATCCCTCCATTGCCCCACGTGGTAAGGGATATATCTATATTGCAATTCGGTCTGTCCTGGGGTCCTCTCAATGGATTGGCCCCACTGATGTAGTAGTTACCCCGTGGGGAGAACAGCCTATCGAACAAATCCTCCCCCATAACCCCGATCTTCTCCTCACCTGGACCATTGTCCGTCTGGGCTGGTGGACATTGTGTGTTATCATTCCCCTGGCCCTTTTCGTCTGCCTGAAGGGAATTCACATCCTTCGGAAGCAGTCTGGCGCGCTGGGGAAAATGGTTTCCTGTGCAGTGGTCTTTACCTTTGCGGTTCAGTTCCTTTGTTTTATTCAGGCCAATTTGGGGTTGGTTTTTATGGTCCCCTATCCCTTCCCCTTTTTACAGGGGAACAGGTCCATTGTGGTCAATTTGATTCTGCTGGGATTTCTCCTTTCGGTGGGGCAGAGGTGGGGCCTGGATGAGGCGGCTCCTGCTTTGGTAAATGATTCAGCCGGAAGGAGGACAAAACCTGTGACGGTCTCTGCCCAGCGCTACGGAAAAGAGATTGATATTTCCCTGAAAATATTCCTGCCCAATGTAAGGGAAAATCATACGGATCATCAATAAATTGCAGAAAAAGAATATCTTTAATCATTTGTTTTATTTGCCCATCTTAAGGATAAGGCAAACCTGGCAAATTATCTTGTAAATTGCCCTATGACAAAAGGCCCATCCGCCAAGATCCGGCGGATGGACCTTTTGTCATAGGGGTGTTATCATTTAAAGGATTTTAATCTCCCAGGGAGAAATTCACCTCGTCAACTGAGATTTTCAGCATTTTGGCAATTTGTTCTACAGATAGAAATTCCGATAATGACCGGATATTTTTTTTACGCTCCTCTTCGCGGCCTTCCTCCCGGCCCTCTTCCCGGCCTTCTTCCTGGGCGATTTCTAAGGCGTCGTCCAAGTTCCATTCTACATTTAGCATGTTTTCCACCTCCGATATATGTTCTTTTAAAAACGGCTGCATGACTTTGTGTTTTTCACAGTCCAACGCGGCTTTGCGGATTGCTTCCCTTAGCTTATGTCCTTCTTTTATATATTTTTGCACCTTATCAACGAAAAAGCTGTAATCATGTAGGGCCTTGCTCTGCCCCAGCAGCTCTGGATTCTCTCCATATCGAATATTGACAACCTTTACCGTCAGCTCAGCCGTGTTGGGCGGCAGTGCTTCCTTAGAGAGAAAAGCATCTGAAAGCTTTAAATAGGATTCCCTTGCATATGGTTCTTTTCCATTGTACACCACGACAAATTCCGGCGCCGGCAGTGGGATGCTCCTCCTTCTATATATGTTTTTCTTCTCCAATATTTTCTCATACAGACGGCCCAGATACAACATCATCCGCAGCGGCATATTTTCATTTACAGTGGACTGATGCTCAATCAGAATAATAAACCTTCCATCCAGCAGAAAGGATATATCATTTCTCCGGTTTTTAAAAAGCACTCCATCAAGGGTTTTGGGTTCTATGGGGGTATCCAACGGATAGTGTGTCCCCTGAATGGCGTTGTATGCTTCTATTAAGCGTTTGGGATCATCACACATATATTTTAAAAACAAACTGTCCTTGTACTCGCGGTTGGCTTCCGGGTCCATTGCATATCAATCCTTCCCTGTATTCAGAATATCACACTGCCCTTTTCTTGTCAATTAAGCCAGAGGGCCAAAGTGCGCGCACCCTGGTCCTCGAATTTTTCCTGTTTTAATCATGTGTTTCGGATATAATCCACTACGGCGATTTTCTCCCCGTTTTCGATGTAGATGCGGGGAACCCGCCGCCCCAGAACACAGACGATCTCATAGTTGATGGTACCGGTCAGTTCCGCCAGCTCCTCCACAGAAATGGACTTCCCGTCCTGCCGGCCAAACAAGGTGACAATATCCCCTTCCCGCACCTGTGGGATACCGGTGACGTCTACCATCATCTGATCCATGCACACGTTCCCGATTTGAGGGGCATACTGTCCGTGGATCAATACCCGGGCCTTGTTGGACAGGCGGCGGGTATAACCGTCGGCGTATCCGATGGGAACGGTTGCTATCACCCTAGGTCCCGGTGTTTTGTAGGTGCGCCCATAGCTGACAGACCGGCCCGCCCCCATATCCTTTACCATGGACACCATGGATTTCAGCTCCATGGCGGGTTTTAGATCAATCCTCCGTTCCCGCAGGCAGTCCGCACTGGGATACAGTCCATAGATAATGTTGCCGGGCCGGACCATATCCAGGTGCATCTGGGGATAATTCAGCATAGCCGCGCTGTTGCAGCAGTGGCGCAGGCCACAGGAAAACCCCTGCCGCTCCAGCTCCGCGCAGGTTTCTTCAAATTGTTTAAACTGATTGAGAGTATACTGTTTGGAGTCATCTGCCGACTCATCTGCCACTGAGAAATGGGTGAAGATGCCGGTGGGATTCAGTCCGGGGAGGCTGTAGACCCTTCCGGCGCTCTTTGCTGCCTGGGCTGGGCCATCAAAAGTGGAGAACCCGATCCGGCCCATGCCGGTGTCCAACTTGATATGAACCGGAACCTCTACCCCTTGCCCGACTGCTGCTGTGGACAGCTTTTCGGCGTATTCCAGGGAAAAGACAGACTGGGTGATGTTGTGACAGGCCAGCGTACCCGCATGGCTGGAGGGAGTGATCCCAAAGATCAGGATATTTTCGGTGATCCCCTGGCGGCGCAGGGAGAGGGCCTCCTCCAGGTTGGATACCCCAAACCAGGAGACCCCCTGGCGGCGTAGGCAGCCAGTGGCGTATTTGTCCCCGTGGCCGTATGCGTCGGCCTTGACCACCCCCATCATCTGGCATCCGGGCCTGAGGAGGGATTGAATGGCCTTTACATTGTCCGCAATATGGTTCAGATTGATTTCCGCCCAGGTTCGCTTTAAGTAATCGTTCATGCTAACGCTCCTTTTACTGGGAAAGGGCGAGGGAAATTATTCCCGCACCAGAACCTTGACGATCTCCCCGATATAGGTCCGGTGGTAATCCTTTTCGGGATACCACTTTCCAATGATTTCTTTTTCTACAAAGCAGGACTCCACCATATCCTGGGCATATAGTTTTTTGCAGCAGAATACAATGTCGGCTTGTTCAATATAACGGAATCCGTCAACTTCTCCCACGGTAAATCCGCATTCCTTCATTTTGTCGGTATCTCTGCCGGAGGCAGTGCCGCAGATCTTAAAGGCGTCCCGGCGATCATTGTGGAAATAGGCAATGGTATAGGTATCGGTGTTCTCCATCAGGCCAAAGGTAAACCGTTGGGGGCGCACAACGACAGTAGCCACGTTCAGCCCCCACATTACGCCCAGACCGCCCCATCCCGCTGTCATGGGATTGACGCCTTCTCCGTTTGGGGCGGTGATAAGGATGTAATCGGGGTTCATGGCAGTGAAGGGATTTACCGGCAGGTCGCGGCAGGTTGTTTCACGAAAGGACATAGATGCATACCTCCTGTTGTTCATTTGTAAAAACAAGTATACCACAACAAAAGGAAAAAGAATAGCGGAATAAAGAAAACAAAGTTCTTGAAATCTATGGCCTGAATACCTCCTGCGCAGGTATATCAATAGATACCTCCGATCCAAAAACACAAAAAGGCCGCCGGAGCATCCCCGGCGGCCAGCAGTCAACGCAGTAAAAAAGTTATTCCATATATTTTGCCATATCCAGCTTGATGGCGTCCAACAGGGCCTGGGCTTCGCCTCTGGTGCTTCCCAAGATGGAGTAGTAAATTTTGATCTTGGGTTCCGTGCCGGAGGGGCGTACAATCACCGAAGCGCCTCCCTCCAGACCATATTCCAGGACATTGGATTTGGGCAGGTGGATGGGCTCCTCCCCCTTTGTATCCCTGCGGACAGAGGTCTGGTAGTCGGCGGTATAGACGACCTTCTTCCCGGCAACGGAGGAGATCCCATTTTTCCGCAGGCCGTCCATGATCTGCTGCATTTTGACCATACCCTCAGAACCCTCAAAGGCGAAGCTCTGCTGGGTGTCGATAAACTGACCGTGCTTTTCGTACAGCTCGTTAAGGGCAGTCACGAGGGTTTTGCCCTGGAGCTTGTAGTAGGAGGCCATTTCGCAGATGA
>CATJCP010000158.1 GCA_949737515.1 uncultured Oscillospiraceae bacterium | reverse complement strand
TGAACTGGCAAAGGAAATGGTGGGGCAGCTCTTCCCGGAGGAGGAGCCTGCGCCAGCCCCGGCCCCCGCGCCCCAGCCTGCGCCGGCGGCTCCCCAACAGCAGGCGCCGCAGAACTATCCCCCCCAGCAACAGCCGCAGCAGCCCCAACAAACCCCAATGGGTGTGCCGGGGCAGCAGCCAATGCAGGGCCAGGCACCTGGACAAATGCCTGGAATGCCGCCAATGCAGGGCCAGATGCCAGGCCAAGCGCCTGGGCAAATGCCGGGTCAAATGCCCGGGATGCCCCCAATGGGCGGCCAGGATTGGGCGGCCCAGCAGCAGTACGGAGGCTATCCCCCCTATGGATATCCGCCCCAGGAGCAGCAGCCCAGCGGGATTATTAAGCAGGCAGAGCAAGTACCTGTCCAAACACCTAAATTCCCCAGCTTCGTGGGACAGCCGGGACCGGTTGCACCGCCTCCCAGCGGCAACCTGGATCTGATGATGAATGTGCCGCTGAATGTAGCGGTGGAGATCGGCAAGACCAAGAAGAGGATCCGGGAGATCATGGACTTCGCCCAGGGCACTGTAATCGAGCTGGAAAAACAGGCGGGCGCGCCGGTGGATATCATCGTCAACGGACAGCTGATCGCCAGGGGCGACGTGGTGGTGGTGGCCGACAACTTCGGCGTGCGCATCACCGAGATCATGGGAACCAAGGATCTGGTGGATTCCCGGGAGCACAACGGATAACCGGTTTCATGCACTAAGGCTATAAACCCGGCAACAGGCGGGAAGCCCGCCTGCATCCTTTCCATAGATATCAATTGTTTTTCCCCACTACATAACATGGAAACAAAGGAGAATTTCAATGAGTAAAAAAATTATGCTGGTGGATGACGCGGCTTTCATGAGAATGACCATTAAAAACGCACTGACCAAGGCGGGGTATGACAACATTGTCGAGGCCTCCGACGGTCAGATTGCCGTAGAAACCTATCAGAAGGAGCATCCTGACCTGGTAATTATGGATATCACCATGCCCAACATGGACGGTATCCAGGCCCTCCAGGCCATTAAGACCGCAGATCCGGAAGCCCGGGTGGTAATGTGTTCCGCCATGGGCCAGGAGGGCATGGTGGTGGAGGCCATTAAGCTTGGGGCCAAGGACTTTATCGTAAAGCCCTTTAAGCAGGACCGTATCCTCCAGACAGTGGAAAAGATCATTGGTTAAGCTGTACCCGATTCTGCCGGCGCCCTTCCAGCCCCTTCTTTTAGAGCTGGAAGAAAAGGGGGGACTGGAGGCAATCGCCTCAGTGGCCGGGCTGTTGCTGGGCTTTGTGGCGATTCTGGTAGCCGCCTATTGGGCGGCCAGGCTGACTGCCGGGAAGTACGGCGGCGCCTTCCGGACGCAGCGGAGCCAGAGCGGCTTGGTGGAAATCCTTGGCCGTACTCCCATAGGGCAGGACCGGTTTCTCTTGGTGGTCCGCACTGGGGGAAAGGTGCTGCTTTTGGGAGCTACTCCCCAGAGTATCCAAACCCTTTGCGAGTTGGATCCGGACCAGTTCCCCGCCCAGCCGGAAGCCTCCGAAACTCCCCCGCGGATCACCGGCTTTGCCGAAACCCTGGAGGAGATCAGGAAAAAATATGCCGGCTTTGGAGGCCGTGGGGACAGCCGGAAGGAGGAAGAAAATGGGAAAGATTGATTCGGCTGTGGCCGGTTCCCGGCAGAAGCTGAAAAAAGAGCTGGTCCGCTTTTTCCTTTCCTTTGTCATTGCCGCCCTGCTGGTAGCGGTGTGCGGCACCCTAAAGGTACACGCCGCCTCTTTCAGCGTTGATTTGGGCAGCGGCGTGGCCGAGGAGGGAAGCGGGATGCTGGACGTCCTGCTGCTGTTCGCCATTTTGGCGCTGCTTCCTTCCTTCCTGGTGATGATGACCAGTTTTACCCGGATCATCATTGTTCTCTCTTTTCTGCGCAATGCCCTGGGCACTCAGCAGTCTCCGCCCAACCAGGTTCTGGTGGGGATTGCCTTGGTGCTGACGCTGTTTATCATGACCCCCACCCTGGAACGGATCAACACCGAGGCCTACGAGCCCTACCGCCAGGGGCAGGTGGATGGGCGGGAGGCGCTGCAGCTTGCCAGTGTCCCCATCAAGGAGTTTATGGTAAAACAGATCAGAACCGAAGATCTGAGTTTGTTTCTCTCCATCTCCGGGGAGGAGCTGGACCAGAGCCAGGGGGAGAGCTTGGAAGCCTTGGTTGCGCTGGATCTGAAGGTAATATTGCCCGCCTTTATTACCAGCGAGCTGAAAAAGGCGTTTTACATTGGCTTCTATATTTTCCTGCCGTTTTTGATCATTGATATTGTGGTGTCCAGTACCTTGATGTCTATGGGCATGATGATGCTGCCGCCGTCGATGATTTCCCTTCCCTTTAAGATTATGACCTTTGTCCTGGTAAACGGGTGGGAACGGCTGTTCAGCTCCCTTGTAAGCGGATTCCATTAGGGCGGCCAATCGTTATAGAGAAAGGATGTTGATGGACGGGTGTCCCAAGACAACGTTTTAAGCGTGTTCCGGGAGGCGCTCCTCCTTGCGTTGAAACTGGCGGGGCCACTGCTGATCGTGAGTATTGTGATCGGGCTTGTCATCGCAATTTTTCAGGCTGCCACCCAGATCCACGAGCAGACCCTCACCTTTGTGCCGAAGGTACTGGTGATTGCCCTGCTGCTGCTGGCCATGGGGTCCTGGATGATGTCCCTGATGAGCGACTTTTTTCAATATCTCTTTCAGCTCATCACCGCCCTGTAAGGTTGGGATGCCATGGTGGAAATAAACAATCTCTCGGTGTATCTTCTGGTCTTCTGCAGAATGACTGGAATGATTGCCCTCAATCCCGTGTTTTCCAGGCGCAACGTGCCGTCAGCAGTCCGAGTGGGGCTGATTTTGGCCCTGACCATCATGCTGGCCCCAAACGCCCCCTATGTTTCCTTTATTGGCTCCGGCCAGAATTTCCAGCTGCTGCTGGGAATGGGATGGGAACTGGTCATCGGCGGGGTTTGTGCGCTGTTGTTCCTGTTTTTCTATTATTTGCTCTTCTTTGTGGGGGATATTATGGATATGCAGTTCGGCCTCTCCATGGCGAGGGTGTTCGATCCAGGCACTAATATCCAAGCGTCCATGTCCGGAAATCTGTTTAATGTCCTATTCCTCCTTTACTTTATCGCCACTGACAGCCATCTGCTCCTCATCCGCATCTTTGCAGCCTCTTTTGAACTGATCCCCGCGGGGGGAGCCATACAGTGGCGGATGATCTCCAGTTTCCTCATGGAGGCGTTTTTCTCCGCTTTCTCCATGGTGCTTCATCTGGCTCTTCCCTTTGTGGCGGCGGAGTTTGTGGTGGAGATGTCCATGGGGGTGCTGATGAAGCTGATACCCCAGATTCATGTGTTTGTCATCAATATCCAGACGAAGGTGCTGCTGGGGCTTTTTATGCTTTTGGTCTTTATACAGCCCATTGGGGACTTTGTGGATAAGTACATGACGGCCCTGATGAAAACCATTGAACAGTCCCTTGCCGTTTTGGCGGGCGGGTAATCCCGTGGGGATACCGCCGGGGCGAAATTCTGCCGTATAGGGGGTGGTGGAACTGGCCGGCGAGAAAACTGAAAAGGCAACGCCCAAACGAAAACAGGATGAACGCAAGAAGGGAAATATCTTCCAGAGCCACGAAGTGGTAACAGTCTTTTCCCTCATCGTTGTTTTCTACTCCTTTAAATTTTTAGCCCCCTACCTGATGGGCGCGCTGGAAAAATGCGTGGTGGATTCCATATCTGCCGCTTCGGCAGTGGAGGAACTGACTCCGGCTCAGGTGCGGGTGGACTTTTGGAATGCCGCCTTGATCTTTGCCATGACAGCTCTGCCCCTGCTGCTGATAAGCTCCCTGGTGGGAATCGTTTTTTCCGGGATACAGACCCGATTCCTGGTCACGCCAAAGCTGTTGGCCCCTAAGTTCAACCGCCTCAGCCCCCTCCAGGGGTTTAAGAAGATGTTCTCCATGCGCGGGGTGGTGGAGCTGCTCAAATCCATTTTGAAGATCCTGGTGCTGGGGATTGTGATTTACAATGTTCTCTCTGAGGAGCTTCCCCTGTTTCCCCGGATGATGGATATGAGCATCCAGCAGGTAATGGCCACTACCGGGAACATTATTATAAAAATTGTTCAAAACGCCGCGATTATTTTCATATTCCTCGCTGTGGCGGATTATGCCTATCAGTGGTGGGAATACGAGAAGAACCTGCGGATGAGTAAACAGGACATCAAGGATGAGTATAAGGAGACCGAAGGCGACCCCCAGATCAAGGGGAAGATCAAGGAACGGCAGCAGCAGATGGCGCGGCAGCGCATGATGCAGAACGTTCCCAGCGCCGATGTGGTCATCCGTAACCCGACCCACTTTGCCGTAGCGGTCAAATATGAGGCGGGGAAGAACAGCGCGCCGGTGGTGATCGCCAAGGGCGCGGACTTCCTGGCCCGGAAGATCGTGGAGATCGCCGAGGAAAACAAGATCACCATCGTGGAGAACAAGCCCCTGGCAAGGGGGCTTTACGCGGCGGTGGACCTGGAACAGGAGATCCCCGAGGAATTCTTTAAGCCCGTTGCGGAGGTCCTGGCTTACGTTTATAACCTGAAGGAAAAGGAAAGGAGAGGGAAGCTGGTTTGAAGCTATTTAACAATGCGGTTTCAGCCCTTGTGGTGGCGATTATATTCCTGCTGATCATCCCATTGCCTACCTTTGTGCTGGACTTGATGTTTATTATCAATTTGGCCCTGTCTTTCGTCATCCTTCTGACCACCCTTAACATCAAGGAACCGCTGGAATTTTCCATTTTCCCATCCCTCTTGCTGCTGACAACCCTGTTCCGCATCGCTCTCAACGTCTCCTCCACCCGTAAGATACTTTCCAACCACGGGGACGCCGGTGCGGTCATCCGGACCTTTGGAGAATTCGTGGTTCAGGGCAATGTGGTAATAGGGTTTATTATCTTTTTGATCCTGGTATTGGTTCAGTTTATCGTTATCACCAAAGGCTCCGAGCGTGTGGCTGAGGTTTCCGCCCGCTTCACCTTGGACGCCATGCCCGGTAAACAGATGGCCATTGACGCGGACCTGAATTCCGGGGTTATTGACGAGGAACAGGCCCGGAAACGCCGCCTGGATATTCAAAGAAGCTCCGACTTCTTCGGTTCCATGGACGGTGCCACCAAGTTTGTAAAGGGCGATTCTATCCTCTCCATTGTCACCACCTTTATCAACCTTGTGGGAGGGTTCCTCATAGGCTTTATCAACGGCGAAGGGACCATGGGGGAGATCCTCCAGATCTACGCTATCTCCACTGTGGGCGACGGACTGATGTCCCAGATTCCCTCCCTGATCATTTCGGTGGCCACTGGTATGATCGTCACCCATTCCTCCTCTGATTTCAGCCTTAACGATGATGTGACCAAGCAGTTCCTCTCTCAGCCCCGGGTGCTGATGCTGGCCGCCGCCGCTATGGCCTGTCTGTGCCTGCTCCCCGGCTTCCCGGTTCCCCAGGTGCTGACAGTGTCTGTATTCCTCTTCTCTATGGGCTTGCTGCTCACCCGCAAGGTCATGCCCGGGGTGGCTGCCGAGGAGACTCCTCAGCTGACCCCCAGCACCGAGGTGACCAGCGAAGCGGAGTTTTACCGAAATATCGACAACGTGTACGGGCTTTTAAATATCGAACAGGTGGAAATGCAGTTTGGATACAGCCTCTTGCCCCTGGTGGACGCAGGGAATGGCGGAAGCTTCCTGGACCGGGTGGTCATGTTCCGAAAGCAGTTTGCCATGGAAATGGGTATGGTGGTCCCCACCGTCAAGCTCACCGACAGCGGACAGCTTAACCCAAACCAGTACGCCATTCGCCTGAAAGGGGAAGAGGTGGCCCTGGGGGATATTCTGGTAGACCACTATCTAGCCCTTGCCCCTTCGGAGTCGGAGGACGTCATTGACGGCATTGAGACAGTGGATCCGGCCTTTGGCATTCCCGCCAAGTGGATCAGTGAGGACAAGAAAATCAAGGCGGAAATGGCGGGCTACACCCTGATTGATCCGGTTTCGGTTATTATCACCCATCTTTCTGAGATCATCCGCAAATACGCCTATGAGCTGCTCAACCGCCAGGAGGTCAACAACATGATCGCCAACCTGCGGAAAACCAACGAGGCCATGGTAAACGATACTATCCCGGCCCTGGTTTCCGTAGGGGATCTCCAGAAAGTGCTGTGCAGCCTGCTGCGGGAGAATGTTCCGGTGCGGGACCTGGAGACTATCCTGGAAACCATGGCGGACTACTCCCCCTCCATCAAAGATATTGACATGCTCACTGAATATGTGCGCCAGGCATTGAAGCGCACCATCTCCCGCCGGTTCGCAGAGGCTGGACAGCTGAAGGTGATTACCCTGGACGCCAATGTAGAGAACGTGATTATGGGAGCGGTCAAGCGCACGGAAAGCGGTTCCTATCTGGCGCTGGATACCAAGACCATTCAGAAGATCATCACTTCTACCAACAAGGAGCTTTCTAAGATAAAGGACCTGGTCCAGACGCCGATTGTGCTTACCTCCCCCATTGTGCGGATCTACTTTAAAAAATTGGTAGACCAGTTCTATCCGGACACCATGGTGCTCTCCTTTAACGAGGTGGACGGAAATACGCAGATACAGGCCCTGGGGACCATCGCCATTGAGGCGTAATCCCCAATGCCCAACTGCCCAACACCCTGAAGCCCCAGCCTGATCTATCCCCCAGGAACCTGGAACGAAAGGAGGAATCTGTTTGATTACGGAGGACGCTGCATCCAAAAAGCCGGAGCTTTCCCCGGGAGAGCTTCAGGAGCTTATGCTGGAATATAAGCGCACCAAGGATATTCGCCTGCGCAACCAATTGGTGCTCCATTACAGCTACATCGCCCAAATGGTTGCGGCGCAGACCTATACTCTTTCCTCAAATTACGCCCAGGTGGAGGACATTGTCAACGAAGGAATATTGGCTATTATTGACTGCATTGAAAAATATGACCCGGAAAAGGGCGCAAGCTTTAAGGCATATGCCTATAAGCGGGTACAGGGTGCAGTGATCGACTTTGTGCGCAAGCAGGACTGGTTTCCACGAAGGGTCCGGGTCAACGCCAAGAATATTATGGAGGCCCATGACCAGCTGAGAGGAGAATTGTTCCGAGAACCCACCGACCAGGAAATTGCCGACCGGCTGGGGATGTCATTGGAAACCTACCAGAAAAACAGTTCTGAGGCAGCCAACTCCCTGATTTTTTCCTTTGAAGGGGTGTTGGAAAATATGCTTTCCTCAGAGGACCAGGCGGATCTCTTTTCCAGCCAGTCCAGTTCCCCAGAAGGGGAGCTGGCGAAAAAGGAGCTTCTCAAGGTCTTGCGGGACGCGATACAATCCCTGTCGGAACGGGAGCGCCTTGTGGTGACGCTTTACTATTACGAGCACATGAAGCTTTCCAGCATTGCAAAAATCATGGGGATATCCGACCAGAGGGTTTCCCAGATCAGCTCCAGGGCTATTCTGAAGCTGAGAGTGATTATGGAACACTATATGAAAGGGGACTAACCACTATGTTTTCAGGCTTTTATACAGCGGCCTCTGGTGTGCTGAACCAGCAGAGAACGCTGAATGTTCTGACAAACAACATGGCAAACGCCAAGACTCCCGGATTCCGGGCAGAGCGCGTTGTCACCGAAACTTTTGATTTTGAGTTGATGACCCGCATCGAAAAGGGGAACACCCAGCGCATCGGATTGGATTCTCCCATCCAGCTTGTTCGGGATGTACCTACCATTTTTGATACCAACTCCCTGGTAGAGACCGGGTACCCTATGGATATGGCCATCAATGGGGAAGGTTTTTTCAATATCCAGTCCACCATTCCCGCTGGCGAGGATAACGGCGGCGCTCCCCAGGTGGAGGGCGGCGAAGGCCCGGTACTCCTGACCCGATATGGCAGCTTTGCACTGGATGAGGAGAAGTATCTGATTCTCCCTGGCGTAGGCAGGGTGTTGGGACAGGAAGGGCCCATCCAGGTGGACGGTTCTGATTTTGTAGTAGACGGAGAAGGAAAGGTTTATAATTCCGACGGTACCCAGGTGGGAACCCTTCTGATTACCCAGCCGGGGGAAGATACTCAGCTGGATAAGACCACCAATGGCCTCTATGCTGTCGCTGATCCCAACAACAATCCAGCGGCAGAGGGGTATCAGATTGAGCAGAAGGTTTTGGAACGCAACAATATCAACATCAATCAGGAATACACTTTGGCTATGCAGGCCCAGAGGGCGTTCCAGGCCTGCAGCCAGGCCCTTAAAATTGTAGACCAGATGAATCAGAAAGCTTCTACTTCCATTGCCTCCCTGTGACGGATAATCCCGGGGCAGCGGAGGGGAACATAGAGAAAAGGCGGCTGAAAGGAAAGTGATCGGAAATGAACATTGCATTTTGTAACGGTGTATCCGGGTTGATCACCTACCAGCAGGATCTGGATGTGCTGGCTCACAACATGGCCAATGTCAACACCAACGGTTATAAGGAGACCCGTATGGCCTTTGAGGATCTCCTTTACACCGAGATGGATACCAACGGGGAATTAAAGCATTTGACCGGACACGGGGTCCGGGCGCGGTCTGTGGACCTGTTGATGGACCAGGGCTCCCCCCGGCAAACCAATAGGACCCTGGATTTTGCCATTATGGGAGAGGGCTTCTTCGCAGTGGAGCGCAACGGCAGGATTGAGTATACCCGAAATGGCACCATGTCCATCGGCATGGAGGAGAAGGATGGATATCTGGTGGCCTCCGACGGCGGATACATCCTGGACAGCAAGGGCAAGCGGATTAAATTAGAGCGGGATAAGACCACTGACCAGTTTATTACAGACAACTTGGTGGATAAGCTGGGGGTATATCTGTTTAAGAACCCCTATGGGCTGGAGCAGACCAATATCAGCAGCTTTGTGGAAACCCCTATCTCCGGCGAGCCTTATGTAATAGAAGAACCTGCTGCCAATAACCGCAGGGGACAGAACAACGAGGCGGAGAAAAAGCCCTATACCATCCTGCAGATGGCGGTAGAGTCTTCCAATGTCCATTTGGCGGACCAGATGGTGGGGATGATTGTGACCCAGAGGGCATATCAGATGAACGCCAAGATGGTCCAGACAGCGGACCAGCTGGAGGAAATCGTAAATAATCTTCGATAGAGGTAAATAAAAAATGGGCATTAAAGATTACGGCGATCTGAATGAAATCCATATGGACGTACTTCGCGAGTTGGGAAATATCGGTTCTGGAAATGCCGCAACCTCCCTTTCCGGGATGCTGGCAAAAACAGTTGATATTTCTGTGCCCAAAATCAGCGTTCTGGACTATGGCCAGGTAGCTGAACAGCTGGGCGGACCGGAAATGATGTGCGTCGGCCTTCTGCTTTCCCTCAGCGGGGATGTGGAAGGTATGTTGATGTTCCTTCTTCAAAAAGAGTTCACCCACCTGACCCTTAACGCCCTTTTGGGGGAGAATTTCCATGATTTCTCGGAGATCGATGAAATGGGGCTCTCCGCCATCAAGGAGGTTTCCAATATTATGGCGGCTTCCTACGTCAACGCCATTTCTTCCATGACCGGCTTGGCGATCAACATTACAGTTCCTGACATCTGCATCGACATGGTTGGCGCTATTCTGAGTGTCCCTGCTATCCATTACGCAAACATCAGCGACCAGATCATCTACATTGAGGATGAATTCCACAGTATGGAAGATAAACTCACCAGCCATATTTTGATGATTCCAGATGTCCAGTCTCTTGAAAAGATCATGACGAATCTGGGGATAGAAATATGAGCAATATCGTTGTCGGTATTTCCGATCTGAACATATGCAAGGGTTCAGATATACTTGTTACTTACGCCCTTGGTTCCTGTGTCGGCATCTGCATTGTCGACCCAGTTACAAAGGTCGGGGGGCTTTCCCACATTATGCTTCCTTCCAGCACCCTCAACCCCCAGGGGGTGGTAAATCCCATGCGGTTTGCAGATACGGCTGTGCCCATGCTGGTGCGCAAATTGGAGGCAGCGGGTGCGCTGAGGATCCGTATGAAGGCCAAGATTGCCGGCGGCGCCCAGATGTTTTCGGCGATTGGAAACGGGTCGCTGGCAAATATCGGGGATAGAAATGTTGAGGCTGTTAAGAGGGTTCTGGCGCAGGAACGGATCCCCATTATTGCAGAGGATACGGGGAAGAATTATGGCCGGACGGTGCATTTTTCTCCCAGTGACGGGATTATGCACATCGTTTCCGCCAACAAGGGAAAATGGGATTGGTGAATATTCTGGTTTTACCGGACATAAAAAGGCCCGCGGCATTAGGGGAATTTGCCGCAGGCCTTTTTGATTGACACCATATCTGTTTTCCTGTAATTTGATATGCTTTGCTATTAAATTAGGCGGACCAAACGGCCCGCCTTTCTAAGTTAGAAGATTTTTGAATTCAGGAACCGGATGATTTCACCGCCAATCTGGTTTAGAGGCATTTGCTTGGTGATGCCCCCCAGCTTAAAGGCCTCCATCGGCATACCGTAAACAATACAGCTGTCCTTATCCTGGCCAATGGTATATGCGCCGGTGCTGTGGAGTTTGGTGATCCCTTTGGCGCCGTCGGCCCCCATCCCGGTGAGGATAACGCCCACTGCGTTTTTCCCCGCGGTTGTGGCCACAGAGTCAAACATCACATCCACCGAGGGACAGTGTCCGCTCACCTTGGGACCAGGCTCACTGCGGATAAAGTATCCGTTCATGTCCTTTAACAGGCGCAGATGGTATTCTCCAGCCGCAATAATGATTTTTCCCTGCTCTACCCGGTCGCCGTTTTCCGCCTCCTTTACCCGCATTTTGCAGATACGATCCAGACGCTGGGCGTACATATTGGTAAAGACCGGGGGCATATGCTGGACAATAATAATTCCCGGAGTAGTGGCAGGCAGGTTCTGCACTACCTCTAAAATAGCCTCGGTGCCGCCAGTGGAGGCGCCAATGGCAATGATCGTGTTCCGTGAGGTAGTGTTGTTATTAAGGGTAAACCCGCCTCCCATGGGGCGCACAGGGGGAACTGCAACTGGAGGACGGGGCTTGGAAATATGTGCCTTGGAGGCAATTTTGACCTTAACCGTCAAGTCGCTGATAAAGTTGTTCATATCAAAGGCGCCCTTTACGACAGGCTTGCGGACAAAATCCACCGCTCCTGCCTGCAGAGCGTCCAGGGCATTGATGGGAAGGGAGCTGACCACCACCACCGGAACAGGGTGGACGGGCATCAGCTTTTTTAGAAATTCAATGCCGTTCATTTTCGGCATCTCCACATCCAAAGTGACGACGTCGGGCTTTAGGAGCTTAATCTTTTCCATGGCGTCCATGGCGTCCATGGCCGTACCGATGATCTCTATATTCAGATCCTGAGAAAGCCCCATCTCCAGCGCCCGGCGGAAGGTGATAGAGTCGTCTACGATCAGGGTCCTGATTTTAGAAAGTGGCATATTTTATTTGCCTCCCCTTTGATAGATCGCCGGTCTCAGATAGCGGAACTTGGAGGCGCTGCGGTCAATGGTTTCCGAGTGGCCGATGAAAAAGTATCCGCCCTCTGCCATTACGTTGTAGTACTTATCCACCAGACGGACTTTGGTGGGCGCGTCAAAGTAAATCATCACGTTCCGGCAGAATATCACGTCCATGGGCTTGCGGAAGCTGAAGGGCTCCATCAGGTTCAGGGGACGAAAGATCACCTGGCTGCGGATTTTGCTGTTGACCTGGTACAGGTCCGGACCGGTTTTGACAAAGTACTTGGTCTTCCAGGCCGCAGGAAGGTCCTTTAAGTTTTCTCCCTCGTAGATACCCTGGGTCGCTTTATCCAGGACGTTTTGAGAGATATCAGTAGCCAGAATGGTGGCATCCCACTGGGACTTTTGGGGGCCAAAAAATTCATCGATCACCATCGCCGTAGTATAGGCCTCCTGCCCCGCCGAGCAGCCCGCGCTCCAGATGCGGATATCGTGGTCGTGAGCATGGGCCTGCACCAGCTGAGGCAGCACGATTTTCTTTAAAAACTCGTAGTGCTCCGGCTCCCGCATAAAGTAAGAGTAGTTTGTGGTAAGCCGGTTGATCAGGTTGGTGGCCTCCTGACCGCTTTTATCCCGGCGGAGCACGTCTAAATACTGCTGAAAGGTAGAAATCCCCTTGTCACGCAGATAGTTGGTCATGCGCCCTTCAATAAGGGTTTGCTTGTTTTCCAGGTTTACGCCATAGTTGGTCTTTACAAAGGTATACAGATCCTGGAATTCCTTCTGTGTAATTCGGATCAGTCCAGATACGTTGTTGCCTGCTGCCATGTGCTGACGCTCCTTTTACATTAAATCCCGCCGATGGAAAACATATCCAGATCATTGGCAAAAAACTTCTCGCAGTCAATGTTCAATATAATCCTGCCCCCAGTATTGGCAATGGTGGACAGGTACTTATTGGACTCGTTGCCTCCGAATTCAGGGGGATTGGTAAATTCATCGCGTTCAATGGTGACAACATCTGAAACACTGTCCACAATCAGTCCCACCTGCATATCATGAATTACCACGACAATGATGCAGGTCTTGTCATTGTATTCAATTGCCGGCTGGTTGAACTTGGTGCGCACGTCAATGACCGGAACGATCTTGCCGCGCAGGTTGGTCACACCCTTGATATAGGAGGGGATGCCTGGGACCGGCGTAATGGCCGGGATGGTCAGGATATCCACAACCCGAAACAGCTCCAGGCCGTAGATCGTCTGGCCCAGGTAAAAAGTGAGAAAACGGTCGTTGATATCATATTCAACCGTCGCACTGACGCTTGGAATTTCACTCATGGGAGTTCACTACCTTTCGTTGAGATGTAACAGGCTGTTGGCGTCCATAATCAGGCTGATGTTGCCGTCGCCCAGAATAGTACAGCCGGAAAGGCCATAGCCTTTGATATCGTATTTATTGAGGAATTGAGGGAAGGGCTTGACAACAACCTGCTGCTCCCCGATCAGCTCGTCGGCAAAAATGCAGCATTCCTTTTCCCCATATTCGATTAGTATGACAATGCCATCGAAAATATTGGTGACAGGTGTATCAATGCCATACAGCTCATGGAGGCGGATCAGCGGATAGCACTGGCCATAGAGCATGATCATCTCCGTGCCGTCGGTGTTATGTATCAGCTGGTCTTCACTGGTGATCTTAATGGAGCGCTCAATGGAGTTGATGGGCAGCGTGAAAATGGTGCCGCCTACAGAGATCTCCATGCCGTCGATGATCGCCAGCGTCAGCGGGATTTTGATGGTAAAGGTGGTGCCCACATTCTTTTTACTGTCAATGGTGATGGTGCCGCCCACTTTCTCAATATTCTTGCGGACAACATCCATACCCACGCCGCGCCCGGAAAATTCTGTCACCTGTGTGTTGGTGGAGAAGCCGGCCATCATGATGAAGTTGAAAATTTCCTTTTCCGTATACTCAGCTTCCGGCTTGGTCAGCAGTCCCTGACTCCTGGCCTTTGCCATTAGTTTGGCTGTATCCAGGCCGCAGCCGTCGTCGGAAATCGTGATAACGATCTCTCCGCCGATATTCTGTGCCGACAGGGTGACCTTTCCAGCGACCGGCTTGCCCAGGGCAAGGCGTTCCTCCGGCGTCTCAATGGCATGGTCTACCGAGTTGCGGATCATATGCATAAAGGGATCAGCCAGGGAATCGTTGATGGTCTTATCCACCTCGGTATCACCGCCGAAAGTTTCCAGTTCAACATTCTTATCCAGCTTTTTGCACATATCCCGGATAATGCGGTTCATCTTCTGGAAGGTGCCAGAAAGGGGGACCATCCGGATGGACATGACTACATCCTGGAGTTCGTCGGTGAGCTTGCGCAGTTCCCGCATGGACTTGTTGAAGTTGTCCAGGGTCAGCCCCTTCAGGTCCGGGTTGCTGGCAACAATGGACTCTGCTGTGACGATCTCGCCCATCAGGTCCATCAAATGGTCCAGCTTGATCTGGTTGACGCTGATGAGGTTCTGCTTGACTGCTTTGGGTGCTGCAGCGGCGGGAGCAGTGGGGGCCGGGGCTGGCGCCGCTGGGGAGGATGCGGGGGCTGGCGCTGCCGCGGCAGGGACCGCCGGTTCTTCCGCAGCTGGTGC
>CATJCP010000157.1 GCA_949737515.1 uncultured Oscillospiraceae bacterium | reverse complement strand
TTCCGAAAAGGGCGAACCTCCTGTTTCCGCTTTTCCTCATCAGGAATCGAATAAGCGGATTGGATATAATATCTGCCCGAACCGAAATTACATACGAAATCCACCTCAAGCTGTTTGCGAAGCACTTTTCCATCCTTATCTTTTTCCGCAATGGGAACTACACCTACATCTACACTGTATCCACGCATTCTTAGCTCGTTATAAATAACATTTTCCATAGCGTGGGTCTGCTCAAATTGACGGAAATTGATTCGCGCGTTACGAAGTCCAAGATCGGAAAAGTAGTATTTCTTTGGGGTTTCAATATACGCTTTTCCTCGAATATCATACCTTTGTGCTGATTCCAACAAAAAGGAATCTTCAAAATAGTCAAGATATTTCTTGATGGTGGAGGCGGTGATCCTCGATTTTTTGACGGTACGGAAGGTGTTTTTCAGCTTTTCCGGGTTTGTCAAAGAACCCACTGATGAGGATAAAATATTGAGAAGATCCTCCAGCTCCCCTTGATTTCGCACCCTGTTTCTTTTCAGAATGTCTCGGATATAGATTTCACTGAACAGATTTTTTAGAGCGTTGGCCTTTTCGCTTTCTTCCTCCCGAAGAACGACAAGAGGAATCCCGCCATACAGCATATATTGGGACAGTCCTTCATATTTGTCCCCCGGAAAAACCGTCATAAATTCGGAGAAGCTGAGGGGCTGCATATGGATCTCATCGCCCCGTCCAGCGAACTCAGTGATGATGTCGCTGGAAAGGAACTTTGCGTTGCTCCCGGTGACAAATACATCCATATTGTCTTTGCGGAGATAGCCGTTCAAAACCGATTCAAAGCATCCAAGCAGCTGCACTTCATCCAAAAGCAAATAGTACCGTTCTTTGTCTGTGACTTTCGAGCGGATATACGCCATGAACTTTTCCGGGTCTACTTTGCGGTTTTTGGTTTCCAGCTGGATCAGACTTTCCCCAATCAAGTACAGATCATCCGCCGAATCAAAGGCAAAACGGATGATATGATCCTCCGCCACGCCATTGTCCAGAAGGTAGTGGTAGAAAATCGTATTCAGAAGATAGGATTTCCCGCACCTTCGGACGCCTGTAATCACCTTAATTAACCCGTTCTGCTGCCTTTTGATTAACTTGTTCAAGTAGTAATCTCTTTTGATTTCCATACTCCACACTCCGAATCAAGAGATTTTTGCAATTAAATACACTTTTCACCAATATGATAACAAAAAATCAGCATAGAGTCAAGAATATACAAGAGATTTTTGCAACTAATTATATTTTTATCTTGTAATTTTTCGGGAGAGAAATACAACTCAATTGAGAAGAATATGGAAAAGGCACGCCAAGGCGGATTTATGCCCCAGCGTGCCTTTTCTCGTTATTGGTAGTCCTTTACCACTTTGAGATGATCCTCCCGTAAATGAGCTGCCGGTTGTAATCATACTGGGTAATATGGATCAGCACGCTGTCCCCAGGGAAAAACTCATTGTCCCCCAGCAGATTAGAGTAAAGGCAGAGGACAGTGACATCATCGGGCAAACGGCAGAACACCCCGCCGGCGTACTTCCCGCTGATGACCGCCTGCCTCCGGCTGCCGATGGGGTGCCGGTTCTCCGCCCCGATGAAGGGATTGGGGGTG
>CATJCP010000156.1 GCA_949737515.1 uncultured Oscillospiraceae bacterium | reverse complement strand
GCCTGAAGCTCTATAATTTTGTGGATAACCATGATGTGGAGAGGATCTATACAAAGCTGAACAATAAGGAGCATTTCACTCCGGTACACATCCTGCTTTATACGCTGCCGGGTGTTCCGTCCATCTACTATGGCTCCGAGTTCGGGATTGAAGGGAAGAAGGAGCGGTTTTCGGATGATTCCCTGCGGCCCATGCTTTCTCTTGCGGATTATGCCGACGCGGTAAAGAATAATTCCTTTACCCGGCTGATCGCAGCATTAGGCTCTATACGGCAGAAGACAAAGGCTCTTTCCTATGGGGATTATAATGAGTTGATGCTGACCAACCGGCAGTATGCGTTTTCCAGAAATTATAACGGGGAGTCGGTGGTGGTTACGGTGAACAATGACGACAGTGACTTTACGATGAACGTCCCGGCCGGAAACGCTGCGGAATATGTGGGCGCATTATCCGGAGAAAAAGTTACGGCAGACGGAGGCAGGATTACGGTCAATGTGAAAGCGAATTCCGGGGAAATCTGGGTGCCGGCGTCAGGAGAGGGCGCGGACAGCCTGCAGGATGAAAGATTTTCCGGGCTGGATGTAAAGGATGCCGCTGCGCAGACCGGCCATGCGGAAAAGAAGGAAGCCGGGACAGCCGATGTGAAGAGTGCGGAAGAAAAGCCGCAGGAAAAAGCGGGTGTGCAGGCGGAAGAGAAGAAAGCAGGCAGAACAGAGAAGGAGAGCGAAGCGGCAGAAAAGAAAGCAGCCAAAACAGAGCCCAAGCAGGGGAAGGACAGCGAAGCGGCAGCCGGAAAGAAAGATACAGCCGTGAAAACATCCGCAGGCAGGGAGGCAGGACAGGCTTCAACCGGGAAGCCAGGGGCTCCGGCATCCGGCAGCGCGCCGAAGGAAGATCCGGCGTATGAAGAGGCGTTTGAAAAAGGGAAGATTGCCGGGCTTCAGGAAGCGATCCTTGCGATCATGGGAAAGAATGGGCCGATCACAGACCAGATGCGTAAAGATGTAATGGACAATGTGTACCATGATTCTTTGATCAACTGGATTAAAAGTTTTCGTTAGGAGCGCGCCGGAATAAGAGGCAGACGGGCTGTTTCTAAAACAGTTTTTTTTGCCATACCCACGGGGTATAAAAATTGAAGAGGGTAATTTTGTAAAGCCGTTCCTGCCGCGTACAGGGACGGCTTTGTTGTAGAAGGAAACGCCCTTTTGTATGTTCCGTATATGTGGCATCATGATCGGGGAATCTTCTTGCCTGTACAGCATGGGAACTGTATTTTATGTACCAAAAACCATATAACAGGAATCTTTTGTTGCCCTTCTGTTAAAAATGTCTATAATTAAGATATAGAGTACTCTTCAGATCAGGAAGCAGGAGGTGAGTCCTATGAGGATGAAAGGAAAAATAGCGGTCTGGTTCTATCTGATCCTGATTGGCGGAAACGCTGCGGTGATATATGGCTTTTTTGACGAGGAACTGACAAGGGGAGATGTCGCGGGTCTTCTGTTCACCCTGTTTCTTCTGGACATGATCTGCCTGCCCATGGTGATCAGGAACTATGTGGAGATAGAGGACGGCAAGCTGACGCTGGTATTGGGATTTGGCAGGGACTCCATGAAAATCGAAGACATTACGGAAGTGTATGGGACGCACAATCCGATCGCGGCAGGAGCATTATCACTGGATCGGGTTGTGATCAGGGGAAAACGGCAGGAGATGATGATATCTGTATGTGATAAAGAGAGGCTGTTCCATGAACTGAAACTGAGGAATCCCGCGATTTTGATCAAAAACTCTCACTGATTTGGTCAGGGGATTTTAGTTAAGGGATTTGGGCAGCTTAATAAGAGCATTATTTGGCAGTGTGGGCAGGGAGGGGATCAGATGTTTGATTTTATAATCGATATGTTTTTGGATATTGCAGAGATTTTTGTTGATCTATGGATAAACAAAGCTGCTGACCGAAAAGGAAAGGTGTAATGCAGATTATAAAGGAGGTTTTACCATGAATTTTGCAGAACATTTAATGACCCTGCGCAAGCAGCGGGGATGGTCTCAGGAGGAGCTGGGCGGTCAGATCGGTGTCACCCGGCAGACGGTCTCCAAGTGGGAGATAGGGCAGAGCACCCCGGAGCTGGAGAAGCTGATAGAGCTGGCCAAGCTCTTTGGAATGTCTATCGACCAGCTGGTTGGGCTGGAGGAATCGGGGGAGAGGAGAGAACCGTGGGAGACGTCCAAGCGGGTCTCTGAGGTAAAGTCTCAGGGCGTATACTATGAATATATCAGCCCTGTAAAGGTATTTGGCCTGCCATTGATTCACATTCGATTTGGCTTCGGTCCCCTGCTGGCCCGGGGGATTATCGCCATTGGAAATTGTGCGTTTGGGGTGGTGGCCATTGGAAGTTGTTCCCTGGGATTGGTCTCTCTGGGCGGAATCAGTGTGGGTCTGCTCCTGGCCTTCGGGGGCCTCAGCCTGGGACTGCTGGCCCTGGGCGGGGTGGCCATTGGCGGTTTTGCTGTGGGCGGGTGTGCCTTTGGACAGTGGCTCGCCGCAGGGGGCGGCGCATTTTCCAATTATCTGGCTGTGGGTGGAGGAGCCTGGTCCAACGGGCTTGCTATCGGCGGTTCCGCCTATGGACATATTGCGGTTGGCCAGAAGCAAGCATCTGGCTGGTTCTCAGTTCTGCCAGGGAGCGGGTACACTACAGCAGAGATTTGGGGACTGGTTAAGGCGGAATTTCCCAATATGTGGGACTGGGTCAAGAATTTCATTCAGTGGGCGTTGGGCTGACAAGCACTTTTCCTTGTCAATTTGCATACCATAGGGAAAAGAGGAGGTTTTCTCTATGACGCTGCACCCCTATAACCGTCAGGCGGCGGTGGATTACGCCCACCGCTGGGCCTATCTTCGAAACCCGGATTATTATAATTTTGATGAGCTGGGAGGGGACTGCACCAACTTTGCCTCTCAGTGTCTTTACGCCGGTTCCGGGGTTATGAACTACACCCCCACCTTTGGCTGGTTCTACAACAGTCAATACAGCCGGGCCCCCGCCTGGACAGGGGTTCCATTTTTTTACAACTTCCTCACCCGAAAGGAGAAAAGTCCCGGTCCCGTGGGGCAGGAGGCGGGATTGGACCAGGCACAGCCTGGCGACTTTGTTCAGCTGCGTTTTGCCGCCGGTCCCTTCGCCCACAATCCGGTGATTGTAGATGTGGGCAGTCCGGCCGCCTTGGACACTATCCTGGTGGCCGCCCACACGGAGGATGCCGACTACCGGCCCCTGTCCACCTACCCCATTGGGGAGCTGCGCTTGATTCATATTTTGGGGGTATATCGTTGACCTTCACCCTTGAATGTGGTATAGTCAACACACTGGAAAAAACGCAGTTTTTAAGTACTTTGACGACAGGATAGACCATCACACAGCGGGGGAGGCGGTGCGGTGCGGCAGTTAAAAAAGGCGTATTTGGAGATCACCAACCTGTGCAATCTGCGCTGTACCTTTTGTCCAGGCACCCGGCGGACAGCGGGCTTTCTGGCCCCGGAGGATTTTCAGACTTTAGCCGCCAGAATTCGGCCCCACACGGAGTATCTTTATCTCCACCTTATGGGGGAGCCGCTGCTCCACCCGCAGCTGGAGGATATCCTCTACCGGGCGGAGGGTCTGGGCTTCAAGGTGATGATTACCACCAACGGCACGCTATTGAGTCAGCGGGAGAAACTGCTCTGTGTCAGTCCAGCGGTGGAGAAGGTGAGCATTTCCCTCCACTCCTTTGAGGGCAATGGAGGGAAGGACCTGGAGGCCTATCTGGAACACTGCATCCACTTTGCTGG
>CATJCP010000155.1 GCA_949737515.1 uncultured Oscillospiraceae bacterium | reverse complement strand
GTTCCGGTAAAAATCCATCCATCCCCCTCGCAGGTCCAGCGTTCTTTCTGACGGGCCGAGCCGGAAGCCTGGTCCAGCGCCTTGGCCAAAACAGAGAGCAGGGCGTTGTCAGGCAGCGCTGTCCCCTGTCCGTCCGGCACAGTGAGAAAATCCGCCTTTACACCCTCCGCCTCAATCCGCACCATTCCATCCAGATAGAGGAGCGTAATCCCCTCCAGTGTTTTCGGGGCCAAAAGACAAAGTTCCAGGCCGCTGCCAGCGTTCAAAGGCGCCTCCGACGGCGTTTGAAGCTCTTCTGAGCGCCCGGGACGTTCCAGATGGGCCGCACCCTCCAGTCCATCCATCACAAACTGTATCTCACAGGTAAAGGATTGGGGGATCTGGGGCGGATCGGGCAGCAGGTCCGGCACAGAGGAGGCGCTGCATCCCCCAAAAATCAGGCACAGGCAGAGAACTGCCAGCGCTGTCCGAAATGCTGCCCAGGCCGTTGGCCTTGAGTCTTTGTAGTTCCTCTCCATTGGTTTCCCTCGCTTCCGGTTTTTTAAACTGTCATCAATCCATCATACGCGGGGAAAAGAAAAAAATTGCACCCTTTTTCAAATTTAATTGAAAAGTCCGCGGGAAAAGCCGCATACAGGGTTATCACAGCCAGGGCAAAGGTGTATAATGGAACAGAACGCCTCCCCACCGCCAAATAGAAAGGATCGGATGATATGGAATATAATCCCCCCAAAATAGGGATCATCGGCTTCGGCAGCTTAATGGAATCCCTTCTGCCATGCTGTGACTGTCTTTTAAAGGGAGAACGCCCTGGAAACCTTTACGCCGTCAAGGGCAGCCCCCAGGGGCTGGATGAAAAGCAGGCGCAGTACGACTTTTCCGTCACAGCAGGGAATCCCTTGGAGATGCTCCGAAAAAATTCCCCCCAAGTAATCCTCTTCTCTCCCCCGCCAACGCTGGCGGAGGAGCTGACTGAAACGGTCCTAAAACCCTATTACAATGAACTTCGCCTCGCGGGGCAGCCCTTCCCGCTGCTGATCTGCTTCCCCCCGCAGCCCCTGCCCCGATACTACCGGAAAACCCTGGGAGCGGGGATCGCCCAGGTATCGCTGATGCCCTGCGTTGTGCAGAGGGCCGGACGGTATCATGTGGGAAAATACGGGTGCAGCCTGGCAGCTATGGACGGGAAGGCAATGCCCGGCCAGGAGCTGCTCAGGCAGTTTTTGGAATTCACCCGCCCGGTGGGCTCTGTCCTCAACGTATCCCAGGACGATCTGACCGCCGCCCTTGCCGGGATGGTGACAGCCCACAACGTCTATGAGCTCTGTTTTACCTTACAGAAAGCATTCCAGCTCTGCGGGTTGGAAGCGGGACTGCCGCAGATTGCCTCCGAGATGCGGTTTGCCCTGCGGCAGTTTGGGCCGGAGCTCCCCCCGCCGGACTCCCCCGATCTCCCCTCCTGCTGCCGGGAAGCGTTCGATCCCCTCTGCCAGCAGACCGCCGATCTGGCTGTCCGGGCATGGTATGAGGGCCTGTGCCAGTTTGCCGCAGCGCAAAAACTGGATTTAAGGGAATATGGGAAGTTTTTGCGGTCAACCCTGGATGTGCTGCTGATGTCAGTCCAGGAGGAAACGCCGGAGCGCCTGGAGAAAATGTCCGCTGGGTGCGCAACCAAAGGCGGACTGCTGGAACAGGCGCTGGAGACATTCCGGCAGGAGGTGGAGCATCCGCTGAGCCGATGGATCGCAGAGGAGGCGGCCAGCGCAGAACGGGACTCAGTCGCAGAGGAAAGGACCTGGCCGGTGGAGCTGGTGAGCCGTGCCGCAAGGGTTGCACAGCAGGTATATGAAAGGGGCCGCAGGCTGAACCGCTGACAGCCAGTCGCCCCCTCATACATAAAAAAGGAAGCGGCAAGCCGTAAAGCACGGCCTGCCGCTTTCCCCTATTTCAAAGGAATTGCCATATTCCAGGTATCTGTGGCGTCAGAAAACCCCTTTGTTCCATTAGAAGTGGCGCAAAACATATGGGTGGGCTTTCCCGACTCGTCAAACAGCAGGAACGGCCGTTCCATAGAACCCATCAGCTGGGTTTGGCCGTCGTCCCAGAGGATCCGGCGGGAATAGGCCTGTTCTCCCAGATTGATCTTCCAATCTGTACCGTTTTCAGACCAGGCGTGAATTCCCCCATGGCGTTCCCCGCTCAGCTCCCCGGTCATATCCTTGGCGATCATCTCAAAACCGCCGGAGGCCTTCCAGATAAAGGGATCCTCCACCTCGGCCTTAACGGAAGGGAACAGAGTTTCATCCTTACACACCTGATAGGGGCCCCGGTAATGCCCTGCCCTGGCCGCACCCAAGGTCATAGGGCCGTGAAGCAGCCCCTCATAGGGCGGCTTTTTGTAGGCTCTCGCCTTGTACACAAGCAGCACGGAGCCATCCTCCAAAATACAAGGAGAGGGATTGCTGGTGAGCAGGTCGTCAAAATGTCCCGGCCTGGTGGGGAGAATGGGGGCGTCCAACCGCTCCCAAGGCCCGAACACACTTTTGGAAACCGCAATGCCCACCCGTTTGTTCGCCCGCGCCACAATGGTGTAGGGGCTTTCCATTGAAAGGGGCTGATCGGGCCGGGGCTCCTCAAAGGGGTGGGTAGAGCCGGTATAATAAAGGATATAGGTATCCTGATACTTTGTGATATGAGGGTTATGGGTCATGCGGCCATCCCAAAACTGGGGCCCCCGGGCTGGGAGGACCACCTCTTGGAAGGTATAGGGACCTTCCGGAGTAGGGCTGACCGCCCGGACCACCTCAGACTTTACCAGCCATCCGGGATGCATGGGGTATCCCTTGGGCCAGCGGGAGGCGAACATATGGTAGTTCCCATCCTCCCCCCGGACCACCGAACCGCACCATACCCAATATCCATCCATGCGGAATCCGCCGTTTCTCGGTGCTGGGAGCCTTCGCTCCATCAAATTCAGGGGCTGTATCTGCATCTTCTGAACCTCCTTCTTCCAAGCAGCGCAGGATCAGCGGGCTTCCAAAACCAGAACACGCCCGCCGTGAGGCTCCATCTGAACGGACAGCGTCCCCGAGCCATATCCCAAATCCTCGTCCGTCCAAAAATCTGTCAGGCAGAACTCTCCTTCCGGGAGGGGAATGTCCAGCTGCCTTTCTTCCTCCTGCCAGTTGAACAGACAGAGCAGCTTTTTCCCGGAAAGGTTCACCCAGCCGTATTCAAAGCGGTTGTCCGGGAATCTGGCCGCCACGCCGGAGGCGGGAATCAGCTTTTTCAGGCAGCAGAGGGATTCCTCCGAAAGCCCGGTGATCAGATCTCCGCTGAGAATCATCCCGCCGCTGGCCACGATAAAGGCCTTGTGGAATTCAAACTCCGCCTTGGTCAGCTTACAGGTGCGGTCCACCCACTGATCCCCTCTCCAGGAGGATAGGTCGATGGGCTCCAGCACAATCACATCCGGGTCATTGTACCACAGAAGATCGTTCTGCCAATTGCGGTAGAACAACTCCAGGGCGTTTTTAGAGACATGTTTCCAATCCCTGGCAATGTCGTTGGTGACCCGGTTGCCATGGCAAAGCCCCAGAATGGGCCAGAAGGGGGCGTTGCAGCCCAGGATAAAACTGTCCTCTCCCGCGGCCTCGGCAATGGCCCGGATGGCACACCGGAAAGACTGGACGCGGGTCATTTTGGGATTGTGGCGGACGCCGCCGGGCAGGGCGCCATAGGACAAAAAGTCCAGCTTAAAGTAACGGATTCCCCACTCCTCCCGCATCACGGTTGTAATATGGCGCAGGTAATCGCAGGCCTCCGGGTTGGAGCCGTCCAGCATATACCAGTTCTCCTTATGGCCGATCTCGTTGTAGGGCTGGCCGTTTTCATCGTGAACAAACCAGTCGGGATGCTCCCTCAGCAGTGTGGAGCCCACCTGTCCCAGGAACGGCGAAATATACCCGGCGGCCTCCATGCCGGTGGACCGGATGCGGTCACAGATCGTCTTCATGTCCGCGCCCAGACGGGGATGGGCCACAAGCCAGTCGCCGTCATAGGCCTCGTATCCGCCGTCGATCTGGATCCGCTTCAGTTCCGGTATTTTTTCGGCCATGGCCTTTCCCTGCTCCACCAGGCCGTCGGCAGTCATGGGGCGCAGGCAGTAATAGGAACACCAACCAGTGGGGATTTCCGGATAACGGCGGCGGGGATGGTTGTTTTCAATGGCAGCCGCCAGGTGGTCCAAAAGCTGGTTTTTATCCGGCCCGGCTTCCGCGAAAAGCTCTTCCAGGCGCCAGCTCTCCCCTGGATCCATTGTCAGGCATTCGGTATCCATCACCAGCTCCAGGTAATCCCCCTTAAAGCGGAATTCTCCCATAAACCGGTTGCAGGAGCTGAAAGCTGTCAGCTCCGCCTCCCCGTTCTCAGGGAAAAACATCATCAGGTTGTACACAATGAAAAGGCCCTTGGTAAAGGGGGTGTCCGGGAACCGGAAAAATTCCCTGTCCGCACCATAGGAACCAATCACTTCCAGGTTCTCCAAGGTCCCGCGGTATTGGGTCAGCATATTATATCCTTCCCCGTAGAATTCCGTATCCGGGGAATAGGGCGCCTCGCCCGCATACAGCACCACTTCCCGGACCTGGAGAGGCTCACTTCCACAGTTGGTCAGGGTGATGTTCATGCAGTTCCCATCCCAATGCCGGAGCACCTGGACCTTGCCGCCATTGTAGACGCTGTTGTCCTTTAGGCGCAGAAGAGGGGCAAAGTTTGCGATTTTTTCTTTCATGGTCATAGTCAATCTCCCTTTTCTATCTTTTTTCTGTCCCGGATTGGGGAGCCCGGAACAGCTTATTTACATTTTACCTAAAAAATCCCTGTAAGACAATCCCCCTTCCCATGGAAACACCCCTGCTAATTGAATCCTCTTGCTGGACTTTTCTATCTTCTTGTTGCCAAGCCCAGGGCTTTTCTGGTATGATAAACACAGAGCGCAGGATAAAAAGAGACTGCGCCTTGTAAAAACGAAAAAAGAAAGGGGATTCCTATGCAAAATCCAACCAACGAAAACCTTGCCCAGCGCCTGGCGGATACCATTATGTCCCGCTTCCCCCACGCCGATCAATACCCCTACAAGCCCTGGACCTATCCCCAGGGATTTGTACTGTGGGGCTTTGAGCGGCTCTGGGAGGACACCAAAGAACAAAGATACCTGGATTACATCCTTGACTATGTGTCCCGGAATGTAGACGAAGACGGAAACGTCACCCGGTTTAGGGGCACCAGCATGGATGACATGATGACCGGTTCCATCCTGGTTTGGGCATACCATCACACCGGCGACCCGAAGCTGTTAAAAGCCTGCCGGCAGATCCGCGACGCGTTCCGCGATTATCCCCGGACCAAAGAGGGCGGATTCTGGCACGGCAACAAAAAGCCCCAGATGTGGGTAGACGGCGTGTTCATGGGCGAGATGTTCCTGACCAAATACGGCGCGTACATTGCCCAGGGGGAGGAAAAGCAGTACTGCTTTGACGAGGCCGCCAAGCAGCTTACCACAATATATAACTACTGCCGGAAGGGCGATACCGGTCTTCTGCTCCACGCCTACTGCGAGGACCGGGAAGCCAAATGGGCTGACCCGGAGACCGGCCTTTCCCCTGAGGTATGGAGCGAGGGGCTGGGATGGTACGCGCTGATCCTGGCGGAAACCCTCCTGGTATACCCCAAGGATCATCCCCAAAGGGATCGTTTGATCCTCCAGTACCGCCAGCTGATGGAAAGCCTTCTCCAGTGCCAGGACAAGGAGAACGGCCTGTGGTACCAGGTGGTAGACAAGGGAGACCGCCCGGACAACTGGTGCGACACCTCCGGCAGCGCCATGTTCCTGTATTCCATGCTCAAAGGGATCCAGCTGGGCCTGCTGCCAGAGGAGGAATACCTTCCCGCAGCTATGAAGGCATACCAGGGAATGTGTTCCAAGGCAGTAAAGGGCCAGGACGGAGGAGTCGATATTCTGGACGCCTGCCAGGGCCTCTGCGTGCAGGAAAACTATGACATCTATGTCAACTACAAAAAAACGGTAAACGCCCAGGAAGCGGTTGCGGCAGTGCTGTGGGCCTCTGAATTGGCGGAGAAACATTTTATCAAGTAAATCTGCATCCCTTGTTGTACCGGTCAAACAACACCGATCACAAAGAGCAGCCGGCCGAAAAGCTTTTCCGCTTTCCGGCCGGCTGTTTTTCACTTCATGTCTTTGGTTCTGTTGAACCTTTAACGCTTCACAACCGGTTCAATGATCCGGTCGATCTCCGCCAGCTCCTCAGGGGTAAAGGAGGTGTTTTTCACGCAGCCCACACAGTCCCTGATCTGGGAGGCCCGGCTTGCGCCGATCAGCACCGAGGTGGTGCTTTCGTCCTTCAGGATCCAGCTCAGCGCCATTTGGGCAAGGGTCTGGCCCCGCCTCTGGGCGATCTCGTTGAGGCTGCGGCTGGCCTGTACCTGGGCTTCGGTCACAGCCGCTTCTTTCAGGAAGCGCCCGTCAGTGCGGATGCGGCTGTCCTCCGGCACGCCGTTGAGATACCGGTCTGTCAGCAGGCCCTGGGCCAAGGGGCTGTATGTGATCAGCCCGATCTTCTCCTCTGCCAGGAAGTCCTTCAGGCCGTCCTTTTCCGCGTTGCGGTCCAGGATGGAGTACCGGTTCTGGTCAATGATAAAAGGCGTTTTCAATTCCCGCAGGACTGCCAGCGCCTCTTTTGCTCTCTGGGTCCCGTAGTTGGAGATCCCCACATACAGCGCCTTGCCGGAGCGGACAATCTGGTCCAGGGCCAGCATGGTCTCTTCAATGGGGCAGTCCTTGTCCGGGCAGTGGTGGTAGAAAATATCCACATACTCCAGCCCCAGCCGCTTTAAGCTCTGGTCGAGGCTGGCGATCATGTACTTGCGGGAACCCTTGTTTCCATAGGGGCCGTCCCAATGCTGAAATCCCGCCTTGGTGGAGATCACCAGATGATCCCGGTAGGGCTTCAGATCTGTTGCCAGCACCCGTCCCAGGTTCTCCTCCGCGGATCCCACCGGAGGTCCATAGTTATTGGCCAGGTCAAAATGGGTGATTCCCAGGTCAAAAGCTGTAAACAGCATTTCCTTCATGTTTTCATACACGCCGGTATGGCCGAAATTGTGCCAAAGTCCCAGGGAAACCGCCGGCAGCTTTAAGCCGCTGTTCCCGCAGAAACGGTATTCCATCCTTCCGTCATAGCGGTTTGCATCTGCTATGTAGCCCATGTACAAACAATCCCTTCTAAAAATTTCTCTGTTTATGCCCTTCAGGCGCTTTCAAACGATGAATTTTATTTGCTGCCAAATTCGCGCGCAGCTTCCACCACCCACAGCAAGTGGGCCAGGTCAATATCCGAAGGCAAGGTGCAGTCCGCGCCAAGCATTACGCCCTTTGTCCCCGCAACCTCCAAAAGTTCCCTGGTAAACTTCTGTATCTCCTCTTTGCCGCCATTGTAGAGCAGCCCTGTTTTCCGGTTGTCGAATCCGCCCAAAACGGTCTTGCCACCAAAGAACTTCTTGCCCTCAGCCAAGCCCAGCTCTTCAATGAATACCGCCCAGTTAATGACCTTTGCGGGATAATCCTGCCACGGCTCCAGATGGTTGGGAATCCCCGCCCAGCCGCAGCAGTGGAGGATATTGTTTTCACTCACCTGGTTGACCTGTTCCAGAACGTACTTATCACTGGGGGTGATCAGTTTGCGGTATTCCTCTATAGAAAAACGGTCCTTCTCTCCGCCCTGGACACAGTAATACACGCCGTCGCACCCAGCCTCCGTGACACAGAGCTTGGCCAAAAGGCTGTTCGACTTGGCGACAACGTCCAATGCGTACAGCACCGATTCTGGATCTTCCCGCAGATGTTCCATCACCAGCTTATCACCGGCTTTAAAGCGGATAGATGAAAAGGGAGCGAATACATTGTAAAACGCGCAGGTATCCGGCCCTACTCCCTGGACGACAGCTTTGGCCCGCTCCACCTGTTCCCGAATAAAGGGATGATCGGCGGTAAGGGGTTCCAGCTTTCTCCAGTCAGAGGGCTTTTCAATGGGGAAGTCCAGCGGGTAGGTAAAATATCCGTCGCACATAATCTTCATCATGTCCGGATCATTGGAGCGGTAATACTCCATGTGGGCGTCGATACACGCCTGCCCCTCTCGCTTTCCCTCCGGAAAATGGAACCAGAATCCAACCGGAACTCGATCCACCGGCTTTTGGTCAAAGGCCGCCATCAGGCGCTCCCGTTTTGTCATCTGCACTGACATCTCTTTTCCTCCTTATGGTTGAAATTGGGAAACCGCGTTAAACTGGGGTGCACAGCAAAACCCGTCCGGAATGGGGCGGCATGTCCTTCACTGGAACAGAACCCTCAAACTCCCCTATGGGTTCGTCCGTCCAGAAGTCCTGTACCTGGTATCTCCCGTTCAGTGGCACATCCAGGGACTGGTTTTCCTCCCCCCAGTTAAACAGTTCCAGCATAAGCTTTCCATCTTTCTCCGTCCTGCCCACCTTAAAGGTGTAATCGTCGAATTTCGCCGCAACGCCGCTGGGCGGGAGCAGCTTTTTCATTACCTTTAGATTTTTCTCCGACAGCCCGTCGATCAGGTCCCCGCTGAGCATCATGCCGCCGCAGGCCGCGGCAAAAGCCTTGTGGAACTCGATCTCGTCATCGGTCATATCACTGGATTTGATGATGATTTCCCCGTCAGGCCCCCGGCTCTGGAGATCCTGCTTTTCCAGCTCGATTACGTCCGGGTCATTGAACCAGAGGGTATCGTTCATCCAGTTTCTCCAGAACAGTTCCTCGGCGTTTTTGTGGATATGTTTCCAGTCCCGGTGGATGTCGTTGGTCACCCGGTTGCCGTGGCAAAGGCCAATGGCGGGCCACATGGGGGCGTTGCAGGCCAGGATGAAGCTGTCGCCGCCCACCGCGTCGCAGATGGCCTTCATGGTCAGACGGTAGGCCTCAATGCCGGTCTGCTTCCGGTTGTACCGCACACCGCTCTGGAAAGCGCCGTAGGCAATAAAGTCCAATTTAAAATAGCGGATCCCCCACTCGTCGTGGAAGTGCTTCACCACGCTCACCAGGTAATCCCTTGCCTCTGGATTGGTGCCGTCCAGAATTAAATATTCCTTTCTGCCCACTTTGTGGGTGGGGAAGCCGTCTTCGTCCTGAATCAGCCAATCGGGATGCTCCAGGGGGATATGGCGGTTGGCGGAATGCATAAAGGGCGACAGATACCCCCCTGCCTCTATGCCGTGGGCGCGGATGCGCTCGCAGGTGGACTTCATGTCCCCTCCCATTTTGGGGTTGGGGGCCAGCCAGCCCTTCTGGGGGTCGTTATATCCAGCGTCAATCTGGATCATCTTCAGCTCTGGGATCCGCCTGGCCATGGCCTCAGCGTTTTCCACCAATCCGTCGGCAGTCATGGGGCGCAGACAGTAGTAGGAGCACCAGCCCACCGGGATTTCCGGCCAATACATGCGGGGATGGTTCTGATTCAAACGTTCTGCCATCTCCTGGATCAGCTGTTCCCGGTCGCCGGAGGCAGCGTAAAGCTCCTCCATGGTCCATTCCTCTCCCCGGTCCAGCACGATGTTCTCTGTATTCATCACAACCTCAAAGCGTTCCCGGTTAAACCGGAACTCGCCGGAATACTTGTTGGTGGAACAGAAGCCCAACAGCAGCGCGTCCTTCCCCTCCGGCATAAAGGTGATGTAGTTATAAACGGTCCACATATCCCGGTTGAAGGCACTGCGGGTGAAGTTAAAGAAGTCCCAGTCAGTCCCGTAGGACCCAATTACCCTGGGATTTTCCACAGTCCCGGTATACTGGGTCAGCATCTGGAACCCTTCTCCGTAAAACATGGTTTGGGGCGTAATATCCCCAAAGGGAATGGGCGTCTCGTAAAGCACCACCTCCCGCACCGCCAAATGCCGTGTAGAATGGTTCTTCACCTTTACTGTGAGAAATCCATCCTTCATGGAGCTGGAAACCTCCACCCCTTTAGGGGGCAGAGAGCCGTCGGTTAGACGGATATACGGCTGGAAGTGTTGCACAGGCGCATAGAGGACAGAACGTTTCATGTCAATCATCCTTTCAAAAAATAGGGGATCTTCCTTCTTTTTTCTTTTTCTCTTTTTTGCACAAACAGATTTATATATCCCCATCTTTTATTATACAAAAAACAAACACAAATGTATATGTACAAAAATCTCAAAGGAATAGGCGAAAATGTCACAAAGCCGTATCCAAAGGGAGAGGCCCGCTCCTGCCTTTGGAAAAGCAGGAACGGGCCTCTGTCAGCCATCAAGTTCCACTCAGTCTGGAAAACCAGGAGGATATCTTCCGGCGGGGAACATATCGGAGCTCCAGAACAACGTCAATCCTCCCCAAAACTGCCGCCAAACCGACAATGGCCGCACAGGCGGACAGCACCGTCAGACATATGGCCACCAGGGAGAAATGGTCTATCTCCGCTGCCCTGTGGGCAGGACCGTGCCCCGGACGCCTTAGACCTTTGGAAGGCTTGCGGATATGAAATCCAGGCTTTTTACGTTTTTTCAAGATGATCATCCTTTCCTCTGTCCCGCTTTTGGGGGAAAGCTATTTATCCAGGCCGGCATTGTATCTGGTATTGGCAGGGTAGCTGGAAAATTCACTGCTGAACAGGATATTCTCCATGCCCAGTCCGGAGAAAAATTCCGCCTGCCGCCGTATCCCCTCCGCAGATATTTGGGCCCCGTCACATTCCACCACAGCGCCGTAGGCCCCATCTTTTAGAGATTGACGGTCCAGAGAGGACTCCAGGGCGTCATAGGCGGCTTTTACCACATCGGCGGGTTCCGCTGTGCTTTCCAGCACAACATCTCCAAAAATATACTGGCTGCTGAACCGGTTCTGCAGATAGCTGGGGGAGAAATCAATATACACCGGGCACTGGAACCGGTCCAGGGGGTTCCCTTCCCCATAGGTAAAGCCATTGGGCTCCAAAATATCGCTTGCCCGCACCATAACGGACATTTCCACCTCTATGGCGGCAAGGCGCTCCTGTATCTGGGAAGCCAGGCTTTCCAGGGTACTGGATTTGGATACGTTTTCGGCGTCTGCGCCAAAGTAAACATTTTCCAGCTGGTATCCCCAAGGGAACTGGAACCCAGCCAGCATCACTTCTTCGAAGCCCAGCTCCCCGCTTTCCGCCGCAAGGGACAAGACATAGTTCCGCGCCTCCTGGGCATAAGGGTTCAGCCAAGGCTGCCCTCCGTTGGAAGGATCGTTATCGTACCAAAGCATACTCTCTGCCTGATAGAAACAGGCCATCCGCCGCAGGCTGTAGGAGGCCACATGATCCTCAAAGGCATATACCCGGGCAATGGGCCGCAGCCCTTTGGCGGAAATGGCTTCGGCGATTTCCGCCATATCCACAGCAATGTCGGAGATAGCCAGGGACTCCTTCGCCGTTTTTACTTGGGACTGGTGCATAACCGAGCCATTTTCGTTTTTAATATCAACTACCACTGCGGTTGCGCCGTTTTTCGCCGCGGCGTCCAGAAATGTCTCCATCTGTTCCCTGTCGCTCAGTATCGAATGGGCCAGATAGACCGCCCGGACCAAGCCCTCTTCCCTCTCCTGCTCCTCCGGCTGGGAGGAAGACAGCGCCATCGAGGGCTCGGAGGAGCTCTCCTCCGGCTGGGAGCTCTCCCCCTGGGAAGACTCTTCTCCCCGGCGGGCGATATACTCCATCACCGGCTCATAGATGGCGATCCCCACCACCACCAGCGTTGCCACCAGAACCGCCCACACCAGCATCAGGAAAAAGGTTACCACCGGCCGGCGGCGCTGCCCTAAATAACCGTGATACCTTTTTATCTTAATTGGCTTCTTGGCCAATTTGCATCATCCTTCCTTTCCAAGCGCGCCCTAGCCTACAGGGGAAGCTGATGGCCGGACAGTCCGTAAAACGCCAGGGACATAATACCGATGTAAAGAACCATTGCCGGAAACCCGCGGAAGGACCGGGGAAGGGCAGAGAGCTCGGTCCGCCTGCGCCCCTCCACCACCAGCCAGTAGGCTATGGTAAAGCCCACCCCTGTTCCAAAACCAAAGCCCAGGTATTGGGGAAAGGTATAGGACTGCATTGCCGAAAGCATGACGGAACCCAGCACTGCACAATTAAAGGCAGCCAAGGAAAGATATCCATTGGCCCTGGAGGAGATCCGCTTGGGCAGCAGCGATAGGGCGAAGTGGCAGATAATGTAGACCAGGGACATCCCCACAATATATACAATGGAACGATAAGAACTGGACCAGCCCATGGCCGTCAACAGCTCGGTGAGCCAGTATCCCGCCACGGAGGAGAGCATCGTCAAAAGCGTCACCATACCTCCGTAAACCAGTATCTGCCGTCCCCGATGGACGGTGAAAACCGTTTTGCCGATCCCCAGCGCCCGGGTAAAAATCGCATTTTCCAGCGTTATGGCCGTCATGGCCAGCAGGACAAAGTCCATTAAAAATTCCATATATCCTCCATTCCAACGCCGCCGTTCAGCAGCATTCCGGGAAATTACAGTCAGGGCATTGGTTCGCCGGTTGGCAAACCCGCTATTGATTTAGTCCATCCTTATTGGACCTTTCAGAAACATTATGCCCATTCTCCCCAGAGCTTTGTTCTTTTTCACCGGTTTCAGCCAGAGCCAATTTTTCCTTTTTCGATCTCCATCCTGATTTTGAAGCCTTCTCTCTGTCCGGACGGAATTTTTTGGCATTTCTCGCCTTTTTCTTGGCCAGGGAGACAAACAGGTGCTCTAAAAGCTGATAGGCTGCGGCAAAATATCCCAGCAGGATAAAGCCGCCAAAGGAATACTGGATCGGGGAAAGCTGGAAGGGAATGTCCAACGGACGCCCCCAAAGGGAACCGCTCCCAATAGGCTCCCGGATCAGGGCGATCCCAAAGAGGACCAGAGCAAACCCCAGAGAATAGCACAAGGCGTTGAGCAGGGCAAACCTGGGTTTTCCCCCTGTGATCCGGTGGGAAAGGGCGGGAATCATTACAGCTGGGTTTAGAGCCATCAGGGAAAAATAGACCCCTAGTGAATCAAAGACCGCAGGAGAAAAGGAGACAAGCACACTGCGCAGGGGAATGAGGACAATCGCGCCCACCAAGGCATAAACCACTGCCCGCAGCCATTGGGGAATATACCTGGCAAGGAGAGAGGCCACAAGGAAGACCGGAACAGCCGTACAGACCATGGCAGCGGAAAGGACGGCGGCATTTTTCATGGATGTAGTTGCGATAACTGCAAAGGGAACGCCAAGACCCAGGGCCAGAACTGGATTTTCCCACAGAATACCGTCAAAGCGGTGAAAAACCTCTTTACTTTTGGAACTTTGCAAGCTCACCGAACACCCTCCTCAAAGATTCTTTTGCCGAGATAAAACACCGGTCCAGGGCAAAGGAAAGACCGTTGCAGACCAGAACGGCGAACATCCCGCCCTGCTCAAAGCCGCCGTAGTACCGGATCAGCATGGTGAACAGCCCCGCAAGGGCGCCGTAGAAAAATCTTCCCCAGCCGGTTTTGGGGGCCGTGACCGGGTCGGTGACCATGTAAATAGCGGTAAAGATCACCGACCCAGAAAACAGCTCAAAGCAGACGGAATTGAGGGGGGAGGTGGGAATTCTGGCGAAGAAGAAGGAAAAGACCGCAGCGGTGAGGATAAAGCCCAAGGGAATCCGCCAGTCAGCTGTTTTCCGCGCCAGTAGGAATATTAGACAAGTAGCCATGACTAAAATGTGAGTGGCCCCCATAGGTCCGGCAAAGTTGCCCAGCAAAAGCTCCTGCCAGTCAATTGAGGGAATCCCTCCCAGTTTCAGGGTGTAGGCGGAGCCCTCCATCAGGCGGGCGGTAACCGGTCCAAAGGCCTCCAGCCGTTCCAGGGGTTGGGGGTAACGGAAGACCAACTGGGGCCAGCAGACTGCCGCAAAGGCAAAACCTGCGGCGGCAGGGTTAAAAAGGTTGTTGCCAGTGCCTCCAAAGGGCTGTTTGGCCACCAGGACGGCAAAAAAGCCAGCGGCAATGGGAACATAATAGGGGATCGAAGCGGGCAGGAGCATGGCAATCACCAGCCCTGTCACCACCGGGGAGAGATCCCCCAGCATCAACTTATGCCGTGCAACAAGGCAACAGAGGCTGTCCGCCAGCTTACAGGCCGCTGTCGCCCACAGGGCGACCATGAGGGGACGGGTGCCATAAAAGTAACAGGCCATTACCAGCAGAGGGAGCATGGCGATGACCATATCCCCCATCATGGCGTTGCTGCTGTCCCGGGAAAGGAGGATCAGGGGCTTGCGGTTTGTCAAAGGCCGCTTTGGGGCGGGCGTAAATTCTCTCATGGCTCTTTTACCTCCTGGGACGGCTTAGACTCCTTTATGGTTTTAGAGGCAGGCGGTCGTTTGGCCGCCTTAGGGGCTTTTTTGGAAACCGGGCGGGGCGTTGCCCGCTTGGGAGAGGAGCGTCCCTGGGCAGCCGGTCTCCCGCCAGATATCTTCCTGGCCCTGACCACGCTGGAAGACGGATGGACTTCTGGGGAATGCGTCCCCATTTCGGCCTCCTCTGTCTCCATTGCTTTCTCAACTGTGTTCTCCGGACCGGGCCCGGCCTCCGCAGACAATTCGGCGTCCTGGGAGAGGTCCTCATCGGGAGCCAAAGGAGGTTCGTCATTGGCCTCTGCCTCTTGAGCTGTAACCTGAGACTCCGCACCCTCCCCAATCTCTGCATCTGTGGAGCCCGTTTCTTCGGCTGCTTTATCTCCATCCCGTTCGGAAACCTCTGGAGCAGGAAGCGTTTCCCCCGCCTCCTCCGGCAGAGCCGTTTCCTGCTGGCCTGCCGGAACGTCCTCCTGGGATTCGGAAATGGGCAGAGGGGTATCCGGGGACTCTATGGTCTTACTCTTTTTCTTCTTAGAGCGCTTTTTAGATTTGGATTTCCCAGAGAAAGCCTCCTCGGCTTTTAAGGGTGGGGGAAGCTCTTCCTTCTCCGGGGTGGGCTTCCCAATCTCCCGTCCAAACTGCGTCTCCTTTATTGCCAGGATTTCAGCGTCCTCCTCCGCGGAAACAGTCGGGCTTTCTCCATTTTGTACCTCTTCCACCGCCTCTGGGACAGAATCCCCTGCCTTGCCCGGCTGAACGTCCTCCTGAGCGCCTGCCGGCGCCTCCTCCTGGGTTTCCGGACCGGTCTCCTCCGTCTGAGGGGAAAGAACAGCTGCTTCTTCCTGGGAGCTGGCCAGAATCAGCTCCTTACCCTGCCGGAGGACCGGGACCATATCCAAATGAGAGGGACAGACATAAGTACACGCTCCGCATTCAAAGCACCGCTCCTGCCCCATCCGTTTCAGGAGGGAAAGCTGCTTGTACAAGGACGCGCGGTATAAGTAAAACACCGGAAGCTGCTGGGGGCATACCTCCATACACCTCCCACAGCCGATACACGGGGCGGGGGCGGCATGGTCATACCGGTGGAACGCCAGTATCGCCCTTGTATCCGGGGCGACAAAGGCGGTCTCCGGGTCCAAAACCGCATTGGCGGTGAGAGAACCAGAGGTGCAGATATAGGTGGGATCCTCCGAAAGGCCGCAGAATTCCAATGCCCGTTTTAAGGGCATCCCCAAGGGCAGCTCCGCATTAAAGGGGGCGGATACGCAGTCCCCCGCCAGGGTCACAAAGGCGGTGGTCTGGCGGCGCATTTCAAAGACAGCCCGATGAAGGTGGACCATAGCCCCAACCCCTATGTACAGGATCCCGTTCTTCTCCCCTTTTTCCCGTTCAGACAGGTCGATGGGGTATTTTCCGCCGAGGCGGCGGATCTTCATATCCTCTCCGTCGGGGATTTTGGACCCGAAAGCGATTATGCTGTGGTAGACAGCGGCAGACTGTCCCTCCGGCCCCACTCCCAGGGCCTTGCCGCAAAGCTGCAGTCCGGAGGCGACGTCCTCCCTGCGCTGTACCATCAGGGCCAGACGGCTGGAGAGATAGGGCTCGTCATCAATGGCGTCAGCGACAACCCCCGTACATTTTCCCATCCAATGTCCCAGCTTTTCCCACAAAGGCTTTCCATCCAACTCGTCCGCTATCTCCGCAATTCTGGCGGTTTCAATGATCTGTGCCGGAGAAATATCCTTGATGTTCCTTGTCTCCGGTATCAGACGGCTGATAGCTACATTTTCAGTAAATACCTGAATATCACGATTGAGCGCCGGCTCCTTTTTTTGTTCCGGCTTGATTCCACGTCTCCATATAGATATCATGGCGGCTTGTTCGGCCTCCTTTATTTTCTCATAACAAATGACGGCGCTTATATTATGCCCACAGCGGCAAAAAACGCCGTCTGTTTCCTATTCATACGCAAAGGGGGTTTGGTTCATGCGATTGGAACCACAGAAGAAAGGGAAGATTAAAATAATATTGACCCCACAGGATATGGCTTCCTTCGGCGTCTCCTACGAACAGATGGATTACGGCGACCCCCGCACCCGCCGTATCTTAACCCATCTGCTGGAAACCGCCCGCCTGAGGGCAGGCTTCCTTTGCCCAGATGGCGCAAAGCTGCTGATTGAGGCATTTCCCACCTTGGAAGGCGGATGCACCATCCTCTTTACCGTTTTAGGCTGTGGAACAGACCACCTGTCCAGGCCTGAGAGCATCTTCGCCTTTGCCTTTCCCACTCTGGAAGCATTGGGAAAAGCCGCCGCACACCTGGAAGCCCAAAGAACCCTTCCAGGCGCTGATGAATGCCGGTGTTCCCTTTACCGCCTCCCAGGGGAATACCGCATCCTCTGCCGGCTTCAGCATCCCCTTTCCACTGGAACCGGCCAGCGGAAGGAACAGCCTCCCTGCCACAGGGAACTGCTGCGAAGGGGCCGCTATGCCGGAACAGGCCATCTGGCGGCGGCATACTGCGGCGAACACGGCCAGCTCCTTGCCAGCCAGAACGCTTTAAAAAAGCTGGCGCGGTGCTGGGAAGAATAGTTCCAGGGCTTTTTAGAGCCTCCGGAGCTGCTCCATGGCAACGGCATAATCCGGCTTTCCGAACAAAGCCGAGCCAGCCACTAAAATATTCGCTCCGCTTTCCGCCGCCATGGGGGCGGTGGAGGGGTCAATGCCGCCGTCTACCTCAAAATCCAGCGAATATCCCCTTTCCCGGCAATACCGGGAGAGCTGGGAAAGCTTTTCCATTGTCTCCGGCATAAATTTCTGGCCGCCGAAGCCTGGTTCCACTGTCATGATCAGGACCATGTCCAGATCCGCTAAAAAGGGATAGGCGGCCTGAGCGGGAGTGCCGGGCTTGAGCGATAAGCCTGCCCGCTTCCCCATGCGGTGGATTGCTGCGATGATCTGCACAGGATCACCCTCTGCTTCCACATGGAAGGTAATGCCATCTGCCCCTGCCTGAGCAAAGGCGGAAAGATATTTCATAGGCTCCGACAGCATAAGATGGACGTCCAGCGGCAGATGGGTATGGGGCCGCACGCTCTTTACCACTGGAATGCCAAAAGACAGATTGGGGACAAAATGACCGTCCATTACATCAATGTGAAGCATATCTGCCCCTGCGGATTCGATCCTCTCGATCTCCTCTCCCAGCCGCCAAAAGTCCGCCGCAAGGATAGAGGGCGAAATCTTTACCAACTTTTCCAAGTTCAGCGCCTCCCATATTTGGGAAATGGATTCCTTCTTTTCCCTTTTCCAGTCTTCCCATTTTCGCCAGATTCAAGAGCCCGATTTTCCACCCCTGGGGATAAGCGGGAACCGGGCAAACATCGCCCTGGCCTTTGTGAGCACTTATCTATTTTTGATTTTCAGGGCAACTTAAAGGCGCCCTATGACTTACCGGTTAAGATGTACCTTCCGCTTTTCGGACAATACATCTAGTTTATTTTATACCAAATGACACAAAAGGTCAACATCCTCCACAAAAGTTCACAGCATTGTCATAGACTTTTTTCCCTCTTCGGGGCGTTTTTTTCTGTTTCGGCACGTTTTCACCTGTTTCTACATAGGATGTATTACCCCGCCAAATGCAGGAGGACCGGATACTGGAAAATTCGCGTCCGGTTTGGAGCAGGTGGCCTTTGAGCCCGTGACTTGCCGCTCCGCTGAAACCGCCGCTTTTTATAGATTTCCAAACGGCGGGGATACCGCCCCATGGCTTTCCCCTCCCGGCTTATCCATTAGGAGAGGAAAGCCCCTGGTACGGGGCACATTGGAGGACGGACAAGCTTTGAAATGCAAAAGGAGCCGCTCAAACAGGCGGCTCCGACTGATGATAATCCCTTTTAATCTCTTACGATCCTGACCATTTCTCCGCTGTGGATGCAGTATTCCCTGTCCAGGATGTTCATCCAGACCGTCCGGCAGGTGGGGTTGAAGACCATACCCCCATCAGCGGAATACCGCAGGCTGGCGGCTGCTTCTATGTACTCCGCAATCTCGATATTTGTGGCATACCAGACCTCTTCATGGCCGGAAACCCGTTTCAGAAGGTTTTCCATGACCTCCCAGTTCTGATTGTTGTCGAATTCATAGGAATGCCCCCAGACATAAAAGAGCTTTGGTTTGGGACGTCTGGAACCGTCCTTTTCCAAGAAAGCACCGGCCAAAGGGAGCAGCTCAGGGTCATCATGATGACAGGTGGGGTTCCACTCCAGGAAATCGTCTGGGATGGAGAAGTCATGGGTACTTTGCACAGTACGGGAGTAGAGAATCCCCGCTGCGCAGAGGGAATCCTTTACCAGCCCGTCAAAGGTTCCAAAGGGATAAGCCATCCCCCTGACCATCTTCCCGGAAAGCTCCTCCAGCCTCTTGCGGTCTGTCAGCACCTCGTACAAAACAGTGTTGGAGGGCAGCGCGGACAGATCGGGGTGGGTGACTGTGTGGCAGGCGATCTCATGGTTGCGGTAGAGTTCTGCCACTTCCTTTTCCAGTATCTTGGTGTGCTTTACCTTCAAATGGCTGTACTGATCCTCCTGGCCAAAGGTCCCAGAGTTCAGGTTAAAGGTTCCCTTAACGCCATACTGATCGAACAGGGCGATCAGGCGTTTATCTTGGATCACTCCATCGTCATAGCTCAGGGTAAAAGCCTTGGTCTTCCCCTCCGGGAACCGCAGCACGTCTTTTCTCAAACGCATATGGATGCACCTCTTTTTCTTTCCCTTTTGTTTTTTAAGCGGATAGCCGCAATTTACGGCACCTGACTATCCCGTTTCTATTGGGTCCGTTTCCCTGGCCAGTACCCGGCCGCCTTTCCTCAGCCCCCAAACGGTCCCGTCCTTTTTCCGGAAGACCTTCAGGTCCAGCTCCGCCATCCTGTCCTGATAGACCAGCGCGTCGGCGGCAGCCATAGTCAGGGGAAGAATTTTGTTGTTCTCCCGCAGGCCCAAGCCGCCTTCCCGCAAAACGATCTCCGCCCGGCTTCCTTCGCCGCAGGAATAAACCCCACAGGCGGCCTCTATATCCCTCAAATCCCATATTTTTTCCTTCCAGATCCGCCCCCCCTGCATCGGCAGACCCGCCATGATCCGCATTCCGGCCAAAGCGATGTTTACCACAGGCACCCCACTGGTATTGCACAGCACCGCTATGCCGCGCTGAAGCTCCGGCGACCACAAAAATTGGGACGACACCCCGGGCAGGCTCCCTCCATGCCCAATCACCCGCAGCCCGCCGATTTTGGAAATGGACAGCCCAAACCCGTATTTCCATCCAAACCGGTAGTTGACCTGGGGGATCACCATCTGCCCGATAGACTCGCTCTGGACAATCTGTTCCATTTCCCCCCAGCCGGACAGCAGATACATCCGAAGGTACTTTTCCATCTCAGCGACAGTGGATTTCATGGCCCCGCCGCCCATCAGGACAAAAGCGTTGTCGTAAAAATCCTTTGTTGCGGTCCTCTTCCCCTCCGGAGAGAAGGAGTACAGGACAGAGACATTGGGATCAGCGGCGACCCTGAGAAAATCACAGCCGCTGCGCTCCATTCCCAGGGGCTCCAGAATATTTTTTCTAACATATCCGGCGTAAGTACTTTCCCCTCCATACCGCCGCACAATATCGGACAGAAGGCCATAGCTATCATTGGAATAACTTAGAAATTCCCCGGGAGCCGCAATGCGCTCCTCCTGCCGGTCCAGATTGGCCGCCACCCGGCGGACCCCCTCCTCGGCCAGCGGAACACTGTAGGCCAGATCCTCCCCGCTGTCAAAGATCCCTATCTCCCGCGCCACCGGTACCGCGCAAAGGCGCTTCTGAGGGAAAAATCCCGCGCTGTGGCTCATCAGATGGAAGATCCGCACAGGCTTTTGATGAAGGTTCTGAAACTCCGGAATATAGTCGGATACCAAATCGTTGATATTAATCTTCCGTTTTTCGTGGAGCTGCATAACAGCTAAACAAGTAAAGGATTTGGTGATGGAGGCAAGGCCAAACAATGTGTTTTCGTCAATGGGAAGGCGTTTATCCTCATCACGCCAGCCAAAAAAGCGGCGGTATTCCGTCCTTTGGGGGCTGACCACAGTGACTGCCAGCCCGACCGCCCGATAGGTTTCCATGATTTCTTTTACATATTCTTCAAATTCTTCTTTCCTGTAATTTCGATCCTGCATTCAGGACGCCTCTCCTTTCCCCTATAATATATGGTTTGTCCCGGAACGCAAAGTTTCCGGCAGCAACAAATGTTAATTCGCAAATAAGCGAATTAACAAATAAACTAATTGCAATCCTTGATCATAACTTATTCTTGTTCGGGCTCTTCAGAACCCTGAGCAGGTTCAGCAGCAGCTCCGGCTGAACCGGTGATATCCGCGGCCATGGCCATGGCGATGGAGCGCTGGAGTGCCGCGATGGCCATATCCATTTCATCCTCCTGAGAGGCTGAAGGTTTTTTCATAATCGCACTGGCTCTGGCAATCGCCTCTGCAGCCTCTTTCCGATCCTGTTCGGAGAGCTTTTTGGGATCACGGCTGAGAAGCTGCCTCATCAGTGACCGCATCTGGTCCAGCTTGGAGAAGATACTGTGTTCTCTGGCCAACTCCCCCATCAGGTGGGCCATGGTCCAGCCCTGGTTGTTGACGGTGAGCACCGCCTTATAGTCAACGGACGCCCCTGCTGACCTCAGCCGGGACAGAACGGCATTCAGCCGGGAATTTTCAAATCCAGAAAAAACAATTGCCTCTTCCCAGGATTTCTGCCCTGGGTCCTGGTCTGGATCCCCCTCATATTCATGCCGCGGGAATCCGTCCATGCACAGCAGAGCCCCAAGGGTCTGGACGGCATCCGCCGGCCCGGCCAATACTGTCTTTGCTCCAAAGTTTTCCAATGCCTGACGGGCTCTCTCCCCTTTTTCCGCCTCCAGGCAGAACAGCAGCGCCGTTTCCCTTGGCTGCTGGCTGGCTTTCCGCATATGCGCTTTCATTTTAACGATCAACGCCTTTCTTGATCCGAAATATCTTTTTTGTCTTTTCCCTATTCAAAAGCGCCTGGGAACAGCTTTTTCATCTCTGCTGCCACCAGAGAAGCAATCTCCATGGCACCCTTTTGACAGAAATGGGTGTTGTCATCGTGACCCTTCGGGTACCCTGGATAGCTACCTGGCTGTACCTTGGTAAACAGCTCCTTGGAAGCCTCCTCCCCCATGGCGGACATAAGATCCATGCTGAGGGCCGACAGGTCAATACAGGGAACCTTTTCCTTTTCCGCCAGGGTGCGTACAGCTTTCGGATAATCCCCATGGGTATCCTTCAGCTGCCCATTTTC
>CATJCP010000154.1 GCA_949737515.1 uncultured Oscillospiraceae bacterium | reverse complement strand
TGGTACAGGATGTATTCGATGTCAGCAAAGCCGCCACCCACCAACTGGCGCTGAAAGAGGAAGTCCTGGATTTCGGCAAGCTGATCCGGCAGACCCTTGCGGACATGGACGATGAAATTGCAAAATCCCCCTGTTCCATCCGCGCCGAACTGCCCAACTCCCCAGCGCTGGTTCAGGCAGACGGGCAGCGGATGTACCGGGTATTCCAAAACCTGATCCAAAACGCACTGCAGTATTCTTTGGAAGGCTCGCGGATTTATGTATCGCTGAAACAGGAGGACGGCTGTTTTACCGCATCGGTTAAGAACACCTCAAAAACAGAACTGCCGGATGACGTTGACTTTACAGAGCGGTTTGTCCGCGGGGACAAGAGCCGCACCGACGGTGGGAGCGGTTTGGGGCTGTCCATTGCCCGCAGCTTTACCGAGGCCTGCGGCGGCAGCTTCCGGATTGTGACGGACGCGGATCTTTTTACGGCGGAGGTCTCTTTCTCCCAGGCCCCATTGGAAACCGCTGTACAGCCGTAACATGCAGAGAACGCCGGACCCCCATTCCAGGGAGCCCGGCGCCTTGGCTTGTTGGCTTATGCCGTAAGGATTACCACCGGTTCCGGTTCTGACGGTAGTATTTGCGGAAGTTGCGCTGTGTGTCGTTGCCCCGGCGCATTTTAATCCGGTGCCAGATATCCGGCCCAAAGAAGAGGAAGAAGTTGATCAGAGAGGCGATGACGGCAGCCCGGCTGGCCCAGCTTCCAAAGATCAGGCTGAGGGCGAACAGCGCCCAGTCCAGATAGGCAAGGTATTTCATCTTAATGGGAATGATGAAAAACAGCAGCACCTCATGGTTGGGGAACAGGTAGGCAAAGGCCAGGAACAGGGAAAGGTTCAGATAGTCGTTGGAACCGTAGCCTGTGATCATCCCGGCGGCCATGCAGCCGATCAGCCCGCAGAGATAGTACACATTAAAGCGGAAGGTCCCCCACACCCGCTCCAGCGTGCTGCCGATAAAATAGTAGAAGTACAGCGCTAGGACCAGGGTCAGCACCGAGGAGGCGGGCGGTACAAAGATAAAGGTCAGCAGCCGCCAGATCTGGCCGTGCATGACGGCGGCCCGGTTGAGGGCAAAGTAACTGGACAGCGGTATCCTCAGGACGATATCAAAGATTGCAACAAATAACATGGTGGTGACAACATAGAGCATTAAATTCGGGATGCCCAGCCTGCCGTATTTTCGTTCCAGTTTATCCAGCCAGTTCATAAAATTTCAAACTCCCTTTCCCAATTACAGTCTCTGGCAAAGGCGAAGAGAAAATAGCCTATTTCCTCTATTGTAGCCAAAAGATAAATTTATGATACCATATTTTCCGCTGCTTGAAAAGATTTTCCAGGGAGGATGAAATAATTTTACAATTACAGGGCGTCAGGGGATAGGAAACTTTTGAAAAGTTTTAAAGCACCTATTGACAACCTCTGCCCGCAGCCGCTATACTGTATACATGTATACATAAGATAGAAAAACGAGCCTCCAGAACTGACGGAAACGGCGCTTGACGCCGTGTGGGATAACCACAAGGGACTGGACTGGCTGACACAATGCCGACCGTCTGGGCAGCGCCGCGTAAGCGGGGGCTGTCTTTTTTGTTGTGTACAAAGGGACAGCCTCCTCAACCGAACAGGAGGTAATGCAGAAATGTACCAAGGCTGGAACGGCTTCAAACCCGGAAAATGGCAGGAAACCATCGACGTACGAGACTTTATTCAGACCAACTATACCCCCTATACCGGCGGAAGCCAATTTTTGGCTCCGGCTACGGCCCGCACCCAACGGCTGATGAAAAAGTTTCAGCATCTTCTCCAGCTGGAGCAGGACCTGGGGGGCGTGCTGGATATCGACACCCACACCGTCAGTTCCCTCCTCAGCTATAAGCCAGGCTATCTGGACCGGGAAGAGGAGATCATTGTGGGGCTCCAAACCGACCGCCCCTTAAAACGGGGGGTAAACCCCTTTGGGGGGATCAAAATGACCCGGGACGCCTGCCGGGCCTACGGCTACGAGCTATCCCGGGAGGTGGAGGAGAGCTTTCAGTACCGCACCACCCACAATGACGGGGTGTTCCGGGTCTACGGGGAGGAGACCCGTGCCGCGCGGCACTGCGGGCTGATCACCGGCCTTCCCGACGCGTATGGGCGTGGGCGGATCATCGGTGATTACCGCCGGGTGGCCCTCTACGGCATTGACCGTCTGATTGAGGAAAAGCGCCGGGACAAGGCCGCCCTTGCCAGGGGAGAGATGAATGTGGAGACCATCCGCCTTTCGGAGGAGCTGTTCCAGCAGATTACCTTTCTGGGCAGGCTGAAGGAGATGGCGGCCATGTATGGCATTGATATCTCCCTCCCGGCGGCCAACGCCAAGGAGGCGGTCCAGTGGCTGTACTTTGGGTATTTGGGAGCCATCAAGGAGCAGAACGGGGCTGCCATGAGCCTGGGCCGAGTCTCCACTTTTCTGGACATTTACTTTGAACGGGACCTGCAAAACGGGATTTTGACTGAAGAGCAGGCCCAGGAGATCATGGACGATTTTGTCATCAAGCTGCGCATGGCGCGCCACCTGCGGACCCCGGACTATAACGAGCTGTTCGGCGGGGACCCCATGTGGATCACCGAGGCGGTGGGCGGCATGGGAGAGGATGGCCGGCCGCTGGTCACCAAGAACTCCTACCGCGTCCTCCACACCCTGTACAACCTGGGCCCGGCTCCGGAGCCCAACCTGACCGTCCTCTGGTCCCAGCAGCTGCCGGAGGCCTTTAAGACCTTCTGCGCAAAGGTATCCTGTGATACCGACGCCATTCAGTACGAGAATGACGACCGGATGCGCCCTGTTTACGGGGACGATTACGCCATTGCCTGCTGCGTTTCCGCCATGAAGGTGGGCAAGCAGATGCAGTTTTTCGGGGCGCGGGCAAACTTGGCCAAGCTGCTGCTCATGTCCCTCAACGGAGGCATGGACGAGGTGAAAAACCAGCGGGTAGGTCCGGAGCACGAGCCTTATAAGGGGGATTACCTGGAATACGGCAAGGTCATGGAGCTGATGGACTTCTACCGCCCCTGGCTGGCCCGCACCTATGCCAACACCATGAACATCATCCACTATATGCACGATAAATACGCCTATGAAAAAACCCAGATGGCCCTCCATGACACCAGCGTCCACCGGTTTATGGCCTTTGGGGTGGCAGGGCTGAGCGTTCTGGCCGACTCCCTGTCCGCCATTAAGTATGCCAAGGTCAGGTGCATCCGGGATCCGGAGACAGGGCTTATCTCGGATTTTGAGACAACGGGTGATTTCCCCGCCTATGGCAACGACGACGACCGGGTGGACAGCATCGCCTGTGAGCAAGTGGAGCTGTTTTTCCGGGAGCTGCAGAAACATCCGCTGTACCGGGAGGCGGAGCACACCCTGTCCATTCTCACCATTACCTCCAATGTGATGTATGGGAAAAAGACCGGCTCCACCCCCGACGGCAGAAAGGCGGGGGAGCCCTTTGCGCCCGGCGCGAACCCCATGCATGGCAGGGAGAAAAACGGGGCGCTGGCTGCGCTGAATTCAGTGGCAAAGCTCTCCTACGACGTTTGCCGGGACGGGATCTCCAACACCTTCTCCATTGTCCCGGACGCCCTGGGGAAAACGGAAGAGGACAGGCTGGAAAATTTGGCCTGCCTGCTGGACGGATACTTTGGGAAGGGGGCGCACCATCTGAATGTCAATGTGCTCAACCGTCAGACGCTGATGGACGCCTATGAGCACCCGGAACAATATCCCAACCTGACCATACGGGTGTCGGGGTATGCTGTGAATTTCCACAAGCTGAACCGGGAGCAGCAGAGGGAAGTGATCTCCCGGACCTTCCATACCAAGATGTAAGCGTTTGGGGATTGACCAGCGGTGAAGGGGGCGGAAATAAAATGGAAAGACCTGCGGAAGGGCGGATACACTCCTTCCAGTCCCTTGGGGCGGCGGACGGCCCGGGGCTGCGGTATGTTGTGTTTATGCAGGGATGCCCTCTGCGATGCGTCTACTGCCACAACCCGGATACCTGGGATCCCGCGGGGGGCCAAGCATATACGGCGGCAGAGGTTGTGGAAAGGCTGAGGAGATACCGGGGGTATTTCGGGAGAAAGGGCGGCGTGACGGTTTCCGGCGGGGAACCGCTGATGCAGCCGGAGTTTGTGGGGGAGCTCTTCCGCCGCTGCCGGGAGGAAGGGATCCACACCGCGTTGGACACATCCGGAAACGGAAACCTGCAGAGGGCGGAGACGGTCCTGGAATATACAGACCTGATCCTGCTGGACATTAAATTTCTCACCCAGAGGGATTATGAGGAAAAATGCCGGGGAAGCCTGGAACAGGCGGAGCGCTTCCGCAGGATGGCAGAAGGGCGGAATATCCCCATTTGGGCGAGGCATGTGGTTGTGCCGGGGCTGACGGATGGAAGGGAACACATCCGCGCCCTGCGGGAATACCTGAAGGAATGGAGGACATTGGAAAAGGTGGAGCTCCTGCCCTTCCGCAAGCTGTGCCTGGAAAAATACCGGGATATGGGGATTCCATTCCCACTGGAGAACACTCCAGAGATGGACGAACAAGCGCTGGCTGGTCTGGCCTAGCTCTGTCTATTATCAATAATTATTTTTTTGGTTTTACATTGTTTTACACAAACTTAATGATTTCATAGATGTATATTCATTTTATTAAAGCAGTAAGTTAATAAAACAGTTTTTATCTATCCTTTTTAAAAATTACTCCCTGGTGATCATTCATAAATTCTATTGCATTCTTTGAACTTTTCATGATATAATAATTGGAGGCAAAAACACCTGAAAGTTGAGAAACTCCTCAGCAGATGGTTTAAACTTTTCCCAATATATTATTACTGTTCATGTTCACACATTTCATGTTACACATAGGGGGTTTATAGATGGACACTGTTTTGATTGTGAGTAATGATAAGATTAACAATGCGATTTGTAAAGCACACCTGATTCCCAAGTATAAGGGCATTGAAATGTATTCCGGCGTTCAGGCACTGGGTTTTCTCAAATCGAACCCCCTTCCCGATTTGATCCTCATGGATTTGGACATGCCCGGGATGAGCGGGCTGGATGTTCTGAAGGTCTTGAAACAGGGGGAGCAGACAAAGGATATCCCTGTTATTTTTACGATATCGGAAAGCCTGGATATGGGTATTATCCATAACCTGTATCTCCAGGGCGCCACCGAGATTGTCACCAAGCCAGTCACTGAGATCCAACTTTTGAAGCGGATCGAATACCAGTTCCAAATCAAGCATCTAAAAGAGGAGGTCAGCCGCCTGGAATCGCTGCTGAAAGAATCTCCGGCATTGGATGCGTAAACAATATCTGGCTTTTCCATTTTCCCCAGGCAGCCCTCCGGATTTCTCCCGCAGGAGTATCCGGAGGGCTGCCTGGTTTTTATGGGGATATTGCGGTTCCCCTTTTGGTGAATTTTTTGAAATCTTTCAAAACTGTTCGATTTGTGAAAGGCTCTGGAAAGATTGATCTATTATAATAATGACAGTTTCAAAGAAACCTTAAAACGCAGGAGGAATTTTTATGACAATATTAGAAACCAAAGACCTGAAAAAATATTACGGTTCCGGCGATACTGCCGTCAAAGCCCTTGACGGCGTAAACCTGACAGTGGAAGAAGGGGAATTTGTGGCAGTGGTGGGAACCTCTGGTTCCGGCAAATCTACCCTTCTCCATATGCTGGGGGGTTTGGATCGCCCTACCTCCGGCACTGTGACAGTAGACGGTATGGAGCTGTTTGCCATGCGCGACGAAGCCCTTACCATCTTCCGCCGCCGGAAAATCGGCTTTGTATTCCAGAATTACAATCTGGTTCCAGTGCTGAACGTCTAT
>CATJCP010000153.1 GCA_949737515.1 uncultured Oscillospiraceae bacterium | reverse complement strand
TGCTCTTAAACCATCGACCGTCTGGATTTTTGCCGTTGCCATTTCGCCGCCGAAAACGGGGAACAGGATTTTACAACCCTGCCCCCGCTTTCGTCCGCTCCATTCTAACGGCAAAACCGTCTGCACTGATGCGGCGGCTGCTGGTAGGTTTACGGTAAAGCTGCCCCCGCGCCCCCAGCCTCCTCCAAAGAACAGGATGGGGGGGAAGTGAAAGAAGCCGAGCAGATACGAAAGAGCGTCTACAGTATCTTGCGGCAGGAACAGAGGGAACAGGCACACAGGGCGCAGGATATGGAGAGGTGACAGATAAGGCAACAGATAGACACTGAACCGCCCTCCGCTTTAGCTTTTCATCCCTCTCCAATAATATGTGATTTTTATATTCAACAGGAGGAGCTAAATGCACCTAATGTCGGTCTAAATCTGCAAACCACTGTGCCACAACGCATTTTGCAAACTGCTCTTTGGAGATTTTTATGGCGGTTGTGATTGCTTCCTCCGCACTGTCAAACAGCTTCATTTGCAATGTAGCGTTAAACTCGCCGCTGTCATCCCGGATGGCAAAGGACTTCAATTTTGCTTTATCTCCCCAGGAATCCACATGATATTCCTGCATCCAATCCGTTAGTATCACGAACTGAACATTTTTCAGGCGGCTTTCTCCAATCCTGTATCCATCGTCAAAATGTAGGTTAGTAAAAACCACCTCGCCCCGGTCTATCACTGAGTGCCTTTTGAAGATATTCAGCACAAAAGCACCCGGTATTTGCAGGCTTCTCTTCTCCCATGGGTCTCTGATATTTCCGATTTCCTCATAGTTGCCCAAATAAGTGAAAGTTTCTCCTGCACCCATGAAGTAATTATCTCCATCCACAGCTTGAAACGGAGTAATGTTTTTTCCGGTTGGGTAGTTATAATATTTAATTTGCTTCAAAAGCATCTGACTCCTTTCCTTCCAGACTTGTTGGTTAGTTTGCCATCAAGTATAGAATATCTCTCTGTCGAAAGCAATCCCCGTCATATGTCCGTTCCGCCTATCCAGACCGTCAAGGGCCGAGTAGTATTTTTTCACAAAGGGCGCGAAAAAATCTCCATTCTTACACCATTGACCGTCTGGATTTTTGCCGTTGCCATTTCACCGCCCTGATTTAATAGCATATCAAAATCCAACATGAAAAGCCAGACAAGTTTGCTCTTGAAGCCTTTCGATGAGGTCATGTTCTGCAACTGTCCTTGTCAGGAGCTTCAGAGCGACCGGTTGATCTCCCAAGATCAGGAGGGCCTGTTGGTCTTTGTGGACGTATGCCATCTGCAAAGGGGTGACTTCCAATCCAATCAGTTCAGGATGATCTGAGAGGGGTTGATAATCGACATCTATCTGTTTGGCTAAGTTTTGGAAATATTCCCGTGAAAACTCGGCAGGGAAAAAATCACTAAACAGGCAGTGTGGTTCATCGGTATGCTCCCTCCACGTCATTTCTTCCCACTCCTGAATAGCGTGGATTACCAGAAACAGCCCGTATCCGTCCAAGATATGGTTATACCTGGGGTCGTTCTCAAGTTTACAGATGTTTAACGGAGAGTGGATCAAGGGAATATTCAGCTTTTTCCAATATTTTTGATAAGCCGCCACCGCCTTTTGCTTTTTTTCTTCGTCCCCCTCCTCACAGGCATCTGTCAGTTCATCCTCATATTCCCAAGCTATCTCTTTGGGATCATTTTCTTCCCAGGAATATAAATTGCCAGAAGATTCACCTTTTTGTATCCCGATGATGACGCCCTCCCCAGGAGCAAGGAAAAACCCCAGATACTTGCCCTCCCAGTGCAGGAGTTCTAATGGGCGCAGATAGCCGTTGGTGATCAACAGGTCTCCCATATACCGATAAATATCCCGGACAGGAGGAGGCAGCTTCGTGTGCAGTCGCTTTTCTGCTGCGGATATTTCATGCTCCGAATAGCACCTCCATTTTTTCAGTTCTTTCAAACGCTCCGGAGTGATGAACTGCCGGATGGTCTTCAATTCTTTTTCAATTCCGTATATCTGTAACGTGCCGCTCATAGTTCCTCCTGTGTGCTTCTTTATCAAATCATTCAGAGCAGACCAGCCTGCTTCATCTCCTCTGCGCGGGCCCGCACCCGATCCATCCCTGTTTGATTGGCCGCGTAGAACACCAATCCTGTCTGGCGTTCCACCTCCTCTGCAAAGCTGTACGGAACCGGCTCCCCGGCAATCAATCCGTAATTGTGTTCTGTATGATCCATTAGTAGCAGGCAGTTTGTTGTCTGATTGATCCAGCCATAAACCAGAACATCCTCCGGCCCCATCGTTTTACCGAATAGCTGAACCTGATTCAGCTCCAGGTGTTGGCAGAGAGGTGCGAAGTATTTTTCCAAATTCTTCCGCATCTCACGCACCGCCGGGGCGGGCTTTGGCAAAAGGGAGCAGACAAAGAAAGGGTCTAATTCATCTGTAATGTTTCCGCGGAAAAACCATCCATCATAAATCAGATCCAAAACTTTTCGATATATAAAGCAGTCCCAATAAGTTAGCTTGGAAGAGAAATTCCTATATGGGCTTTTCCGAACCACCTCTGATCGGCGGGGCTTCCCGCTGTCCGGGAGGAGCTGTCCTTCCGGTGTCAGCCCCTCACGCTTCCACTGGAACACATCCGTATAGGGGTCCTTCCGGTCAATTCCATAGCCTCGGTTGCTGGAGGTACTGGCATACAGGAGCAGATACCGGCCATCCCAGCGGAGCTGGTCCAGGGGGAGAAAATATTCCCGGACGTATGGCACATCCTTCCGGCAGAAGACCTCTCCCATCACCAGATACAGCTCCCGCAGAGGGACAGGCAGCTGATACCCCAGTCGAGCCTCTGCGGACTGGATATCCTCCTCCGTGTATGCTTTGGCTCCCTCGGTCTGCCTGGAACAAACAAAAGGACG
>CATJCP010000152.1 GCA_949737515.1 uncultured Oscillospiraceae bacterium | reverse complement strand
TCCGCTCCCGCCCGGGGCCGGTGTCCGCCGTGCTCTCCGACTTATCTGGCTTTGGAGGCTTCGGCGGGACAGGAGGGTGGACCGTGGGAAACGGGGGAGTGTCCACTGATAGGACGGACAAGACTGTAGCACGGTCTAAGCCGCCCTCCTGACTGTTTCTTTTCAGCTGCTGGGCCTGGGCCAAGGTGGGAACGGCCTGCTCACTGTCCATAGCCTCCACAACAAGGGACTGTTCCTCCGGCTTTAAGTAGGAGAGCTCCACAGCCGGGGTCAGTGCAATTTCCTTCGCATCCACCATCTGCTGAAGCTGGGGTGAAAGTTCGGTGAGCCGGATATAGCGCCGCACTGTATCACCGCTGATACCGGCCTCCCGTGCCACTTCATCGTCACTGCGAAAATTCGCCGCAACTTGCGGCGAATTAGTGACGGGTCTCCCGGCGCGGCGTTTGATCGCCTCCAGTTTCATATTATATGCCCGGGCCTTCTCGCTGGGAAGAATGTCCTCCCGCTGGATGTTGCTGTCTACCATCAGGATGGTGGCGGCATCATCGTCCATGTCCCGGACGATAGCCGGGAGCACCTCCAGCCCTGCCGCTTCGCTGGCGTGTTTGCGCCGGTGGCCGGAGATGATCTCGTACCCACCTGCCGAACGAGGCCGGACAATGGCCGGGGTCAGTACGCCATATTGGCTGACGCTCTCCATCATCCCGCGCATCGCATCATCATCCCGAACTTTGAAGGGGTGGTTTGGAAATGGGTACAGCTCCGACAATGGAAGTTGCGTCACTGTTTCCTTGCTGGACATGGGGTACTCCTTTCATCATTTTGCTATATAAAAAGGAGAACGCGGCTCCATGCTGCGTTCTCCTTAAATACTCATATGGGGTTGTTGATTGATTCACTTGTTTTCTTTTCCATGCCACTCGTTCAAAACAGCTTGTACCTGCGCAATCAGCTGTTCTTTTTCGGGGATATATGAGACATAGCGGGATGCAAAGATGTTGTTGGACATACCGCCCAAAGTGTATTCTGCGGATATACTGTCCTTGTCTGTACAAAGAATGATCCCGATTGGGGGATTATCGTATTCGTCATTTACCTCCGCTGCATAATAGTTCAGATACATATTCAACTGACCGACTGCTTCTGCCATAAGTTTTGTTGTCTTTAATTCAATCAGAACATAGGCGCGTAAAATCTTGTTATAAAACACAATATCGACATAGTAGTGGATATTATTTAGAGTAATGCGCTGCTGTGTGCCTACAAACATAAACCCGCGCCCTAATTCCAACAGAAATTTTTCTATTTGCGCAACAAGCGCTTTTTCAAGGTCACTCTCCAACATTGGCTTGCTTTCTGGCAAACCTAAAAATTCAAAAACGTAGGGATCTTTTATCATATCAATGGGCTGCGCCAGTTCAATCCCCTTTTGGGCCAGGGAAAGAACCGTCCCCTGATTTGTTCTTCCCTCTGTCAGCAGTAATCTTTCATAGAGAGAAGTTGAAATCTGTCGTTTTAATTCCCGAATAGACCAGCCGGAATTAACAGCTTCTTTCTCATAAAAACTGCGCTTATCAAGATCAGAAATAGACAACAACTCGCAGTAATGGGACCAGCTCAATTTAACAGACACTGCCTGTTGAATTTGATATGCCTGATAGAACCGGCGCATGAACTGAATATTGGAAACAGAAAAGCCTCTGCCAAATTCTCTGGTAAGTTCTTTGGAGATCTGACGCAGCTGCTGTTTGCCGTATGCGGCACGCTCACTATTATTCTGCTCATGCTCAACAATAATACGCCCAATGTTCCAGTAAGTAGACAAAAGCTCTGTGTTGATATGCGTGACGGCTCTTTGACGGGCATTCAACAATAGTGTTCGAATCTCGGCTATCATAGAATCAGTATATGCTAGATCACTCATGACATATCCCCTCTGCATTTCTCGAAGCCGCTATAACTATAACACAAATCTATTGAAATTGCTACTAGGCACTCCACTGATATTTATATTGACATCAATTCCCAGCCGCTGTATTATAATAGACAGACTTTGGGGAATTTTGTTCTCTTTCTGGTGGTAGATGGGCATAAAAAATAAGCCCTCTCTCCTGCGCATCTAAAACGCTCTTTTCCCTCATCAGAGTGGGAGCACGACGCGTGTGCTGGGAGGGCAAGTGCTCCGGTAGACGTACCCAAGCCCAGGAAAAATTTCGCGTCTCCATCGCACTCCGTGCAAGAATCGGATACCTGCCAGATGCAAGGACAGAGGCCGCCTACAGTTTCGTCATGGAATTGCAGGCGGTCTTTTCGTTCCCCCCACCTGTTCATATTGGTGGTTATCTGCTTATTTGCGGATAGGCTCTAAGGAAACCTCGGAAGAAATACAGACCCCCAGAACCTGTACGGTTCCAGGGGTTTTGCAGGAATATCAGATTAGAACTTTACTAGTGATCCTGGAATCAATAGCTTTCCAGTATTTTCTTTCGATAATCATCAATTATGGTTATAAATTCCGTATAAACCATATCCGGCGAGGCGACGTTGGCAAACATACTGCGGATATCCGTCAGCTGTCTGCTCCCCGTGGGATGTTGTGAAAGACTATTATAGCACTTCTTCACGTATAGTTGCAAAAACCGAATGGATGTGAGGGGAAAAAGTCTCTTCAAGTCCTCATTGCCATTATCCAAGCCTGCCCGAATCTTATCAATTTCCTCATGCAGTCGAGGGTCGCGCTGTCTAATATCCTCATAGGGGATAACCCGGCCTGCCGCCGTCAGGCAGACGTAGATTCTGATAGCAAACTGCTCATAGCGACGCTCCTCATCCGGGCGGTTTCCGGCTGTAAGATCCGAAAGAAGGCTCTGAATGTACTCTGTGCTGTCTATTGATAGTAAATAGAGCATGCAAATATCCGCATAAGTTTCCCGGAACAGGATGCTGAGATCGTTGAGCAGCCACGAAAACCTTACAACGGTTTCCTGATCCAAGTGTATTTTCTCCACATTCAGTCTCGGCAGATGCGAGTTTTTCAGAAGCAATTCTCGAACAAACTCATCAAATTTGACTTTGTCAGAGCATAGATTATACAGCCACTCCTCAACAGTGCTCTGCATGAGCCGCATGTCAAACTTTTCCAGACGCTCTGTAGCCTCCATTAGTTGGTCTTGAATGAACTCTATAAATGCGGGATAGGGATCCTCAAAAATTTGAGCCACCATCAGCGCGGTGGCAGCTTGGACATATTTTTTCCTGCGTTCACCGCGCATGCGGTGCTTTTCCCCCACATAGTGGGACGCCTCATGGCACAAGGCCCACTGTACTTCCTGGGGATTATATAGGGATGAAAGGGGGATTGTAACCAAGACAAGCCTGGGCAAACAGTTCGCACCTGCGGGAAACAGCTCCTGTGCCTCAATCCTGCCGCACAGATGGGGAACCAAAAGGAAACAAGTTTTTGTCTGTGGGTTGTCTTCGAGCTGCAGTACCTCCACCACCCGATCCAGAAAAGCGAGGGTATACTCCAGCATAGCTACGGGTATGTCGTACAGAATCGGACGCATATCAGGGGCATGCGCGAGCTGTCCCTCGATGCGCATGATATGCTCCATCAAGTGCGCCCAGTTTTCGACAAAACTACGGCAAGCTACAATGTCCCTGTCATGGAGTCGCTCCAAATAGGTGTCAATATTGTGCAGGAAAGAGTAAACACCAGGAAACATCAAGTAGACAAATTCATCCAGCACCGACGTTTTGCTCATTCGCACAAGGGACCGGGTTAGCTCCGAAAGGGGGGCAATCCAACCATAGCGCACACTGTCCAAATCGTCCGCCAGTTTTTGGAGTCTGCCACTGACCACAAGCAGTCTCTGGCAGATTTCCGGTAGCCGCTCTCCATTTTGGGACGATTCGACATCATTGGATTTAATCTTGTCTAGTGAAATGCCAACCCGCGTTATAACTTCGGAGAAGGCACTTCCCAAATCCACGCTACCCGCTTCTCCAGAAAACCAAGTCCGGTACAGCTTAACCGCATTTTTCAGCGGAAGGTCTTTCCAGGTTACAGCGATATCGTCAACGCCAACCACGGAATACAAAGGCTCATCCCCCAACTTAGCCTGGAGCATATTTAGGTGCCCCTTCACGCAGTCGAAATGGGATACGGAAAAACGCATGGAAAAAAGGGCAATTCGATCCCTCTCCTCTGGGCTCCACGTTAGATCCTGCAAAGCCGCATAGCTGATGCCGCAATAGGTATACACTTTTCCGATATCAGCGTACTTCCGCAGAGACAGGACGAGCAATAATAAATCCTGGAAACAGTTTGATTTTACAGCCAGAATCATATCGCTCAATTCTATAGTGCGGTAACAGCGGCAGATGCAGTCACTCGTGGGGGCGTTAGTCATCAACTGATCCATAAGCCGGTTGTAAGTATCATTTACGGATGTATTTGTAGAAAAATGGATCCGGGCAGTGGCAAAACAGCTTGCTTCCTGCTCCCAAAACCTGCTGTCATCCTGTTCGGATAGCAGATACAGCGGATGGAAATAGCTGTCGGACTCAGAGCAACTGGCAATCCGGCGATTGGTTTCTCCAATAACTTGAAAAGGATTTTTATCTTCCCGCTCCAGTTGATAGGCATACATCGCGTCAAAGTGCCCCATAGCAACCCAAGGTCCTGCTATCGGAGCAGGTAGATTGGGCAGAGCGCATTTTTCAAAACTCTCGCTGTGTAGTGAAGCGAATTTTCCCAACAAGACCATATAGACGTTCACAACACCCCTCCTTTGAATTGTCGTCTCAGCGTGGTTACGTGCCAAATACTTGGCCCCATGCCCGGTAAAAGAGTCTTTCACAGTCGTCCTGCGGAAAAACCACCTGTATTGCGGCGAAGAAGACACTTTTATCGTCGCACTCCACCGCCACCGCGTCAGGGGATAGGGAGGAGAGACTTCTGCACAGGCCGATATTTCTGTACAGAAAGTGCATCCAGGCGATGAGGGTAAAGACGGTGTTCCAATAGAATGTGATATTGGTTTCCTGCTGGAAAAAGTCCCTCACTTCCAGGATGCTAAATCGGGCAGCAATGGTATCTAAGATATCCTCCTTTGACAAGTTCTGGTCACCCGCGCCGTATTTCATATGATCCTGGTATAGCCATAGTGCAAAGCCTGTAGAGACGATATTGAGGTATGCGCTGTCCTTACAGTTTTTCAAGACACTTCTGACGAGGAATCGCTGTTCGTTCTCGGACTTTGCGCACAACAGGGTATCCCAGATTTTCGAAACGTCCATCAAAAGGTTTCTCTGCTCCAAGAGATTGTACGACCATCCCTCTTTAACCCAAAGTAAGAGGGCATCGGAGAAAGCCTTCTGCATGTCCTCGCAGTGATTACTTGTTCCCAACGGAATAATGGCTGCCATCCTATAGAGGTTAACGGACAACCCATCGATGCCGTTTTCATTCAAAGCCTTTTTGTTGAGCCTATTCCAGCGGTCTACTGCCACCCGCCGCCGGTCATTAGCCGACAGAATGATATTTTTAAGTGCGTACCACTGGAGCCAACATCCCATAAGGACGATCAACAAGGCTAAGGCGGCATTTGCCAACAGTTGGCTTTTTGCCAGCCAGACGCAGGTCAATATAGCGAACAGGTGCTCCAACACAAACCAGTGGTAGCTAGGGTAGATTTCCTCCAGCAAATCGCCATAGCGGAACCCGAAGTCCGTTTTATCCAGCGCAGCATAAATCCACGCAATCAAGATGCTGCAAAATCCGATGGTTTCTGCGGATTTCAAGACGGCATCCACACTAGAGATTGACTGGAAAAAGTTGAGGATGTCGGAGAGGATGGGGCATCCGTCCGCAATCCATCGTACCAAACTTGTGGCTTTGATCCCCTGGAAGACAACGGACACCACGAGCATAACGCCAAGGGTGACCATCACCTTACAATAGATAGAATACTTATGTATTTTCTTTTTAGAGGATCCGCTATCCGGCACCGCTAACCACCCGCCTCCAAAATTTGGCAAAAAACAACAAATACACGAAGAAAAAAGCCATTACAACCCCCTTCCGGCTCTGTAATGGCTAAACAGCATAGTAATTCGATGATATCGTGGAACCTAGCCACTTGCACCCGTTTTATAGTTCCTTTGTATAGATTTTATACGTTTGTTTATTTTGGGGGACCGGTTTTGGCTTTAGGGTACAGAATACATCTTGATTGGCATAATAAGACCTCAGCCCACAAAAAGACTCAACAGGGACGAGACCCACTTCTGTTTCTGCGTCTATGGAAATATTGTCTACTGAAAAACCGCTACGTCCTCTTATAAAATTCACTTTAGACTCCATAAATGGCTCCCTCTCCTTTTCTCAGAGCACGCTTTGCATGGTAGGCGGCGGGCCGACCATTTGAACCATACAAATGCGGCGGTACGGCTACAATTATACTATGCAAAACTGCCATCAAAGATGCGCACATACCAACGAAAGCAGGTGCGCAGGCTACAAATTAACCCAATGGCATTGCATAACCATACCTGACGTTTCACCAAACAACATCCAGGAGAGTTTCTGCATATCAGTAGCATGCTCCCCCAAAATGTATAATTTGATTTATTCTATCAAGAACATATTGTTTTGTCAAGTGGTTTCTTGCTAAAACATGACAGAAAGTAATACTGGCCCGCTTTCCCATGGGGCAGTCTGCGAATACCAGAAATTCAATTATGTGGCGGGTATCATCGTGATACCGCTCCACCGCCAGCAGGTCGTGTCCAGTGAGAGGGAGGTGGATCGGATTCATTGCCCACCTCCAGCGAAGCGGGTTCGCCGGGGAGAGGAGGCGCAAGAGAGCGAGTGGAGTTTTCGCCAAAGGCGGAAACGGAGTGGAGAGGACTTTGCGCTGACGGGATGGCGAGGACGGCACAGCCGTATCGGGCAATCAGCCGGGCGTTGGTGATAAGGCTGAACGCCAGTGTGTCCGTAACTTCCCTGCTGGAGAGGTCGTTGAGCATCACGCCGGACGTGTCGGCGCAGATGTCCCGCGCAGCGGAAAACAGGGTATAGTTGTGGTGTGAAATATCCTTCAGCGAGGCATAGTCAAACTCAATGCTGTGGAGACAGAAGCAATTGGCGGTGCGGGTATAGATATCCTCGTTGGCAGTAAGCAGATACATGTCGGCAAAATAGGCGGGCCGGTTCCGGCGGCGGCTGTACCCCATGCGGATTTTCATGTTCTCCATGCGTTGACGGTATCCGGCGCTCAGGAAGAGAGAGCCGGTAAAACGGCGGATGACCATGTGCAGCTTTGTGTCCAGGTGGGTACTACGAGGGAATTTTTACCGCCGTTGATGGAATACTCCATATCCTTGGTGGTATCTGCGGTCAGGTCACGGAGGTTCAGCGCCACATTCGGGGTTTCCAGACGCTCCGGTAGCTGGACCGTGAAGATGGGACTGGGTTCGCCGGTGCCGCCGTCTATACTGTAGTCCGCACCCGGGATGGCGGTCAGGGTGATGGTGGAGGTGGTGCTGTTCGCAATGGTGAGGGCGGCGGTCATGGCCTGGGGGCTTTGGCAATAGTCATTGCCGCGTCCATCCGGTCTGTATTCAGCGTGTAAGTGTCCTCTTCCGTCAGCCAGAGCTGTGCCGTATATTTCCCGGCATCAACCGGCGGACTGGGTAGCTTGTAGGACTTTCCATTGGGCAGGGTGCCGGTATATGTGACGTGGATTTTTTTCACGCCCTCCGGGCCGGTGAACTGATCCGCGGGGTAGACGTGGCCGGTGCCGTTATAGACGGCGTTCTAGGCAGGCAGCTCGGGACCCAGCACATCTATTGTTGGAGGATATTTATATTGACATCAATTCTCATCCGTTGTATCATACAAATAGACCAGTATACAGGGATTTCTCTCTTTTCTGGTGGTAGATAGGCATAAAAATGCGGTCTCTCTCCTGCGCATCCAAGACACTCCCGACCCTCATCAGAGGGGTAGCACAACGCTTGTGCTGGGAGAGCGCTTGAATGGCATTCAAGAGGTCAGCGGTTCGATCCCGCTTATCTCCACCAACTGTCCGCAAGGGTAAGAAAACCGTTGTAATCGAGAGATTATAGCGGTTTTTCTTTTGATTTGTTCAAAGTTGTGATTTAGCACTTGCAAGAGTAGAACGCTTGATTTTTCAAAAATATTTGACAAATCAAGGAGTGCTGA
>CATJCP010000151.1 GCA_949737515.1 uncultured Oscillospiraceae bacterium | reverse complement strand
GCCGCCGAAGGGGCCGAAATACTTGGCCCCGTCGTTGGCCCATTTGTGGACCATGGTAAACCGGGGATAGCGCTCCCGGGAGAGGCGGACGAAGGGATAGCCCTTGTCGTCCTTGAGCAGAATATTGTACCGGGGCATGTGCCGCTTGATGAGGGAGTTTTCCAGCACCAGGGCCTCGAACTCGCTGGAGACGAAGATGGTGTCGAAATGGTCGATCTGGGAGACCATCTGCCGGGTCTTGGCCGTGTGGGAGGCGCTGTCCTGAAAGTATTGGCTGACCCGGTTCTTGAGGCGCTTCGCCTTGCCCACGTAAATGACCTTTCCGGTCTTGTCCATCATCAGATAGACTCCCGGCAGGAGGGGCAGGTCGTTTGCCTTCTCCTTCAGCTCGTCCTTGGTCATGGTCTGCCTCCTTTGCTGGTTAATGGGGCTTCCGGGGAAATTGCGTTTGGGGTAGAAGGGCGGACACATAGGGCCGCCTCCCGATAGAACACCATGCAGGGGCGGACCCTGCGTGTCCGCCCTTCTGCCGGAACCGCCGTCTCCCGGAAAGGCGCTCCCCTTCCGGGCAGGGCCGATAAAAAAAGACCACCCCGCGCTGACGGGCAGCACGGGGACGGTTCATTACTCTCCGAAGTTGTCTTTCACCAGATCCACCAGCGCGGTGACCGCCTCTTTTTCGTCACTGCCGTCCGCGATCAGGGTGATGGGGGTGCCCTTCACGATGCCCAGGGACAGCACGCCTAACAGGCTCTTGGCGTTGACGCGGCGATCCTCCTTCTCGACCCAGATGCCGCTCTTAAACTCGTTGGCCTTCTGGATAAAGAATGTGGCGGGGCGGGCGTGCAAACCAACTTCGTTGTTGACCGTGATTTCCTGCGTATACATGTTGCAGCTCTCCTTTTTTCGTGTCGAATCAAAATGGAAATGGTTGCCCACGAGTCATTACTTTACCATCATAACCGCTTTTCCGTCTCCCGTCAATGGACAATTGCACAAACATTTCAAAAATTTTTCCGTAGCAGTAAAGTTCTTTTTGTGAGAATATGCCAACTTTGCAGAAAATTATACGTCATTTCGCCGAATTTTTTGAACTCTTCCGGAGAATGTACTCCCAGGCGGCCGTTTCAGGGCTCTCCACCGGGCGGGCCCTTCTTCATATGTATGGCGGCGGGGGCCGCCTCATGCCCCGCCGGCTTCCCCCAAAAGGTTTCCGGAACCGCTGAATCAATTGGCGCGCGGACCCTGCCGCCCAATTTTCCGCATATGTCCGTGGATTCGGCGCTTCCTTTATTTCCTGAAACTCCCTCGGTTTGTTCCGGGCGGACCGGGGACAATAGCGCTTGGGTATCGTGAACACGGAACGGCAGCTCCGTTCCGCGCGCCGTCAAAGCATTTCAGGGGTCTTCGGCTCGTGAGCTTCTTTGACGGGGAGGCTTCAGGCTCCGCCGAAACGGCGGGGCCTGGGGCCGGAAAGATCGAAGGAGGAGTATCTGATGAAAAATACTCTGATGTTCCTGCTGGTGTCGCTGCTGCTGGTCTTCAGCCTCACTGCCTGCGGCGGCGGCCAGACCAACGGTACCGCGGGTGAGTACGATTCCAACGGCCAGACCGGAGGGACCGGCGATTCCGTCATTGGAAGCGGCGCCTCCGACGGCGCCTACGACCGGGACGGAAACAGCGACAGCCTGATGGACGACGCCCGGGACGCCGTGGACGACGCCGGACGGTCCGTCCGCAACGCCGTGGATGACGCCGAAAACGCCATCGACCGCGCGTTTTAAGAACCTGTATTCATAACCGGGGGATGCCGGATGGACGGGGATTTTTTCCGACTCGCTAAGCGCCGCCGCTTTGCGGCGGCTGGTCGCTGGACGCGCCTGCGGGCGCAGCCCGCCAGATAAGGAGCTTTTCCGCGGCAATCCTGACGGATTGCAAGGGAAAGCGACGCAGTATGGCGGGAAAAAGACCGCCCAGACGGCGTTCAACGGTTGTGAATACAGGTTCTAACTGCCGCCGGACCGGGCCAGCATGGCACGGTCCGGCCTACATCCCCTTCCCTTTTCTCTCCGTCTCCTGTATACTATGCGGCAGAGGAAAGGAGGTTCCGCCCATGTCTCAGGAATTTTCCATGAAACCCATTGCCCGAATCCGCAGCGACTTTTCCGGCAAATTCGGCGTCCCCCGCCAGAGCGGACTGGTGGAGGCTCTGGAGGCCCTGGTGGTCTTTGAGCCGGAATACCGGGATTCCGCCGCGCTCCGGGGGCTGGAGGGCTTTTCCCATGTGTGGCTGATCTGGGTGTTTGACCGGGCCGCGCGGGAGGGCTGGTCTCCCACCGTCCGGCCGCCCCGGCTGGGGGGAAACACCCGGCTGGGGGTTTTCGCCACCCGGTCGCCCTTCCGGCCAAATCCCATCGCCCTTTCCGCCGTCACCCTGGCGGGAATCGAGGATACCCGGGAGCGGGGGACCGTCCTCCGGGTCCGGGGGGCGGACCTGGCGGACGGGACGCCCATTCTGGACATCAAGCCCTACCTCCCCTACGCCGACTGCCGCCCCGAGGCTCTGGGGGGCTTCGCCCCTGTCCCCGCCGGAGAGACACTGGCGGTGGAGTGTCCGGCGGAGCTCTGGGAGCGGGTGCCCCCGGAGCGGCGGGAGGCGCTTCGGGCGGTGCTGGCCCTGGACCCCCGGCCCCGGTATCAGCGGGACCCGGAGCGGGTCTATGGCTTCGGCTTCGCCGGGCTGGAGGTGCGTTTTTCCGTGGCGGGGGAGACGCTCCGGGTGCGGGAGATTCTGGAGGGGACGGGAACATAATTCTGCCGGAAGAAGAAAACGGGCCGCCCAGAGGGCGGTCCGTTTTCCTGTGGGACACCCTGTAGGGGCGGACCTGTGTGTCCGCCCTCCTGCCGGAAGCGCCCAGGTCTCGGGAGAGGGGCTAAGGTAATGGAAACGTATCATATGCGCAGAGAAATGTTTTAATATCCGGAAATTATCTTCTATTCTTCAATAATAGAGTTTAGTAGCTCGGGCCAACGTGTAAACACTTCTTTCCCTACAATGACCTCATCCACAAGGCCGGAGTTCAGAATATCAATTATCCTACACAAATAGGATTTACCATCTACCCACCATGTTTTATAAGCATCAAGGAAAAACACATGGGTGATGGGTCTTCCAGAACGATGTGAAATATCCCTAAATTCATAGCCATCTAACTGTGTTTCGTACACTCCATCCGCAACACGACTTCCAAACGTTGTAGCATAGTAGTATTCCTTGATTTCCCATACAATCCGGGGATCAATAATGTTAGGAAATGCACCATCAAAGCGTCTGGACGAGGCACCAATCATACGGTTCTCATCATCGAAGACATACACCAATCCTCTAGGATCATCATTGAATCCGAAAGTCCCATTATAAATAGATGAACGTCGGATAGTATCTTCTGTCAAAATGTTTATGATGGCTGTAAGAACCTGTATTCATAACCGGGGGATGCCGGATGGGCGAGGATTTTTCCCGCCAGACAAGGAAATTTTCCGCGGGAATCCTGACGGATTTCAAGGGAAATTGACGTAGTATGGCGGAAAAAAGACCGCTCAGACGGCGTCCAACGGTTGTGAATACAGGTTCTAAAGAAAGCCACCTGCTTCATTGCTCCCTTCTGCTTATTCATAGGAAGTTTGCAGAGGAAATGATTATTTTGATGTAACGGGTATAAATGAAAAAATGCTTCTCTTGCTGTATCAGCATCCATTAAATTGCAGCTGACAAAATTATTAAGCAAATCGGCGCGCCTATCAAAGTACGATTTTGCGGTCACTATGGTATCGCGGTCAACAGTAATCCCATTTTGAGAAACTAGACGATCAATCTCATCAATGGAATATGTACGAACTAAACCCTGTCCTCTGATGGTATAGCCAAGTGTTTCGGAAATATACTTCACCATAGCCCAAAACGGTGGAGGCACATGTCTAAATTCAGAAAAGGCGCGCATTGATTACTCAACCTCCTTGAAAAATTCAGATAATGTTTTGTTTAGGGATATGGCAATACGTTCAATATTTTCTAAGGAAAGATTTCGTTTTCCTAATTCAACATCGCTGATATAAGTACGGTGCAAGCCGCAGCGATCAGCTAATTCTTCTTGAGAGATTCCTTGTTCAAAACGTATTTTCCGAACAGCTTGACCATAGCGTATTAAGATATTCATTTGTATCACTTGACACCTCCTATCAAAATTATTATAATAGCCTTGCAGACTATCAGTCTACAGACTATAAGTTACGACAGTGGGGCAGTTAAATGGTTCCGGCACTTTTGAAGTGGATAGGCAACAAACAACGCTTTGCCAGTACGATCGTTGCGAATATGCCAGCTGCTTTTAACAATTATTATGAACCGTTCTTGGGTAGTGGTGCTGTGCTTGCAGAACTTCTCCTGCAAGATGATACAAGCCTATACCCGCATTTTGCTCATGCCTATGGTAGTGATATTCTTCCATTCTTAATCGAGATCTTTAGAAGTATCAAAGATAATCCCAATGAGATTGTAGAGTATTATAGCAAAGAAATATCTGCTTACTATGAAAATCCAGAAGAGCAGTATGAGGCCATAAGAGATAGATTTAATCAAAACCATAACGCTTTTGATTTCTGCTTACTATCAAGAACCTGTTATTCTGGAGTTATTCGTTTTAGAAAAGCAGATGGATACATGAGCACACCAAGAGGTCCACATAATCCAATCAATCCAAATGCATTTGCAAATCGAGTTGCATTATGGTCTAATTTAATTCAGAAAGCGGACTTTCATACAGAAAGTTTTGAAGAAGCTATGGTAAAACCACAATATGGCGATGTAGTTTATTGTGACCCGCCATACACACATAGTCAAAGCATTATTTATGGAGCACAGGACTTTAATATTAACGTTTTGTGGGATAAGATTACGGAGTGTAAAGAGCGTGGTGTTTATGTAATGCTATCGATCAATGGCAGCCGTGAATCAAAGAAAAAAGACATATCCATAGATGTTCCGGCGGGCTTATTTGAAAGGGAACTAACAGTTAACTGCGGAACTTCAATGATCGATCGTCTGCAAAACGCTGGAAAAGATATGATAGATGAAGTTGTGCATGATAAACTTCTACTAACTTGGTGATCAAAGCAAAAGAGACTCCATCCATTAAGGGTGGAGTCTCTTATTATTACTTTGAAAATGGAATGTGGTCTATGATACTGGCGCTTTTATATGGAAATGATATAAAAATTGCACATCTAAATAGAATCCTCTTGACTTTGCGGCGTCGGTAAGCTACAATCGCAATAGCGACCCACAAAAGTGAGGTGATGATATTGGGGAGCAAAAAAATGGGACGTCCTACCGATAATCCGAAGGACACTTCTCTCAAAGTCCGCCTTGATAAGGGAAGTGCTGAGAAGCTGGAAGAGTGTGCCGAAGAACTCGAAGTATCAAAGGCGGAAGTCATTCGGCGCGGTATCCACAAGGTGCATGACGATCTCAAAAAGAAATAGCGGGAAGCGGCGCACCCCAACCAAGACCGCACCGCTTCCCACCCAAGGCCGATATTGCCAAAGGCAAAGACGACGTAAATATGATACCATACGCCGCCCTTCCTTTCAAGCGGTATCGGCCGAAAAAAAGAAAGAAGGCTTAAAGATGGAAAACATTCTGGAAATCCTTTATGACCTGCCCCGGGAAAAAGCCACAGCCAGGACTCGCCCTTTGCCGCGGCGGCGCGGGTCCGAAAGGAAAGGCTGGACCGGTTCGCCGCCTCCATGACGGCGGAGCAGCAGGAACTGCTGGACACGTACATAGACGCGAGAAGCGAGGTCGAGGGCATGCTGGACTTTGACCGCTTCCGCTTCACCTTCCATTTCGGGGCGCGGATGATGGCGGAGCTGATCGAGGGCGAGGTGCTTTAAAGAGCGGGGTTGACCCGGCAGAAAGGGAAACAAGAGGGCCGCCAATTGGCGGTCCTCTCGTTCGTCTTTCTCCGGACGCCCCTCCCGGTCACTCCAGCTTCCGCACGAAGTTGCCGAAGACCCGGACCCGCTCCTGCACCGTGGTGAAGGCATGGGGGTCCATCTCGTGGACCGCGTGGAGCAGCTCCTCGATCTCGAACTTGGACAGGCACACCACCAGCACGTGGAGCCCTTTGCCGCTGTATGCGCCGGTGCCCTCCCAGTAGGTGACGCTGCGGCCCAGCTTCTCGATGATGAAGCGGCCCAGCTCCTTCTCGTCCTCCTTGGTGAAGATCATGGCCTGGACG
>CATJCP010000150.1 GCA_949737515.1 uncultured Oscillospiraceae bacterium | reverse complement strand
ATTTGGGCTGCCTTTTCATAGTCCAGGTCTTCAAACAAACTGGCTTCTATATATGAAATTGACAGATTAAGCCCTTCCATGTAATTGGCCATTTATCCTTACCTCCCTAATCAATAGCAATTTCGAGGGTTCCCATAGATTATAACATTTTTTCCCTGGGGATGCTATGCAGCAGACACCATCTGCTGCATATTTTGGTTAGGTGAATATCCAAGCTATATATTTTGGCCGTCAATGCTTCTTCAATCACAACAAAATTAAAAATGCTTCAATTTGCTATTCAGGGAAAAATATGCTATAATAAATGGTAGTTACGCCCCATTTTGGGGCATCGGGGAGAAATGTGAAACAAGACAGCAAGGAGTGATCGATAATGCTGACAGACATCGAAATTGCGCAGCAGGCCAAAATGCTCCCGATTCATGAAATTGCAAAAAATCTGGGGATTTTAGAGGAAGAGCTGGAGCCCTATGGGCGGTACAAAGCAAAGGTTTCTGAATCCATTTACCAGCGCTTGGTGGACAAGCCTGACGGCAAGCTGATTTTAGTGACAGCTATCAATCCCACCCCCGCTGGAGAGGGAAAGACAACCACAAGCATCGGTCTTGGGGAAGCAATGGCGAAGATCGGCAAGAGGGCCATTATCGCCTTGCGGGAACCGTCCTTAGGTCCGGTGTTTGGCGTGAAGGGGGGAGCTGCAGGCGGCGGCTATGCCCAGGTAGTGCCCATGGAGGACATCAACCTCCACTTTACGGGGGATATGCACGCCATCACCGCTGCAAATAATCTGCTCTGTGCCATGGTGGACAACCATCTGCAGCAGGGGAACAGCCTGGGAATTGACCCGCGCCGGGTTCTGCTGAAACGGTGTATGGATATGAACGACCGAGCCCTTCGCGGTGTGATCGTCGGTTTGGGCGGCAAGTCCAACGGCGTCCCCAGAGAGGATGGATTCCAGATCACTGTCGCCAGCGAGGTCATGGCGATCCTCTGCCTGGCAAAGGATTTGCCGGACCTGAAACAACGCCTAGGTTCTATCCTGGTGGCATACAGGTATGACAACACGCCCGTTTACGCCGCTGACCTGAAAGCGGAAGGGGCTATGACCGCGCTGCTGAAAGACGCCATCAAACCCAACCTGATCCAAACCCTGGAAAATACCCCTGCTTTGATGCATGGCGGCCCTTTTGCCAATATTGCCCACGGATGCAATTCCATCCGCGCCACTAAGCTTGCCCTGAAGTTGGCAGATTACTGCATTACGGAGGCTGGCTTCGGTTCCGATCTGGGGGCGGAGAAGTTTTTGGATATCAAGTGTCGTCTGGCCGGGCTTGCGCCCTCCGCCATTGTCCTTGTGGCCACCCTGCGGGCCCTCAAATATAACGGCGGCGTGAAAAAAGAGGAGGTTTCCCAGGAAAACCTGGGAGCGCTCCAAAAAGGGATTGTAAATTTAGAAAAACACATTGAAAATATGCGCAAATACGGCGTTCCGGTGGTGGTGGCTATCAACCGGTTCCCAACAGATACCGAGGCTGAGGTTCAATGTCTCGCCCAATTCTGCGAGGAGCAGGAGGTGGAATTCTCCCTGTCCGACGTTTTCTCCAAGGGCGGAGAAGGCGGAATGGATTTGGCCCGGAAGGTGGTGGAGGCCTGTGAACAGCCCTCCGATTTCCACCCCATCTACGAACTGGATCTTCCCATTAAAGAGAAAATTGAGACCATTGCCAAGGAAATTTATGGTGCGTCCGGCGTGACCTATACTGCGGAAGCCAGCCGCTCTATCCGCGCCATTGAAGGGATGGGAAAGCGGGACATACCTGTCTGCATGGCCAAAACACAGTATTCCCTGTCCGACAACCCCAAAAAGTTGGGGCGGCCTGAAAACTTTAAGGTCACTGTCCGGGAAGTAAGGCTTTCCGCCGGGGCAGGGTTTGTTGTGGCGCTGTGTGGGGATATCATGACCATGCCAGGACTGCCCAAATCTCCTGCGGCTGAGAAGATTGACTGTGACGAAAATGGCAACCTTAGCGGTCTGTTCTGACGGGAAGGTGTGTGACAGGATGGATCGTATCGACGCGCTTCCTAAATTTAAGTACCACCCCAATTTATATAAAAGCGACATGGTGCATTTTAACCGGGGGAAATGCGAGTGCTGCGGCAGGGACGTCACTGCCTTTATCAACAGTATGTACTGTGTCAAAAATGTTTCATGCCTCTGCCTGGAATGTGTGGCGGACGGCTCCGCTTCGGAGAAGTTCGACGGGAACTTTATCCAGGATGCGGAAAGCGAAGTAAGCGATCCCGAAAAAACCGACGAGCTTTTCAACAGGACGCCAGGCTACATTAGTTGGCAGGGGGAATACTGGCTGACCTGCTGCGACGATTACTGTGCCTTTATTGGGGATGTGGGAATCAAGGAGCTGGAGGAAATGGGAATCGCCGGCGAGGTAATTCAGGATTATTGTGATAAGGTTGGCATTGAACCCGATGAAATCAGGGATTATCTGGAGCCTGCCGGGAGCTGTGCGGGGTACTTGTTCCAATGCCTTCACTGCGGAAAATACCGTCTCTGGTCAGACTGTGATTAAAAGGGAAATGGGGTGCCGCCAATGGCAATATATCATACAAACAGCCCTGAAGAAACAGAACAGCTTGCTCGCCGCGCCGGGGAAAAGCTGCGGGATGGGGATGTAGTTGCCTACCGGGGCGGAATGGGAATGGGGAAGACCGCCTTTACACGGGGTCTCGCCGCCGGAATGGGAATCGGGGAGGAATGGGTTTCCAGTCCCACCTTTGCCATCGTCAATGAGTATCAGGAAAAGGGAAGACGGCTCTGCCATTTCGATATGTACCGGATTGACGGCTACGACGACCTGTACTCTACCGGCTTCTTTGACTACCTGGATGACGGCGCGGTGCTGGCCATTGAATGGAGCGAAAATATTGAGGGGCTGGGCGTATTGCCGGAGAATACCATCTGGATCACCATTTCACAAACAGGGGAAAATTCCAGGAGCATTGAGATAGAAGGAGGAGAGCGGTTTGAAAATCTTGGCGATTGACACCTCGGCCGTGGCGGCAGGTTGCGCTGTCTGTGAGGATGGGACGGTTCTAGCGGAGAGCTTTCTCAATCGGAAGCTGACCCACTCCCAAACCATCCTCCCCATGGTGGAAGATATGCTGAAAAACTGCCGCCTTTCCCTGAACGAGATCGACGCGTTCGCTGTGGCGGCTGGACCGGGATCTTTTACCGGCCTTAGAATTGGGATTTCTGCTGTAAAGGCAATATCCTTTGCAGGCGGAAAACCTGCCGCTGGGGTGTCAACTTTGCTGGCCTTGGCTTACAACTTGCTGGGAACTAGGGGGATTATCTGCCCGGCTATGGATGCCCGGTGTGGCCAGGTGTATACCGCTGCCTTCCGGGGAACAGAGGCCTCCCTGGAGCGGCTGATAGAGGACGAGGCAGTACCGGTGGAACAGCTCTTTTCACAGCTGGAAGGGATCTGCCAGAGGGAGGAGCTTCCGGTGTGGTTTGTGGGAGACGGCGCGGCGCTGTGCTATGGACGGTGGGAAAAGGAGAAACCGGATTTTCGGGCATTTTTAGCCCCCGCTGCCCGACGGTTTGCCCACGCTTCCAGCGTTGCCCTCGCGGCAGAACAGGAAAAAGGCCTCTTTGGCCCTGCGGAAGAGCTGAATCCGGTTTATCTGCGCCTTCCTCAGGCGGAAAGGGAACTCCAGGAGAAAACGCTGTGTAAAAAAGCCTGAAATAAAGGAGGAATTTACCATGATAGCCATTGCAAGCGACCACGCAGGATACCCCTTAAAAGAAGCAGTGAAAGCGCATTTAGAGGAAAGGGGACTGCCATATAAGGATTTTGGCTCCTTTAACGGAGAGCCTTGTGATTATCCCATGCAGGCAAAGGCGGCCTGCGAGGCGGTGACAGCTGGAGAATGTGAGAAAGCCCTGCTGTTCTGCGGAACCGGGATCGGCATTTCCATGGCGGCCAATAAGGTAAAGGGCATCCGCGCCGCCTGTTGCTCGGACTATTTCAGTGCAAAGTATACCCGTCTGCACAACGACGCCAACGCCCTTTGCATGGGCGCCAGGGTGATCGGGCCAGGGGCTGCCGTTGAATTGGTGGATGTTTTCCTGGATACCCCCTTTGAAGGGGGCCGCCATGCCCGCCGCGTCAACCAGATATCCGAAATCGAAGCGGAGTACTGCGGGAAATAAAAAGGGGGTGGAACAGATGGATAAGAGATTTGAAAAGGTTTACAGACAGGGAACCATTGAGGTTACAGAAATTTGGATTGATAAAGAAACCGGCGTAAACTATGTGTTCCATTTCAACGGAAATGCGGCGGGACTCACTCCGCTGTTGGATCAAGACGGAAAACCAGTCGTAACAAAGTAATCCCAATCACCAATTCCGAAAGGGGAGATACCCAAATGGAACCATCTGTTTTCCAGGGCAGCTATCCGGTTGTCCGCAAGACTGCCTGCGCGAAGCAAACCTTCGACTTTGTCATCCATTGCCCAGATATCGCAAAAATGGCTCAAGCAGGGCAGTTTGTCCATGTAAAGGCTGTTGGCTTTACATTGAGAAGGCCCATCTCCATCTGCCAGATTAACCCGGAAAAGGGTAATATCCGCATTGTGATGGAGGTGCGGGGCGACGGCACTGCTCAGATTGCCCAGACCCCGGAAGGCGGGATGCTGGATGTAATGGGCCCCCTTGGCCATGGGTTCCAGCTTTTGGAGCCAACAGAATCCGCCGTAGTTGTCGGCGGGGGGATCGGCGTACCGCCCATGCTTGAGACGGCTTCTCATTATGGGGAAAATGCAACGGCCATTCTTGGTTTTCGCTCCGCCTCTGCCGCTATCCTGGAGGAGGACTTCCAAAGGGCTGGCTGTCAGGTGGTGCTCTGCACCGACGACGGCACCAAAGGAAGGAAGGGGTTTGTCACCCAGGCCTTGAAGGAACACCTGGAACAGTCGAAACCCAGCATCATTTATGCCTGCGGCCCGCTGCCCATGCTCAAAGGCGTGGCAGCCCTAGCCAAGGAGTATGGGGTGCGCTGCCAGGTTTCCATGGAGGAGCGGATGGGCTGCGGCGTCGGCGCGTGCTTGGTCTGCGCCTGTAAGACCAAACGCCCCGATGGGCAGGAGGGGTTCAGCCATGTCTGCAAAAACGGACCTGTGTTTGAGGCGGAGGAGGTTGTGTTTTAATGGCAAGGTTAGGTGTAAACCTTTGCGGCGTGGACTTTAAAAACCCGGTGATTGCCGCTTCGGGCTGCTTTGGGTTTGGGCAGGAGTATGCGAAAATGTACCCTGTGTCGGTTTTCGGTGGGATTTCCTTAAAGGGGATGACCTTTGAGGAACGGCAGGGCAACCCGCCTCCCCGCATTGCCGAAACGCCTTCCGGGATGCTCAACAGCGTAGGCTTGCAGAATCCAGGGGTCGAGGCTTTCCTGTCCCATGAACTCCCTGCCTTGAAAGGCGCGGACACGGTTCTGATTGCCAATGCTGCGGGAAGCACCATTGAAAGTTATGCCGTGCTGGTGGAGAGGCTCTCCGATTCCGATGTGGATATGATAGAGCTGAACATCTCCTGCCCCAACGTCAAACAGGGCGGGGCGGCCTTTGGCGTGACCTGCGAGGGTGCGGCTTCGGTGGTAAAGGCTGTGCGGAAGGTCTGCAAAAAGCCGTTGATGGTCAAACTATCCCCCAATGTCACTGATATTGCTGCCATTGCCCAGGCGGTAGAGGCAGAGGGTGCAGACGCGATCTCCCTGATCAACACCCTTCTGGGAATGAGAATTGACATTAAGACCCGCCGTCCAATCCTGAAAAACAACGTAGGCGGACTGTCCGGCCCGGCCGTGTTCCCGGTGGCCCTGAGGATGGTCTGGCAGGTGGCGAACCGCGTGAAGGTCCCGGTGGTGGGACTGGGAGGCATTGAAAAATGGCAGGACGCCATCGAAATGATGATGGCGGGGGCCAGGGCGATCCAGGTTGGAGCGGCGATGTTCTCCGACCCCTATGCCCCTGTCAAAATTGTGGACGGAATGAATCAGTGGCTGGATGAGCAGGGGATTTCCGACATAAATGAGATTGTGGGGACGGTTCAGCCGTGGTAATACATCCGAGGGGAATTTGTGCAGACATTGCCTGCACAAATTCCTTAGCCATATATAGCAGGTAGAGAAGGTAATAATGTTGCATATAAACTACAAAATAGAAGCAATAGATGAACTGCTGAAAGAGAATTGTATCCTGGCGCGGATGTATCCTTTGATACCCTATAAATGTGCGCTTATTGATTATTTCCGGATGACCGGCTGTTTCACGAAATCGGATTGTTTGAAGATACAGGACGACGCCTTGTTATCCTCCTGCCTGCCTGACATTGAAATGGTAAAGCTTTTTAAGAAATTTTTGGTTATGTATGATATCAAACCGCAGAAATTAAAAGAAATAGATACCGTATGTAAAACCACGGAAGAGGCGGAGGCCTTTCGGGAGCTGTATCATCTGCCCGGCGTAAAGCGGATAAGGGCAAACCTCTATTATCGCTCCGGTTTCCGGTCGCTGAAGGATATTGCGTCTTCTTCATCGGAGGAAATTATGTCAAAAACAGCGGAGACAATCAGAAACGAAAATCTGAATTGCATCGTTCCGCTTGAGAAGGAAATCAAAACGCATATAGCTGTTGCAAAGGCGTTTACATACTATTGTGCGGATTGACAAGTTACAGTTTTATCATACAATGATTATGCCATGATTCTGGGGGGAAAGCTTTTGGAAAAAACAACATTATATCTGATCCGTCACGGCGAGGCTTTGGGGAACATCAACCGGCGCTTTCAGGGCAGCACCGACGCGCCTCTGACTGACCGGGGAAAAGAACAGACGAAATGTCTGGAAAATCGGTTCCGGGATATTCCGGTGGATGTGATCTATTCCAGCCCATTGCAGCGGGCCTATGATACCGCTATGGCGGTCAGCCGGGCGTCCGGCTGTTGGCCGGTCCTTGTTGAACCCCGCCTGACAGAGATCAACGGCGGAGATGTGGAGGGAATGCTTTGGGATGAGTTTCCCAAGAAATTCCCAGAAGAGTTTGACAACTGGGTCAACCATCCCGCGAAATTTTGCGCCCCTCACGGCGAAACGATGGCGGAGGTCTATACGCGGGTGCGGGAAGGTCTGCTCTCCATCCTGGAGGGGAACCCGGGGAAACGGATCGTCGCGGCAACCCATGGCTGCGCCATCCGAAATGCGCTGTGCTTTTTGCTGGGGTATCCCATTGAGGAGATGAACCGGGTCCCTTTGGCGGAAAACACCGCTGTCAGCGCCTTTGAAATAGTGGGGGAGAGGATCACGCCGCTTTTTTTGAACGATAAGAGCCATATCCCGGAAAATCTTCGGATGATCCGGCTGTGGGACGAAAAGAAGCCATTGTAATAGCAGATTTACACTAGAAAATGGGAGGTTCTCCATCTATGAAAATAATGGCAGTCGATTTTGGCGACGCCCGTACCGGCCTGGCCGTCTGCGACAGGACCGAATTTTTGGCTTCCCCTGTGGGGGTTATTCATGAAAAAGAAATGTATCAGACAGTGAATAAGGTTGCGGCCGCCATTGAGGAATTCGATGTGAAGGAAGTCGTTGTGGGGCATCCGGTAAATATGAATGGCACAATAGGGGAAAGGGCGAAAAAATGCGAGCTGTTTGCCGATATGCTCAACCAGATCGTCGAGATCCCTGTCCGGCTGTGGGATGAGCGTTCCACCACCGTCTCTGCCCACAATTACCTAAACGTAACCAATACACGGGGCCAGAAAAGGAAAAACGTGGTGGACGAGGTGGCGGCCACCATTATTCTGGAGAACTATCTGGCTTACCGGCGGAATCAGGAGAAGGCGGAAAAAACAGAGGAACCACCAAAACAGCAATGAAACAGGTTGATCGGGTCCACATGCTTTTTTAGCTTGTGGATCTTTTTTATCATAAATCGCCCAATAATTTCGTTAAAGTTTTCTTTAACGAAATTATTGGGCGATTTATGGTTTTCTCATTTTTCTTGTTTTTTCCCAAGCAGCTCCCGTACACCCATCACAAGCAAAAATATCCCAAAAGCCTTTCTAAGCCATCCTACATCCATCCAGTTTGAAAGCCAGCAGCCCAAAAGCACCCCTGGAAGCCCGCAAAGGATTACCCATACAATTTGTCTCCATGCAACCAGTTTGTTTTTGGTGTGAAACCACAGGGAGAGGGCGGCTACTGGCAGGAACAGCAGAAGGTTGATCCCCTGTGCCTGCTGCTGGGGGATATCTGTGAGCAGGGCAAAATATAACATCAGCACTGTTCCGCCGCCCAACCCTAGGGCCGCACAGACTGCTGAAAAGAAGGATGCAATGATAATCGTAACCATCAGCCCATCACCATCCGAATCCCGCCATAGATCATCAAAAGCCCAAAGATACGGCGCAGCCACTTAGTGGAGATTTTGGGCATCAGCAGGGCACCTGCCGCACTCCCGGCCAACGCGCCGGGGAGATAGGGGAGGGCGTCTCCAACAGTCATAGAGCCTCGCCACAGATACAGAACGACACTGACAGCGGACAGGGCCATCAGCAGGGCAACAGAGGAGGCGTGGCTCTCCTTTTCGTCCAGTCCGCCGGAACGAAGGAATGGGACTGCCACCATGCCGCCCCCCGCCCCAAAAAGTCCATTTAAAATTCCAGTGCAGAATCCTCCCGCCAGAGGGAGAAGCTTTTTCAGCTTGCCGCTTTTCTCTTCATTCATAAAACACTTAAAACCTCTTCCAACCTAAGGATGGCTTTATTATTCGCCCTTTTCTCAATGTT
>CATJCP010000149.1 GCA_949737515.1 uncultured Oscillospiraceae bacterium | reverse complement strand
GAATGGAATACAGTCCAGAGGAAATCGAAGCGTTCCTTGCCGATTCGGAAGCCCTTGGCCTGCTGGACTAAAATTTGTAAACATTCTGTGAACACTTCCGGCATTGAGTTACCCCGGCGGTATCGGCTATGCTATACTGTCCAACACAAAAGCCCCCGGCAATCTCCACCAACGGAGAATGACCGGGAGCCATAGCAACAAGCGTTGTAGATTTTTCGTCTGGACTTGATGCCAGACGCACAGATGCGCCGAAGGCCGTCCGCTTGCCATGGTAGGGATACTACGTCCCTGCCTTGGTAGGCACGGCCTTTTTGCTTTGCCTAGATGCTCGTAAAAGCCCATACAAGCCTCGTGGAGCGATTTTTATCCCCGGAGCGGTTAGGAGGGGGGTGGAGAGAGCGTAAAGCCGCTGTAGGCCCCTTAAAACGCCGTGCCGAGGATTTGCGTGGGTGTGTACCTTGACAAGTAAATTTCTCTCTGGGTATGGGGGGTATACCCTTTGCGGTTATAGCAGAGAGGGGTTTCCCCTCTACGGTTAGAGTTGGTGCAGTTCCCCACCCGAGGGTGATGCGCTCCGAGGAGCCGGGAACGGTCCAGCCCAAAAACAGGATAGGTGGTGGTCAGTGTGGGCATACGTGGGCCGTAGCAAAGGAATCAAACTGTTGACAATAAAAGGCGGCGGCATGGAGCCGCCAGAAAGGACAATCATATGAACATTCTGGATGAAGATACAAAGGCAATGCTTGACGCTGGAAAAACGACAGTGCTTGACGGAGGGTATCTTGTCATGACCCCGGAAACATTGAGGCAGGTAGTGCAAACTACTATTACAGCCGTGGAAGCGTTCAACGATGCCATTCCAGAACAGTCCGCAGTAGAAGAAGCAAACAGTAGTTTTATCCAGCAGGGTTGCAAGTGTCATTTTTGCGGCAAGGCGAGCCATTGGGGAACAGAGTATATTGTCACGATAGAGGGCGGCTATAATAGTGACCACGACATGGAAACGGTGTCCATGGATGTGTGCGCCGGGTGTTTGGAACGGATGCTTTCGGCGGTGAATTAGTAAATGAGAGAAGGGGGAAATATGTCCAAAGAAAAAGAATTTGATTCAACCATATGCTTTTCATTTTTTGCGGATTGGTTGGAAGCAATCGAGTACACAGAGACAGATGGCGATAGACAGAGTAAATCGTATATGCTCTTTAAGGCCATAGCGAACTACGCATTGTATGGTGAAACGCCAGACTTTGATGCAAGCGATGCAAACAAGTCTTTTAAGCAGTTTTGGCCGATGCTAGAGAAGCAAATAGACAGTAGCGTAAAAAGCCGTAAACGCTGGTTCAAAGACAGTAGCGGCCCTACGGAGAACGCCCAAAAAGTAATTGACGCATACAAGAAGAATCCTGATGCGTCAATCCGGGACATCGCAGAAATAACAGGGGTTAGCAAAAGTGAGGTAAATAGAATCAAGCGAAAATACGTCCATTCTGAAAGTACTCCTAATGTGTCTGCTACTCCTAAACCTAATCCTTCTCCTAGTGGTATTCCTATTCCTAGTCCTAATGTTATTCCTAATCCTAATGCTAATACGGGACACGGGACAGGACGGGACACGGGACAGGACGGGACACGGGACAGCAGAAGGAGCGGGAAAAGCCACACATTCCACTATTGGACAAAATTCTTGATTTCTTATGGGAAAAACACAGATATGGCAAGGAAACGATAGAATTTGATGAAAATGGAGAGGGAGTAGTTGACTTCAATCCTGCCCTATTCTATATTCCGCCGGGTGCATGGAAACAGGATGATGGGAGTACGGATGTAAAGTGTCCCGATAGTATGCGGGACAGACGGGACACCACAGCGGAGAATAATGAAGATATGCCGTTTTGAGTTAAAGACCGCTTTTTCTCTCTCTGGACAACGCAAAAATTTTTTCATGCAAGCTGTCAACATTTTGTTCACAGTT
>CATJCP010000148.1 GCA_949737515.1 uncultured Oscillospiraceae bacterium | reverse complement strand
CATGGAGGCAATGCCTCTCAGGGGCAGGTAGTAGTTCATCATGGAGAACATGCCCTTCTTCATCTCGCCGCCGTACCAGGTGTTGAGGATAACCTGCTCCCGGCTGGTGATGTTGAAGGCGGCGGCGGTCTCAGAGTTGAGTCCCAGCTCCTTGTAGTTCTCCACCTTGGCCTTGGAGGCGTTGTAGACAACGAAGTCAGGCTCGAAGGTTTTCAGCTCCTCTTCGGTGGGACGGATGAACATATTTTTGACAAAGTGTGCCTGCCACGCCACTTCCATAATAAAGCGGATAGCCATGCGGGTGTCGGCGTTGGTGCCGCAGAAAGCGTCGATGACAAACAGCCGCTTGTTGGAGAGCTCCTGGATGGCGATTTTTTTCAGCTCTTTCCAGGCTTCCTCAGAGGCAGGGTGGTTGTCGTTGGGGTATTCGGGGGTGGTCCACCATACGGTGTCCTTGGAGTTTTCATCCATGACGATAAACTTATCCTTGGGGGAACGGCCGGTGTAGATGCCGGTCATGACATTGACAGCCCCCAGCTCGCTGACCTGGCCCCGTTCAAAGCCGGTGAGCTCAGGCTTGATCTCTTCCTTGTAAAGGTCGTCAAAGGAGGGGTTGTATACGATTTCAGTGGTACCGGTGATGCCATACTTGGTCAGATCGATTGGTTTCATGGTGATTCAACCTCTTTCCCATTCTTTCATATTTTGCCGCGGCGGTAAACGTCCGGCAATCCTGCCTGGGTCCGACCCTCCTCTTGGAATCGGCTGAGGAGATGGAAGTCCCAGGTTTCATACATAAGATATTATAATATATTTATCGCTGGAAAGCTATGGACATTTTGTTAAAACATTGATAGACTTTTGCGACATTCATCTCCATTCAATAAAATGTAAAATAGTTCCATTTCAAAACGGCTGAACCGCCGAAGCAGCCCAGCCGTTTTACCCTTGAAAAATCAGTTGTTTGCAATATGGATTTTCAGCTTTCTGTTTCTCTTCCTGCCCAATAGGGAGAACAGGCAAGCTGCTATTTTCCAGCAGACCGGAAAGAGGATACTGCCTAGAAGAAAACCTGCCGAGTAGTAGACGATGTTGTTGACGTCAAAGCATATGTACTCTGAGAAACAAGCGTCAAAAAATTCAATGACAATCATAATAGCAGCTGCCATGAAAATATAGCACCAATGGCGGAAACGCCAGTTTTTTCCCTTCCAGAGGCAGACAAAGAACTGGCACAGGACACCCAACAGGGAAAAGAAGATCAATTTTTCCAGCAATACTCTGGGGATCAGCCTAAGGGTTATGGGAATATCGGCAAAGGGGATCCAATTGGAGTAGGATGTTTTTCCCAGGAGCCCAATATAGTAGGGCGGCTGCGTCCGCTTAAAACAGTAAAAAAGAACGCTGCATAAAATCATTAGAAGGGAAGCAGCACAAAAGATGCGTCTTCCTTTGGATGAAAGTGGCAATGAAGAGCGGGAATGATCCGAAATGATCTTTTGTCCTAATACTTTTTTCATATATTTCTCCCTATTGATATTTTGTTATCTATTATCTGCAACAGCCTTTTAAAAAGGTAGGAGTCAGCCATTTGTATATGGATAGTTTCTATCGAGAAAATCGTACCACAGGCAAAAACCAATGTCAACCCCACAAGCCAGCAGTTTTCATAACTTCGCAATTGTCATCCTTTCATTATTCACATTATTCACATTCTTGAAAAAGCACCAGAAATATGATACGATAAAGATGGAAAGAATTCATAGAAAGCTGATGTTTGATTTTTCCTGTTCCAATCCGTCCAAGATGAATGATGCTGTCTTGGCAGACAGAACCAGGGGGAGCTGCCTGTATAAAATCAGGACCGGACAGCTGGTTCAGCTGTCCGGTTTGTTTTGGGAACCGTCCTTTAAAACTTTACTCTGCCCATTGACGCAACCCGCATTTTCGTTATAATAGAAATATGAGAAAAATAAATGGCCTATGCCGGAAAGAGGCACACCTGATGATAGATACTACACCCTATCGGCAGACCTTGTTCCAAAATGCCCAGGCGTTGTTGGAAATAGACAGTCCCACAGGATTTACAAAGGAAGCAGCGGCATTCCTGGCCCAAAGGGCGGAGAAACTGGGGTTCCCCTGTTCCATCACCCGGAAGGGATGCGTCATGATGACCATTCCCGGCCGGGATCCCTCTAAAACGGTTCTGATCTCCGGTCATGTGGATACCCTGGGCCTGATGGTTCGCTCTATCACAGAGGACGGTATGCTGAAGTTTACCCTTCTCGGGGGCCCCATTGTCCCCACCTTGGATGGGGAATACTGCCGCGTTCACACCCGTTCCGGTCAGGTTTACACAGGGACCATCCTGAGCCTCAGCCCCTCCTCCCATGTCTATACCGACAGCAAAACCCGCCCCCGGGAGCCGGGGGAAATGGCGGTGCGGCTGGATGTGCCGGTGAGAAAAAAGGAGGATGTGGAAAAGCTGGGCGTCCGGGCTGGGGACTTTATCTGCATTGACCCCAAGACCCAGGTGACCGAAAATGGCTTTTTGAAATCCCGCTTTATTGACGACAAGGGCGGTTCCGCCTGTATGCTGACCCTGGCGGAAATCCTCTCCAGGGAGGGGAGAAAACCGGCCTGCAATACAGTCTTGTTCTTCTCGGTGTTTGAAGAGGTGGGTCACGGCGCGGCGTATATGCCTCCGGAAGTTTCGGAAGTTTTGGCTGTGGACATGGGCTGCGTCGGCGACGACCTTTCTTGTACCGAATACGATGTTTCCATCTGCGCCAAAGATTCCAGCGGTCCCTACGACTATGATATGGTGGGACGGCTGATCAGATTGGCGGAGGAAAAAGGCTTGAAATATGCGGTGGACATCTATCCCCAGTACGGCTCTGACGTGAGCGCTGCCCTCCGCGGCGGGAACAACATCCGTGGCGCCCTGATCGGACCGGGGGTGCATGCCTCCCACGGGATGGAGCGCACCCATTGGGAGGGGCTTTCCAATACCCTGGCCCTGCTGCTGGCCTATGTGGAAGCTTAGCTGGAAAATGTTAAAAATGTGTTACCTTCTTGATTTTTAAGCGAAATTGCCGAAAAGTTTTTATGAGCTATATTTATTTTTATGTTATTAAGGGGTTGAGCATATGACGCATACACGGAGGTCTTTTTCGCTGCTGGCTGCTGTGCTGGCGTTTCTGTTGGTGATCGCTTGCCTGGGCAGTGGCAATGTTTATGCCGCTGATTCGCCCTTTGGCGTGACGGTGGGGGATAAGATCATCTCCTTCCAAAAGGATGGGCGTACCACCGGCTCTTACCGGATGTCCCGCAACGATATCGTTTTGGTGACCGATTCCTCTGAGGATCTTTTGGTCTGCTTTTACAACACGGATGGCCAGTATGTGGGCGTCACCTTGGGCAGCCAGGATAATGTCAACCTGTCCGGCTCTATGGATAGCCTGGTCCTCCATCGGGATCTGGACCGCAATGTCATCATTGGCAGCAGCTGTAATGTTTCCGACATGGCGGTCAACTCCCCTGTCAAGGTGAGCGTCTACGGAAAAGTTGGGACAATGGATATTGATGCGGCTGCCTCAGTAATCGCGGTCAAGGGTTCCCAGATCAACCATGTCATCTCCTCCTCCTCAGCGGCTAGGCTGTCTGTCAAGGATGGGGCCAAGGTGAACAATACATCCGGCATTTCCTCCTCCTCTTCCTCTTCCACAAAGCCGGGAACCATCATCATTTCCGGCGGAGGAGACGGGGACGTAACCTTCCGCACTGATACTATTTATGCGGAATACGGGGACCGCCTGCGGGATTACGTGGCGGATCTGGAGGCCAGTGTGCGGGCTTATTACCTGAAAAAGCGCATTACCGGTGAGGTGGAGTGGAACCTGCCTGGAAGCACTGTCCTGAAAAAAACCGGGTCCTACCGCTTCCTCTTTACGCCGGACAATGCCAGCCTGGATCCGACATATGGAAATATCCGCGTCGTGGTGGATGACGATGAATCTGAACTTGACGACCTGGATCTGGATATCCGCACCATCACAGTAGAATACAATACCAAACGCCTGGGGGACCTGAACACCAAGCTGCGCCAGAGTGTAAAGGCCTATGACGTTTACGGAAAGCTGGTGCCGGGGACTCTGCGCTGGGTTGATGAGGACACACGGGTTCGCAAGTCTGGGTACTACGACTTTTTGTTTATCCCCACCAGTACCAAGTACAGCCGGATACAGGACTCGATTAAAATCCAGATTGAAAGCGAGGAGCTTTTGGGGGACAGCGGCGAACTGGAATTGGATGTAGAAGATATTGACACCACCTCCACCAGAAAGAGGCTGCGTAACTTTGCAACCCAGCTCCAGTCCAGCGTAACAGCCTATGACCCCAACACCGGAGAAGAGGTAAAGGGAAAGGCCACCTGGGTGGACAATGGCATGACGCTGGTGACCGAGACAGAGGAATTTGAGTTTAAGTTTGTGCCGGACAATAAGAAGTATAACCGGACGAGGGGAACGATCACCATCTATGTGGATGACTGACAAAATTTTGCCCCCTTTGGGCTGCCAAACAACTGCGAAAGCGGAAAGCCGGAGAGATTGACCGATGATAAAGAAAATGTATCCAGCTCTGATCCTTATATTTACTATGGTACTCCTTGGGTATTTTGGGTCGGGGACAGCAGTTTGGGCAGCAGATGCCTGGAGCTACCGCAGCCAGCTGAGCGAACAGGAGGCCGCGCTGTACGACGCTATGGAGGCCAACTTCCAGGAGGGAAAGCCGTCCTTTACCTATACCTTCCCCACACCCCAGGAGTTTGCCAGCACCCAGGAGGCCCAAAACCAGATCAGGGAAATGTCCTTCCGTGCCTATGAGGCCTTTTACCGGGACCATCCCCAGATATTCTGGATTGAAAAGTCCAATATTACCATCTCGCCCCAGGGAACCCAGTCGGGGGGCAAGCTGCAGGTCACTGGCACAGAGGTGACAGTGACCTTCTCCAGCCTCACCGATCTGCCTGCCAAGGAGGAGTCTTTGGAGGCAAAGGTGCAGCAGATACTCAAAGGTGCTGGAAGCACCGACTTTGACAAGGTGCGCGCTTTCCATGACTATCTCACTGAAAACTGCCAGTATGACGAGGCTGCGGCGGCTACTCCCAAAAATTACCCCCTTTCCTACGAGTCGTACGGGGCGCTGGTGTACGGCAACGCCACCTGCGAGGGCTATTCCAAGGCCTTTAAGCTGCTCTGCGACAGGGCGGGAATCCCCTGTGTCATTGTTGGGGGGGACGTAAACGGCGAGGCCCACATGTGGAACTACGTCCAGGTGGACGGCGAGTACTACCTGGTGGACGCTACCTTTGACGATCCCATCGGAGGCTCTCCCCGCTACGATTATTTTCTGAAAGGAAAGGAATCTACCTCCGAATACAAAAATCAGGGAAGCTTTACTCAGAACTTTGATCCCAAGTTTACGGATCCCAGCCTCTCCCAAACCGACTATGAGCTCCCCGATATGACTCAAAAGCCGGTGATTGAGGAGGAATCTCTTGAGCTTGCGGAAAGCACGGGTCCATGCCGGATCTCCTACAGCCGCGCCAAAAACGGGAATCTGTCAGTGGAGTTTACATATGCCAGCGGGACGCTGGATAATGGACAGCTGGTGCCCTATGGCATTGTGCTGAAGGTAGTGGCCTTTCCAAATAGCGGCTATGAGCTGGACGAGATCACCGTTGATATGGGAGGAAGTACAAAGACCATTGAAAAGCGGGTTTCCTATCTGGTCGTCACCTCTGATTGCGAGGTTTCCGCTGCCTTTAAAAAGATCGCCTGATTGGGATCTGGGTAGGGCGCGGTCCGCCCTTATTAGCGATACATACTCTATTTGAGGAGGCGTTTCCCTGTGGCTTTGAAAATCCTTGCCCTGGAGGGGTTGAATAATGCGAAGATGTGCTCCATGATAGAGCCTGTCCTCTGTACTGTCAAAGGCGTCAACTCCGTTCAGATTGATTATCTCTCCCAGCGCCTGACCATGGATGTGTCCGGACGTCCCACAGAGGACATTGTAAAGGACGTCATGGAACTGCTGCGCCAAAGTTTCCCCAACGTAAGGGTGCGTCTGTCCGATGCCGCTATCTTTCAGCAGCCCCGGCTAAACACCACTCCCCGCCGGGCGGAGGCTGATCCGGACGATTACTACATAGACGACGCCATGGATGAATATGAGGACGAGCTGCCTCAAGCCGAGGCTGAAGAGCTGAAGACCCCCTGGGTCCAGAGGCTGCAGGAGAGACTCATGGAGATCAAAACCGAAGAGATCCTCCGCATCATCTTCTGGGCGTGCATCATTCTATCCCTGTTGTTTTTGCTTCTCAGCGGGAGCTGGCGCGACGGCGGGGTGATGCATCCGTACCTTTCTGCTATGAGCTATTTCTTCGCCCTGTTTTCCAGCCTGTTTGTGGGGGAAAATCCCCGTTCTGACAACTGGCTGATTCGGGCTGCAGCAGTGGCCTCTACACTGACTACCTTTATCTCTGGGAGGCATGCGGAGGCGGTGCTGGCTTTCCTGGTCTATGCCCTGGGGGTTATGTTTGTAGACACCTTCTATAATCGATATGAGGAGAAAACCAGGAGGGAGCTTATCCTCTGTCCCGAAACCGTCACCTGCATCCGCGGCGAACAAACCCTGAATATTACACCGGAGGAGGTCCGGGAGGGGGATTTGGTGGAATTCGACCAGGATGCGGTCCTCCCTTTCCGGGGAATTTTAGAGAGAAAGCCTGCAATCATTCTCTCCTTTGGGGAAACCCAGCCCCATGAGGCAGAGGTGGGCGATATGCTGCAAAAGGGGGACCGGAGCTTGGAGGGCCCCATCATCATTTCCATCGCCGACGCCAATCCGGGGTTGCTGATCCCATCTGTGCGGTCCCTGATTTTGGATTCCTCCCTGGAAAACACCGATCTGACCTCCCGCGCTAAAATATGGCTTACAGCCTTGATTGGCGTCGGCGCAGGTGCAGCGCTGATTTATTATCTGGTCAATTATGGACTGCGGCTGGATTGGCAGGGCCTTTACATCATTGCTCTGCTTGTCGCCGCTCTGTTCCCCTGCGGACTTTCGGTGTCCTGTCAGGTTGCCCAGCGCGGATGCCTCCGTTTCTTAGGCAACAAGGGCACGCTGCTGGGGTCGGTCCATCTGCTGGAGAGGATCCCCAAAATGAAAAAAGTGGTGATGAATCACATCGGATTTGTCACGGAGGGGCATATGCAGGTGGAGGAATTTGTGCCGGTGGAGGGCCATGTGCCGGAAGACGTTATTGAAGCGGCGGCCTCTATTGAGGCGCTCATGCCCGGCGATAATCCCATTGCCAAGGCTATTCTCCAGTACGCCATGGAGCATTTGGAATTGGAGAATCTCCCAACCGGGGAATTTGTGGAGGGCTTTGAGGTCCTGGACGGCTATGGGATTCGGGGAATGCGCCAGGATGTGTTGGTCATGGTGGGCAGCGAACGGATGATGAACGAAATCGGAATGGAGGTACCGCTTCTGGAAGACGGCCGCATGGCCATGTATGTGGCGATCCGCGGCGAATATGTCGGGGCCTTTGTCCTTAACGACGCCATTCGAGAGGACTCTATCCAGCTTATTCGCGACCTCCACCAGAGCGGTGTGGAGGAAGTGGGGCTGATCACCGGATACGACGGCATGGCAGTTCGGGCCGCCACATTGCTTACAGGGGCAGACTCCTCCTATGTGGAACCGACCCACCGGGAGCGAAGAGCCCTTTTGGAGCGGCTCCGGGGTGCGGAAAAGGGGAAAAAGGGCGACGAGGTGGCAATTATCGGTCCAACTGCCAAGATACGCGAATTTTTTGACCTTTGCATCTGTATGGAAACTGGTTCTATGTTCCAGCCGCCGGAGGAGGTGACCCTTCCCAGGGAGCAGGAGGTACATCTGGCCGGGGCGGGGCCCAAAGAGATTTCTGTGCTTTTGCGTGCCAGTCATGCCTTGAGCCGGTCCTTTTCCATGAGCGCGTTGGTGTTGGTGGTTCCCAAGGCGTTTTTGATTGCTTCGGTTATGCTGTGGCATATCCCTCTTCCTGTGATTTATGGGATCAATACAGCTATCGCACTTCTGCTGTATCTGCTGGCAGCCACCCTCTTTTCCGAGGAAAGGAGAAAGCAGGAGGCAAAGCCCCGCCCGGCGGCGGAAAATACCGTGGAGGAGCCAGATTACATGATGTAATGGAACTAGAGGGGCAATGAAAGGGAAGCGGCAAAAAAATCTCCGATGAGGGTTGATTTTTGCCGGAATTGTCCGATTAGTTTATTGGGTAAGTATTTTAAATTGGGGGTAAGGAAGCATGAGTGCTTTGGACAAATTCAAACAGACGGAAATCCTTTTGGAATCTGGAACCAATGAGCTGGAAATTATGGAATTTACCATTGCCGGCGAGCTTTTTGGCATCAACGTCGCTAAAATTGTCGAGATTATGAGGGCGGAAAAGTTTAAGCCCATGCAGAAGTCTCATCCCGATATTGAAGGCGTCTTTAAGCCCAGAGATGACGTCATCACCATCATCAATCTGGCCAGATATCTGGGACTTCCCCCTTCTAACGATCCAGAGCATGATATTTTTATTGTCACCAATTTCAATAACAAGGAATTCGCCTTCCATGTACATTCTGTGGTGGACATTGACCGTATCTCCTGGACCAAGATGAAAAAACCGGACAAGCTGATTTACGGCGGCAAAGAGGGCGTGGCCACAGGTATTGCCGAGTTTGAAAACCGGCTGATTACGGTTCTGGACTTTGAGAAGATCGTAGCGGAAATCAATCCGGAGGTAGGCATTCAGGTCAGCGATCTAGACCGCCTTGGAAAGCGGGAGCGGAGCGACAAGACCATCCTCATCGCGGAGGATTCTATGCTTCTTTCCAAGCTGATTGTCGAATCCCTGCATCGGTCTGGGTACAACAACACGGTCAAGGCGGATAATGGACAGGAAGCCTGGGATTATCTCAGTGAAGTGAAAAACTCCGGAGATGACATTAAAAATCATGTGGCTTGTATTGTAACTGATATCGAAATGCCGTTGATGGATGGCCATCGGCTGACGAAGTTAGTCAAGGAGGATCCCCGCTTAAAGACCATTCCCATTATCCTTTTCTCCTCTCTCATCAATGAAGCGATGCGGATCAAAGGGAAGCAGCTGGGCGCCAATGAGCAGATATCCAAACCGGAGATCGCCCGGTTGGTGGAGATCATCGACCGGCTGACTAAGGATGATTGACAGGGCAGATATTGCCGGCAGAGTGGAATATTTGATATTGGAAGAGGGAGAGGCTTTATCAAAGAGCTTCTCCTTTTTGACGTATTGGAATGGAAAAAAGCGCTTTGCCGCTTCCCTGGAAAGGGTCTGGCAAAGCGCTTTTTGGGATGTTTCCCTTAATTCTTGGAAATTTCCTGCCGCACCTGATGGAAAAGGTCTGGGAAATTTGTAATGACCCCGTCGATTTTCCGCCGGAGCATGTCCTCCATATCTCCCCGGCAATTTACCGTCCAGGCGTTGATCCGGATCCCCTTTGCATTCAGTTCACTTACGGCATCCTCTGTCATAGCGGCAAAGTGGGGGTGCCAGTATTCCACTCCCCAGCGGGCGCAGTATTCCCCAGGGGAGATTAGCCTGCTGGATTCCAAAAATCCGCAGGCAAGATCAGGGGCCAGCTTTTTCATCCGCAAAATAGAGAGATGGTTAAAGGAGGAGATCAGCGTATCCTTTCTGCGGCCGAACCTGTCGATCTGCCTTAGGACCTTCTCCTCAATTCCAGGATAGTCGATTACGCTGTTTTTCAGTTCGATATTGGTGAAGGTTTCCCGACCACAAACCAGCTCAAAGTATTCCTCCAGAGTCGGGATGGAATTGGTACCGTACCTCCCGGAAAAGTTCGACGAAGCATCCAGCCTCCGCAGCTCTGCCAAAGTAAAGTCCTTTATAAGGCCTGTTCCATTGGTGGTTCGATCCAGCCGTTCATCGTGGATGATCACCAGCTCCTGATCCCGGGTGAGGTGTACGTCGAATTCAATGCCATCTGCCCCGGCCTCCAGGGCCTTTTGAAAGGCAAGGAGGGTATTCTCTGGATATTTTCCGCTGAATCCTCGGTGGGCGATATTTTTTGTCATTGTAAAGCCCCTTCCTGAAAAAAGATGAGATACAGGATAAAATGTATTTCCCTAAAATAGAATACTGAAAACAAAAGGATTTGTCAATGGACATAGACCACCATGGGCCATGTCCGTTTTTTTTCGTTTTGGCCCTTGACGGCTCTTTTCAATAATGTTATAATATTTTACGCTTGGTCCGCTGGAATAGCACAGCCGGTAGTGCAGCTGATTCGTAATCAGCAGGTCGCGTGTTCGAGTCACGTTTCCAGCTCCAGTAGCCGCATGGGTAAGCTTTTAATGGCTTCCATGCGGTTTTTCTTTTTTGAATCTGATGGTCAGGCAGTTCCCTGAATCGTTGATAGGAGTAGCTGCTGGTTTCAGCAGATGGTTCCAGGCGGCAGCAAGTTTATATACTAAAAATGTGCCCGCTCTTTTAGAGACGGGCACATTTTGTGCGGATAACGCAGCTTACTGCTTCACAATTTCCAGGGTATCCCGGGCAATCATCAGTTCCTCATTGGTGGGAACAATCCACACCTTGACCTTGGAATCAGGAGAGGAAATCTCATGCTCCTGTCCGGAGAATTCGTCGTTGAGCTTGGGATCAATCTTGATTCCCATGTATTCCAGGCCTTCGCAGGCTTCCAGGCGGACTTCCTTGTCATTTTCACCAATGCCGCCGGTAAACAATACCGCGTCCACGCCGCCCATAGCAGCCGCAAAGGCGCCAATGTACTTGCGGATCTCATATTTTTGGATATCCAGGGCCAGTTTTGCGCGCTTGTTACCAGCTTCTGCGGCCGCAGTTACGTCCCGGTTGTCGCTGGAAACGCCGGAAATGCCCAGAACGCCGGATTTCTTGTTCATCATGTCGTTGAGCTGGGCCAGGGTCATGCCCTCCTTCTCCGCAATATAGGTGGCTGCAGAGGGGTCGACGCTGCCGCAGCGGGTCCCCATGATCAGGCCGTCCAGAGGGGTGAGGCCCATGGTGGTGTCCACGCATTTTCCGCCGTCCACTGCCGCAATGGAGGAGCCGTTGCCAAGGTGGCAGGTGATGATCTTCAGCTGTTCGGCGGGCTTGCCCAGAAGCTGGGCCAGACGAGCGCTGACATACCGGTGGCTGGTGCCGTGGAAGCCGTATTTGCGCACGCTGTACTTCTCAAAATATTCATAGGGGAAGGGGTAGATATACGCCTTCTCCGGCATGGTCTGATGGAAAGCTGTATCAAATACCGCTACCTGGGGGATATCGGATGAGAACACCTGCTGGCAGGCCCGGATGCCTGCAATGCAGGCGGGATTATGTAGGGGGGCCAGATCGGAGAACTCTTCCGCCCCGGCGATTACTTCCTCGTTGATTTTGACAGACGCAGAGAACTTGGTGCCTCCCTGTACCACCCGGTGTCCGATGGCGTTGATGTCGCTGGCGTCTTTAATGACGGCGTGTTCACCGGTAGAAAGGACCCTTACCAGCTCCTGAAATGCCTCGGAGTGGGTGGGGAAGCTGGCCTCGTGTTCGTCTTTATAACCGTCGTGGGTCTTATGGGTGATTTTTCCGCCAATGCCGATCTTTTCGCACAGACCCTTTGCCAGCACCTTTTCGGTGGACATGTCGATCAGTTGGTATTTCAGGGATGAGCTGCCTGCGTTGATTACCAAAATGTTCATTTGCTTTAACCTCCGTTTTTTTCCGCTGTTTTGCGGCGGAAACCGATGATGATTACTATTTAATATTAGTACATTATAAACGAAATTGCAAGGGGGACAGCATAATTTTTGGAAAGCAAAGGAGAATGCCCCATCACCTCCAGAAGGCCTTGGGGCTAGGGCGTTTCGTCTTTATGGGTTCAGCCGGTTGGGGCCGCGGAAGAGGAACATCGCCTCCTTGATGTGCAGGCCGAGAAGGAGCATGGTTAAACGATCGATTCCCAGTCCGAAGCCCCCGTGAGGCGGACAGCCGTACCGGAAAAACTCCAGATAGAATTTTACGTCGCCGGCCAGCCCCTTTTCGTCGGCCTGGGCTTTCAGCCGGTCGTAACGGTGTTCCCGCTGCGCGCCGGTGGTGATCTCCACTCCACGCCAGATCAGGTCATAGCCCTGGGGAACGCCTGCTTCATTCCGCATATGGTAAAAGGCGCGCTTTTCAGCGTCAAAATCGGTGACAAAGAGGAATTCGTGGTTGTAGTGTTTTTTGACCCATTCAAAGCTGAGCCGCTCCGCGTCCGTGGTCAAATCGCCCTTTTCTGATTCCTCCACCGTATAGCCAAAGTCCTCCTCCAGACCCTGATACAGCTCCTTCAGGGTAACTGTGGGAAATGGGGTCTCTGGGACGATGACTTGAGTCCCGAACAGATCCTGGATCATCCTGCCGTATTTTTCCGCCACTTCCGCAAGGGCGTGGCGCAGAAGTTCCTCTTCCAGCTTCATCACATCCCGATAGGATTCTATATAGCTGAATTCCAGGTCAAAGCCGGTGAATTCAGTGGTGTGTTTGCTGGTATAGGACTTTTCTGCCCGGAAGACCGGGCCTACCTCAAAGATGCGCTCAAAGCCGCTGGCCATTGCCATCTGCTTGTAGAACTGGGGACTTTGGGCCAGATAGGCCTTTCGGTCAAAGTATTTTACCTCAAAGACGTCGGAGCCGCTCTCGCTGGCTGTCCCGATGAGCTTAGGGGTGTGTATTTCGATGAAGCTCTTCTCCAGCAGAAACTGCCGCATGGCGTTGACCATGGCCGATTGTACCTTGAAGAGCAGCTGGTTCTCATCGGTGCGCAGATCAATCCAGCGGTAATCAATCCGCTGGTCAATGGCAGAGCGCTCCAAAGCCTTTTTCTTTTTGGTAGCGGGAATTTCCTTGCGGACAATGGGAAGAGGTGCTGCAAGGCTTTCCAGATACAGCTCCTCCGGGATCAGCTCCACGCCGCCCAATTTGACAAATTCGTTTTCCGTTGCTCTGCCAATCACGGTGACCACAGAATCCCCTGTGAGCTGGCTGAGAATATCGTTCAGCTCTGGATGGCTCTCCCGTTCCACCGTCACCTGGAGTTTGCCGGTGATATCCTTTAAAACAATAAACGCCATGGCCTTGCTGCTGCGCAGATTTTCCACAAATCCCTGGACCTTGACACGTTCTCCCAGTCTGGCCCTGATGTCCGATATATATGTGCGCTCCATAAAAATCATCCTCCGTTTTTGCGCTTAAATTTTCATTATCATAGCACAGGGGAATATTTTTTGCAATCGTTTGTCTAAAAACCTTCCAGTCAGCCGAACCTCCATAACAAAAATATCCTGTTTAAGCATGGATAACACGCTTAAACAGGATGTTTTGATACTCCTTTGAAGGGCTACTCCCTGGCCTTGGCCAGTTCGGACTGGAAGCCCGGAACCTTGTTGAGGGCCACCCCCACTGCGGTTGCCAGACCGCATTTGATCAGGTCGCCGGGGAGAAAGGGGACCACTGTGGCGGAAAGAACCTTTGCCAGGGAGGAAGGGGCCAGGGCCTGGAACATTACCCCCATGGAAAAGGATTGGGCAGCCGCTGCCTGCTGCTGGATGCTGAACATCAGGGTGCCGAATAAGTCAATGACCACCATGCCGACCAAGACTGTGGAAAGGAGATACCGCAAGGGATTCACCTTTTTTCCTCTGGTCAGGGCAATCAGGGGAGCGGCGGCCAGAAATCCAAGAATAAACCCGCCGGTAGGCCCAAAGAGGATAGCCGCGCCCGCCTTGCCGCCTGCAAACACAGGCAGACCAAGGCAGCCCAGCAGTGTAAAGGTGAGGACGGCAAAAAAGGAAGAGACAGGACTGAGCACCAGTCCGATCAGGCTGACAACCAGGGTCTGAGCCGTGATTACAATGGGGGTAAAGGGAATGGGGAAGGAAAGGTAGGAGGAAACGCAGAGCAGTGCAACGCACAGGGCTGTTTTGGTAAGTTCACGGGTGTTCATTTTTGGTTTCATATGATTTCTCCTCGCTGTTGTTTTTGGAAGTGACCGGTTAATGTCAACTGAAAGAAAGACTATGGTTGACATTATAATGGATCAAAAACAAATTGTCAACCTATAATTAAAAATAAGTTGACAATTTATAGAAAAAACCGCCGCGGATCTTCCGCGGCGGCAATGGTCGGGATTGGATTGCCTGTGCCGTTATATTTCCATACTCTTCTTGAACCATTGAGTCAGTTGATTCAACTGGTCCACCTCGCTGAGGAAGAGAGGGGACATTTCGTGATGGTTTTTGGAACGGGTATAGGTGGTGATGGGCAGTCCCTGGCCTTTGAGGAACGCCTTGGCATTGACCGGATACAGCTGTTTTTCAATCTGGGAAGCCATAGTCAAAAATGCCTGAACGGTCTCTGCCTTTTCCGGTTCTCTTTCCCAGTTGGCGCACAGCCACGCGTACAGCTCTGGATGGAAGTTAGCCATGACCCCGGAAAAGCCCGCTGCGCCGTGCTGGAGGGAGTCCAGCAGGGTGGCGGTGTTGGCGTTGAACAGCTGAAGGGATGTCCCTTGGATCAGCTTCAGCCGCTTCTGAATCAGGGCGGCGTCACAGCAGGTGTCCTTCAGGAAGTGGAACCGGCCGGTTTTGGCGGCGTATTCGATTTCACTGTCGGAGATCAGCCGCTTATAGGGGTAGGGGCATTCATAAAAGCCCAGGGGAAGGTCTTCGGGCAGGGCGCGGAGGATGACGTCCAGGTTTTCCTTCCAGACCTTTTCCTCGCTTCCCTGTTCCGCCAGGCGGTTGGTGATGAGGATCACCGCGTCTACGCCGGTATCTGCCACCCGCTTCAGCTCATCAATCTGGTCGTCGACGCTGTAGGAGATGTGGCCTGAGGAGATCACCGGCACATGGGCGGTCTTTTTGATAAACCGGGAAAGCTCTACCCGTTCTGCCAGGCTGAGGAAGAACATCTCGCTGGACTGGCAGACCGCAAACAGGCCGTTGACGCCGCCCTCCTCGTACCATTGGATCAGCGCCTCCAGCGCCGTGTAGTCCACCTTCCCGGCATCGGTGAAGGGGGTGAGCATAACCGGCCATATGCCTTTTTTTGCTTTGGATTCCATTCTTTTCCATTCCTCTCTCTGATTTGCTTTATTTGCCCATCTAAAAGTGACAGAAGCAGATTTAGCAGAATGATTCTAATGGTTTAACCTGCTGACTTTCAGTATACTACCTGTTTCCCTTTGTTTCAAGATTGCTTTTTGCAGTTTTACCATGTATAATGATTGTAAGGATCATTTTTTGAAGGCTTTGAATTTAGAGGGACCGCCGTGCCATGTCCCAGGCGGAGGACGCAGCGGTTCCCTATAGGAATACCGATTTTTTTATGAAGGAAGGTTTTATTATGGCGGCATCCTACACTCCCTTGTTCCCCCAGGTCAACGGCCTGCTCCACGGCGGCGACTACAACCCCGACCAGTGGCTTGACCGCCCGGACATCCTGGAAAAGGATGTGGAGCTGATGAAGAAATCCGGGATCAACGTGGTTTCCCTGGGTATTTTCGCCTGGTCCGCTCTGGAGCCAGAGGAGGGGATCTATACCTTTGAATGGATGGACCAGGTTATCGACCGGCTTTACCGCAACGGGATCTACACCATCTTGGCCACCCCTTCAGGGGCGCGTCCCGCCTGGATGGATGAGAAGTAACCGGAGGTCAGCAGGGTGCTGCCCAACGGCAAGCGGAATCTCCACGGGGGGCGGCACAACCACTGTATTACCTCGCCGGTCTACCGGCAGAAGGTGCGGGAGATGAACACCCTCTTGGCCAAGCGGTATGGAAGCCATCCCGGCGTGATCCTGTGGCACCTTTCCAACGAATACGGCGGGGCCTGCTGCTGCGACCTGTGCCGGGCCAAGTTCCGGGATTTGCTGAGGGAACGATATCACAACGACATCAAAGAACTGAACCACGCCTGGTGGACCAGCTTCTGGAGTCATACCTATAACAGCTTTGAGCAGATTGATCCGCCTATGGACCAGGGGGAGCACTCGGTACTGGGCTTGGTGCTGGATTGGCGGCGCTTTACCACAGCCAACACGGCGGACTTTATCCGCAATGAAATTGAACCGCTCCAGGAGTATGCCCCCAGCCTTCCGGTGACCACCAATTTTATGTGGCTGTTCGGCGGCTTGGACTACAACCAGATTTCCAAGGAGATTGACGTGATTTCCTGGGATGCCTACCCCCGCTGGCACAACGAGCAGCCGGTGTACGAGGTCGCTTCGGAGACAGCGTTTAACCATGCCATGATGCGTGCCTTTAAGCGTGGACAGCCCTTTATGCTTATGGAGAGCACCCCCTCCCAGGTCAACTGGATGCCCTTTAATAAGTTAAAGCGTCCGGGGATCCACCAGCTCGCTTGCCTCCAGGCAGTGGCCAGCGGGTCGGACACTGTGCTTTATTTCCAGTTCCGCATGGGCAGGGGCTCCTTTGAGCAGTTCCATGGGGCGGTGGTCAACCACACCGGACGCGACGACACCCGGGTGTTCCGGGAGGTGAGCCAGGTAGGGGAGATGCTGAAGGATCTTTCCCAGGTGGCAGGTTCGATCCCCGCGCCCCGGGCGGCGGTCATTTATGACTGGGACAACCGCTGGGCCATAGAGGATATGGCCGGGGCAGCCAAGGAGGATAAAAAGTACAACGAGACCTGTATCCAGCACTTCCGCGCCATGCTCCGGCTGGGGGAGGACCCGGATGTGATTTCCAGCACCGAGTCCTTTGCAGGCTATGACCTGATCGCGGCCCCCATGCTCTATATGCTTAAGCCGGGCGTAGCCCAGAGGCTGAAGGAATTTGTGGCTGGCGGCGGTGTGCTGGTGACCACCTGGCTGACCGGATATGTCGATGAGAGCACCCTGGCGTTTTTAGGGGGCTTCCCCGGAGATGGCCTGATGGAGCTGACCGGCGTTGAGGCCTCGGAGCTGGACACCCTTTATCCTGGCCAGAGCAACAAGGTTCTTTGGAGCGGCAGGGAGTACCGGGCCGCGGAGTTCTGTGAACTTCTCACCCTGCGGGGGGCAAAGGCGGCGGGAACCTATCAGGAGGACTTCTACGCCGGACAGCCCGCTGTAACGGTGCATCCCTATGGAAAGGGGATGTCGGTACACATCGCCGCCCGGGTGGAGGAAGGCTGCCTGCTGGACATTTACCGGGACATCTTTAAAGAGCGGCGCATGGGCGGGGAGCCCCTGCCCATGGGCCTGGAGATACACTCCAGGATCAATGAAGAGAAAAGGTACCGCTTCTATTTGAACTTTTCCGAGGAAGGGGTGACCCTCCCTCCCATTCCTGTTTCCTGCAGGGATATCCTTTCCGGAAAAGAGCTTGCCGCTGGGGACGCCCCAGAGCTGCCCGGATACGGCTTTATGGTGACAGTGGAGCAAAGGTGACAGCAGGGCAGGGATGCCCGCGCTGAACCCTTAGCGCTGTATGAAAACGGCATGGCCTGCGGGCTGTGCCGTTTGCTTTTGTCCCCTTTATACATTTTTGATTGAATATAGGTTTAATCCGGAAAGATACTTGTGCAAAAGCACAGCGGAAAAAGGATTGACTTTTTAAAAAACTATGGTATACTATAAACAGTTCATCGTAGTAAAGCATTAGCGTAGTCAATCAATACAATGCAAGGAGGGGCCGACATGATAAAACGGTCTGAATGCAATCCCCGCCAAGCCATCCGCTCTGTAAAGCTAATTCCACAGCTCCATCCATGCCGCATTTTGGAACGACATTGCCATTGATGCTGATTTTTGACAATATGATTATATGAACGCATTATGACAGCCAAAATGTAATATGTAAGGAGATTTATAATATGAAAAAGTTTTTGACAGCTGTTCTCGCCTCTGCCCTGACCCTTTCCCTGTTTGCAGGCTGCACCGTCAACGCCGCCTCTACCAGTGAAGCGGAAAACCGCCTGGAGGCCATCCGGGAGAGAGGGTATCTGGAAGTAGCCACCGAGCCTTATTTTGCTCCCAATGAATTTATCGACGCCTCCAAGCCCGCCGGGGAGCAGGTGGTGGGCAGCGATATTGAGTTGGCCCAGCGGATTGCAGATAGGCTTGGGGTGGAACTGAAAATCGTGCCGCTGGAATTTTCGGCAGTGCTAAGCAGCGTCACCACCGGAAAATACGATATGGCTATCTCTTCCCTGGCCTATATGCCCAGCCGGGCCGAGGCCATGGAGCTGAGCAAGGCCTATTATATCAATCCCAACAGCGAAGGCTACAGCCTGATGGTCCGGGAGGAGGATGCGGATCAATACAAGACCCTTTCCGACTTTGACGGCAAGAAGGTCGTCTGCCAAAGCGGCTCCCTCCAGGAACTGTACGCCACCACCCAGATGGATACCTCCAAGCTGGCCAACCTGGCCAGGGTTTCCGCCACCACCGACGGCTATCTGATGGTTTCGGAAAAGAAGGCGGACGCGGCGGTGTGCGCGGTGAGCAACGCCAAGCTCTACTGCGCGGCCAACCCCGGCCTGACGGTATTGACCGATATCCGGTTCCGGGAGGACGAGGAGTTTTCCGGCACCCGCGTGGGCATTCCCAAGGGCGAGACCGAGCTGCTGGACTTTGTGAACGGCGTCATCGACGAGGTGGTGGAGTCCGGCGAATATCTGCAGTGGTATGCCGATTATCAGGAATACGCCGCAACGCTGGGCGTGTAATCCCTTATAACGCCGCTGTATTAGAAGAGCTTCTCCCGGACGTTGGAAGCAATGCGTCCGGGAGCTTTTTTTGAACGAAATCCGTATGTGTGGAGGACTTGCAGCCTATGTCTGACATTATCAAAATACTGGAAGTTTACGGGATGGTTTTTCTCCAGGGACTGGGAGGAACTCTGTGGGTTTCCTTTATCACTGTGCTCCTGGGAACCTTGCTGGGAACCGTTATTGCCCTGATGAAGATGTCAAAGATCAGGCCTCTCCAGTGGATTGTGGATATCTATGTGGAGGTCATCCGCGGCACGCCGGTGCTGCTCCAGCTCTATTTTTTCTGGCTCGGTCTGCCAAGGCTTTTTCCCATGCTGACCCTGGACGAAACCGAGAGTGTGGTACTCGCCCTTATCTTTAACGCCAGCGCCTATATCGCCGAGGTGATCCGCGCTGGGATACAAGCTGTGGACCCCGGCCAAACCGAGGCCGCCAAAAGCCTGGGGATGAGTGACGCCCATACCATGACCCGCATTGTGCTGCCCCAGGCGGTCAAAAATATTCTCCCTGCTCTGGGCAACGAGTTTATCACTATGATCAAGCAGACCTCCCTGGCCTCCGTCTTCTTTGTCAACGAGCTGACCACCTCCTTCAAGGTGGTCCAGTCCGCCACCTTTTTGGTCATCCAGCCGCTGGTCATCTCCGGGATGATCTATCTGGTGCTCAACTGGTCGCTGTCCAGGCTGATCAGACTGTTGGAAAGGAGGCTGCGCAGCAATGACTGACCGCGTTTTGATCCGTGTGGAACACCTGGTAAAGAACTTTGGAAAGCTCCAGGTTTTAAATGACATTACAGAGGAGGTACGTGAGGGAGAGGTTGTCTCCATTATCGGTCCCTCCGGCGGAGGGAAGAGCACTTTCCTGCGCTGCCTGAACCTGTTGGAAAAACCCACCTCCGGCAGGGTGTTCTTTGACAATGTGGAGATCACCGGCAGAAAGGTGGATATTGACAGGCACCGGCAGAAGATGGGGATGGTGTTCCAGCATTTTAACGTGTTCCCCCATCTGTCTGTGATGGACAACATCACCATTGCCCCGATTTTGGAGAAAAAGGTTCCCAAGGCCGCCGCCGAGGAAAAGGCAATGGCTTTGCTGCGGCAGGTGGGACTGCAGGATAAGGCCGGGGAATTCCCTGGGAAGCTGTCCGGCGGCCAGAAGCAGAGGCTGGCTATTGTCCGCGCCCTGGCCATGGAGCCGGAGGTCATCCTGTTCGACGAACCCACCAGCGCCCTTGACCCGGAGATGGTCAAAGATGTTCTGGACGTGATGAAATCCCTGGCAGGGTCGGGGATGACGACAGTGGTTGTCACCCATGAGATGGGATTTGCCAGAGAGGTCAGCAACCGCGTCTTGTTTATGGACGGCGGGACGATTGCCGAACAGGGAACGCCGGAGGAGCTTTTTGGCAATCCGAAAAACCCCAGGACTATAGAATTTTTAAGCAAGGTGCTGTAAATACCAAAAATAGAAACCGGAGCGGGCTGTGTTGGGCCGCTCCGGTTTTTTGCCCTGGCTGGGGCTGGAAGGATCGTTGGTCCGAATGGAGAAGAGGCAGTCATCGGTAAGAGGCCTCCAGCTGCTGAAGATAGCCGGAGACCTTTTTATCATAGTCCGGATAGGGACAATGCAAATATGCCGCCATCTTCTGTGAAGCCTCCCGGAACAGATGGACAGAGGTCCAGAGGGAGTTCCACATTTCGTCATAACCGTTGTTTTGATAAGTGGAAAGAAGGTCCTCCCACGTCCCTGGGTCTACGTATTTTTTTAAAAATTTATAGGCCTTCCCCACGCTGAAGGAATACCCCTTTTCCATCCCCACAACCCAGCCCAGCATCCGCAACAGGTTCGGCCGCAGCAGCTCCTCCAGATGCTGCGCCGCAAAGAGAATCTCCTTCCGGCAAAGCCCTTTGGCCACATAAGTGGTTAAAAACCAAAATTCATTGCAGCAGTCGTCAAAGGAGCGGGGAGAGGGCTTTTTTAGCCAGTAATCCCGGTCAGTGGGAACAGGTGGATTGGGAACCAGGCCGTCCTTGTCCAGCAGGATTTTCAGCAGCCTGTCGCTGGAAAGGTAGAGCTCCAGTTCTTCTGAAGGGATAAGGGTCAGGTCCATCTTGTTTCCATCCTGAAACAGCATCAGATAGGAAAACCAGTTTCCCAGTTCCGGCGGGAACAGCTCCATATCCTCCGGCTTCTGGAGAATGACGCGCTCCCCAAAGGCGTCCAGCCAGCGGTCATCCCGCCGGAAGGATTCCATATCCGTCACCAGAAACGAGATATCGTAATCCTGAAAGGAGTCCGGAGGAATGTTGACATTGGTGCGGGAGCCCTCCATACCTACGAGCCGGATGCGTTGGTCGCTCTGGGCAAATTGGAGAATCATGGAGTACATTTCCTGTTCTGTGCGCATAGTCTGCTCCTTTCCTAATACAGCTGCGTATAGGTCTGGTAATGGTCATCGGTATAATAGATCAGCCCGTCGCTGGAAAAGAGAATGCGCTCCGCGCCCCGGTAGCCTCCCTGGTAGTTGATATCGCATTCGTACCATTTCCGGCCCTTGGCGGAGGGGAGAAGCCCTTCCCGGTTTCCAAAAGCGTCTCCGCCGATGCTCATACCCTCAGCCACTTCCCAGAGATTGCCCTTTCGGGAGTCCCACCCCAGGGCAGAGGCCTCCTTTTTGGTGAGGAAATTTTCCGGCAGTCTGCCGAAGGTGTGGAGATATAGGGCCACGTCGTCCCTGGCAGAGTACCAGCCGTCCTCGTCAATGCTTTCTTCCGGCGGAACGGAACCCGTACTTTGGGAGGGGTTTGCCACGGAAGAGGATAGGGAGGAAGATTTGGGGGTTTGGGGTTCTGAAGAGGAGGAGGCCGGCGCCGGTTTGCCGGCTGTGGAAGAGGAGCTCTGGCTTATTGACGAAGGCTCCGCTTCCGTTTGGGAAGCAACAGAGCTTTCCGGCGGGGCGTTGGCAGATTCCGTTGGCGCAGACGGTTCACCGGAGACGGAATCCCCCGAATCGGACAGCACCGAATCCAGGACCGAAAGGGCGCCGGCAATCTCATCGCTGGTACAGCCTGCAAGGGAAAGGACTGCGGTCAGTACGGCAATGAAGACTGCAAACCAGCGAAAAAAGCGGGATTTGCGTAAACGATTGATAAACATAAAGCGGGTAAGCCCTCCTGTCGTGTCATATGTGGATAACCAAATTATAACCTGTTCAGTCCAAAAGGGCAAGCAGGTTTTTCCTTTGCAGAAATGTGCCCAAAACCAAACCGGACCGGAGAGGACAAAAAATAATAGGCCCATCCGCAGTAAAACTGAAAAAAAGGAGCACTTACACAAATGAACCGAAACATCCTTTGATAACCTTTCAGCCGCCTTCTCTTTTTCGGAATTTTCACACATCGCGCTGGAAGCCATGGAAGAATGGAACGATTTATGTTATCCTATATATAGGACGGGTTTTTCCGTTTTATCAGCACGGACTGTAACGGTCAGAAGAGGATGTGAGGCATAGTGGAAACGACAGCGGCAAAGGCATACTGTGCAGCGATTGTCGTGTGCGCCGGGAGCGCGCAGAGAATGGAAGGAATAGATAAAATGACCTTTCCTTTGGCTGGCATTCCAGTGGCGGTCAGGAGCATTCAGGCGTTTAACAGCCTGGACGAAATTGGAGAGATCATAGTGGTCTGCCGCGTTGGACAGACGGCGGTTTACCGGCGGATGGTGGAGGAGTACCATCTGGACAAGGTGACCAGCATCGTCACTGGCGGCGACACCCGGCAGGCCTCTGTCTTCCAGGGGGTGCGGGCAATTTCCAACAGCTGGAAGCTATTGGCCATCCACGATGGAGCCCGTCCCCTGGTCTGTCGGGAGGTGATTGTCCGATGCCTGGAAAATGCCCTTCGGCATGGAGCCGCCACTGCCGCTGTCCCGGTGAAGGATACCATCAAACGCGGGACGCCAAATGGCATGATCGCCGAAACGGTGGACCGCTCTACCCTATATGCCGCCCAGACCCCCCAGGTCTTTGACCTGCTTTTGTACTGTTCCGCCATGGATATGGCGCTGGAAAATAGGATGGACTTTACCGACGACTGTCAGCTGGCAGAGCTGGCTGGGGCCAGGGTATTCCTTTCCCCCGGTGATTATTCCAACCTGAAAATCACCACCAGGGAGGACATCAAGCTGGCCGAAATGCTTTTAGAGGAAAACGGCCCGGCGCTGCCTGACTTGGCGGCGGAAGCAGGTGCTGTACAGGAGTTTTCTGAAAGGGATGAGAGGGAGGAGGGCCAAGAGGCGCCGCCGGCGCCCCCTGCCGCCGGGCTGCGGATTGGCCATGGATACGACGTACACAAGCTGGACCCCAAGCGCAAACTGATCCTCGGAGGCGTTGAAATTCCCTATGAAAAGGGGCTCTTAGGCCATTCCGATGCAGATGTCCTGCTCCATGCTGTTATGGACGCGCTGTTGGGGGCTGCCGCCCTTGGAGATATCGGCCAGCATTTTCCAGATAACGATCCCGCCTATCAGGGGGCGGACAGCCTTCTCCTCCTGGAAAGGGTGGGGGAGCTGCTGGGGAAAGCCGGCTTCCAGGTTGTCAACATCGATGGGGTGGTTGTGGCCCAGGCCCCCAAGCTGAAGCCCTTTATTCCCCAGATGCGCAGGAACATCGCCCAGGCCCTTGGGGTGGATGTGAGCCAGGTCAGCGTTAAGGCCACCACTGAAGAAGGAATGGGTTTTACAGGGACCAAAAAGGGGATATCCTCCCATGCAGTGTGCCTCCTTGAATGGAAACCAGCGGGGATGTGAGCCTTTCCCAACAGCTTATCATGCACCAATCCCCTCCTTAACGCATATCCTGCATTAGGACAAATCAAGGAGGAGATGCAGATGCCGCAGCCATCAACCGTTTATCTGCAAATCAGTTCTGTCACCCACGCCTACCGCGGCCAGCGCGTTCTGGAACGCCACGGCATCCCGGCGACCGTTCAGCGCGACAGCCGCTTTGCCTCCCCCCGGGGATGCGGTTACCAGATCCGTATCCGCAGCCAAGACCCGCAGGCGGTGCGCCGCCTTTTGCTGGAATCAGGGATTCGCGTATTAGGAATGAAGGATGGGGACGGAAATGATATATTTTGACAATGCAGCCACTACCTGGCCCAAGCCGGCGGCAGTCCGCGCAGGAGCTATCAATTTTTTCAGCCGGTATGGCGCAAACCCCGGGCGCAGCGGACACCGGATGTCCATGGACGCTGCCGCCCAGATATACCGCTGCCGGGAGCTGGCGGCGGAGATGTTTGGCCTGTCCGATCCGGCCCGGGTGATTTTTACGCAGAACTGCACGCAGGGTCTGAACCAGATCATCAAGGGTGTTCTCCAGCATGGAGATCACCTTTTGATCTCAGACCTGGAACACAATTCCGTCTACCGTCCCGCCTACCGCCTTGGTCAGGAGGGACGTATTCAGTACGATATTGTCGCCACCCGCCCGGGGAATGACGAGGCGACGCTAAGGGCCTTTTCAGAGGCCATTCGCCCCAACACCCGCCTGATTCTCGTCACCCATTGCTCCAATGTATTCGGCTTCCGGCTTCCGGTTGAGCGCCTTTGCGCCCTGGCCCACCGGAGGGGTGTGCTGTTTGCAGTAGATGCGGCCCAGTCAGCGGGGACCTTCCCCATCGACTGTGCCCAGGCAGGATACGACTACGTTGCCATGCCGGGGCATAAGGGGCTGTATGGCCCCACTGGAACAGGCCTGCTGCTGATCGGTGAAAATGCCCCCCTTCCCGTACCGCTGATGGAGGGAGGAACAGGAAGCGTGTCCCGCAACCCTGTCCAGCCTCAGGAGCTTCCCGACCTGCTGGAAAGCGGAACACTCAATACCTTTGGCATTTTAGGGCTGTTGGGCGGCCTTCGCTTTGTGCAGAGGACGGGGATCCGGCAGATCGCCCGGCAGGAGGATATTTTGTATCAGAAGCTCCGCCGGAACCTTTCCGGCATTCCAGGGGTAAAGGTATTGGGCGACACGGCCGCCTGCCAGGGTGCTGCGCCGGTGCTTTCCTTCCAGGTGGGAGGGCAAACCGGGGAACAGACAGCCGCCCGTCTGGCGGATATGGGCTTTGCCCTGCGGGGAGGCCTTCACTGCGCTCCTCTGGCCCACCAGAAAATGGGGACCCTGGACCAGGGAACTGCCCGGGCAGGGATCGGATACTTTAACACAGGGGAGCAGGTGGACGCCCTCTCCAATGCTGTGGAAAGGCTGGTCCGCAGAAGATGAAGCCATGTCCGTGAGGCGCGGATTTCCGGGACAAATATTTAAAATGGATATTGAATTACTGGCGCAATGTGTTACAATAAGATATGGAAAACAAACGGTGAGATGCAGCGCACGCCGTATGGACTTTTACCAACAAGGAACGGTGAAACGAAATGGTTCTGCTGAGATTGGAAGCCCTTACATCAGGCGATATCAGAGGCATGATCGAATCCATCCAGTGGAGGGATGTGGTCGACGCCCTTTTGGTGATGTATTTGGTATATAAGGTACTTCAGCTGGTGCGGGAGACCCGCGCGATGCAGCTGCTGAAGGGTTTGCTGCTCCTTATGGCGCTGTACATGGTGGTGGATGTTTTTGAGCTGAACACCATGCGGTATCTGCTGGAAATGGTATTCCAGTACGGGGTGATTGCCTTGCTTGTGGTATTCCAGCCAGAGCTGCGCCGGATGCTGGAGACCGTAGGGCGGACGCGGATCGCGGATCTAAACGTCTTTAATATTGGCCATTTTGACGCCAACGCCCAAAAGCAGCAGTGGAATGTGGCCATTACTGCCATCTGCAACGCGGCCAACTCCCTTTCCCGCAGCAAGACCGGGGCATTGATGGTGCTGGAACGCACCACCAAGCTGGGGGAAATTATAAAGACTGGGACAGTGGTGGACGCCATCCCCTCGGTGGAGCTGATTGGAAATATCTTCTTCGTCAATTCCCCCCTTCACGATGGAGCGATGATCATACGGGGAGGCAAGATATTCGCGGCGGGCTGTTATCTGCCCCTGTCGGATAACCACGAGATTAGCCGGGACCTGGGGACCCGTCATCGGGCCGGGTTGGGTATGAGCGAGAATTCGGATGCGGTGGTCATTATTGTCAGTGAGGAGACAGGGGTTATTTCGGTGGCCATCAAGGGGGTTCTTACCCGCAACTACAATACCGAAAGCCTCGCCAAGCTGCTGAACGCAGAGCTTTTGTCCGATGGAGCTGACGCGGTTTCGTCTGAGAAAAAAGAGCCCTTTTGGAAGAGCAGGAAAAATGGATAGCAAAGACGTCCCCCGTACCGACACCCATATCCAAAAAAGAGGACTGGTCAAAGATGAAAAAAATAAAATTTACCTTTCAAAATCTTTTTCAGAGCAACCGTTTCCTTCAGATCGTGGCGCTGACAGTGGGATTGGTCTGCTGGTTTTTCGTGGCGGCCTATATCAACCCTGATCAGGAAGCCGAGTATATGGTGACGGTGGATATGGCGGACCGGCAGGATGCGCTGGATCAGCTGGGACTGAAGATAATCGGGGATTCTAAGGAAACGGTCCGGGTCAATGTAAAGGGAAAGCGGTTCCGCCTGAGCCAGATTGAGGCTGAGGACCTAATTCTGAGGCCCAGTATGAGCCGCATTGACGGCCCTGGCATGTATAAGCTGGCCCTCAATGGCGAGAACGAGGATCTGGAGTTTTTAAGCATCACGCCAAGTACGATATCTGTAAGGCTGGACGTTTATTCCACAAAGGTTCTTCCCATTGAGGCGGAGCTGACCGGCTTCTCTGTCCCGGAGGGATATGTAGGGCAAACCCAGTCCATTGCGCCGAAGAGTGTCTCTATCTCCGGACCGGATGAACAGCTTTCCAGGATTGTACGGTGCGTGTTCCGCTATAATCTGGATAAGCCCATTCAGAAAACCACCACGCTGAATGGGGACATCGTCCTGCTGGATCAGAACGGCAATGTGGTGGAACTGGACGACCATATTACCACTGATGTTAAGTCCGCTTCCTTGACCATCCCGATTTTGAGGATACGGGAGCTGCCCTTTGTGATCCGCTTTTTAAATCTCCCCCCAGGAATCCAGGAGGACGATCTGGAGTACACCCTTTCCAGTTCCAGGCTGGAGGTGGCAGTGCCCACCGATACCACAGACCGGTATACGGAGATCCCTCTGGGATATGTGGATATGAAGGAGCTGGAGCCGGACAGCGTCTTTGTCTTTGACGTAGCGGACATTCTCCCCTCTAACTTTGAAAATGTGCGGAATATTGAGAACGTTGTGGTGGAGTTTAAGCTGGAGAATATTGAAAAGAAGTATATCAACGTGGAGAACTTCCAGATCCTGAACCAGTCCAGCGATTATGAGATCACCGTGACCACCAACCGTCTGTCCAATGTGCTGATCTATGGGGAGAAGGAGGTTTTGGAAGAACTGACGCCGGGGGACTTTGTGGCGGAGATTGATCTGAGCACCCGGGAGATACTGCCTGGTCAGTTCAGCACAGGCGTGAATATTTACGCACCCAATAAATCAATGGTATGGGCCTCAGGGGATTATTCTGTGATCATCCATGTGGTGGAAAAGGATCAAAACCGGTAATGTAGCGGGAAACGCTTTAAGCCCCAGATACAGTGGAGCGGAATGCTCCACTGTATCTGGGGCTTAATTTTGGATATTATCCTTTTATCCTTCGCTGGACATCGCTTTTAAGTAAATGCTGGGAGAGACGCCCTTTACCTTTTTAAAGACACGAGAGAAATACAGGGGGTCGTCGTATCCCACAGAGTTGGCGATATTGGAGATGGTGAGCTTGGAATTGCGCAGCAGCGAACAGGCCCGATTGATACGGTACTGGGTCAGGTAGTCGTTGGGCGAAAGGCCCAGGTGCTTGATGAAGACCCGGTAAAGGTGGCTCCTGCTGATGCCAATGCTGGCCGCGATGCTGGAAATGTCAATGGAGTGGGAATAATTGTACTGTATGTATTTTAAGGCGTTTTCAATATAATCGCTTGTGACGTCAGATTCCTCCCGGTCGTTCCCCTGCCGGTCGATCAGCTTGCTGAGAAACAGATACAGGTGCCCTATCATGTTTAGCTCGTCGGTGGGCTTGTTTCCCCGGGCCTCGTAAATGGCAATCAGCCGGCGGCAGAGCTCCTCATCCGAAAGGGACAGCACCAGGTTATCCCGCTTAAAGGGGGTGAGCTCCAGCATACGCTGTACCTCTGTTCCGTTAAATCCCACCCAGCAGTACTGCCAGGGATCCTCCAGATCGGCGCTGTAGGAAATGATCTCATTGGGATATACCAAAAACAAGTCCCCCGCGCCTACGGAATAGGATTTCCCACCGCATTCATAGACACCTTTGCCGGAAATAACATAGTGGATCAGGAAATGATCCCGGACAGCCGGTCCCCAGGAATACCCGCTTTCGCACTGCTGCATCCCGGTGTTGTACACGGCTATGGCAAGGCTTTCTTTGGTCTTGGTCTTGTAGGAATACTTAAAGAAACTGTTTTCAGTTCCGCCGCCTGTGTTTGTGCCTGTGCTGATACCCATGTATTCTCCCCCTCTTTTTTTCTGCTTTTCCCGCCGTCTGGCTGCCCGGCGAAGGGTTTTACGAATGTCTTTCTTTTATTATAAACGATATCTCGAGAAAATACAACAATCGTCCATGAAAAAATCTGATTCCCCACGTTGAAATTTTCCGTCGTTTCCAGTATCATGTAACTATACAGGTCTGCTTATTAGTAAATTGAGAAAGGGGATCATACGATGCTAGCATCATTGTATCGGGAAGCGATTCTGGAAAAGAAATTTGACGGCCAGTTCATTTATCTTTATGGGGAGAAGGCCTTGGAAAAGCAGCGGGAGCGTTACTGCGGGGCCCTTGACCGGTTTACAGAAATCTTTGGGGAGCGGGATGTGGAGCTGATCTCTGCCCCCGGCAGAACGGAAATCGGCGGCAACCACACCGACCATCAGCACGGCCGGGTGGTGGCTGCGGCGGTGGATATGGACATCCTGGCCGTTGCCGCAAAATCGGAACAGCCTTCCATTCAGCTTCAATCCGAAGGATACCCTCTAAATGTTGTAGACCTTTCAGACTTAGAAATCCGCCAAGAGGAGATCAACAAGTCCAACTCCCTGCTGCGGGGCGTCTGTTCCCGGTTCCGGCAGCTGGGGCGGGAAATCGGCGGACTGGAGGTCTACACCACCAATAATGTTTTAAAGGGCTCCGGCCTCTCCTCCTCGGCCTCCTTTGAGGTTCTCTCAGGCTCTTTGCTGAACATCATGTACAATGGGGGAGCGCTATCTCCAGTGGAAATCGCAAAGATTGGCCAGTATGCGGAGAACGTCTACTTTGGAAAGCCCTCCGGACTGCTGGATCAGGCCGCCAGTGCCATAGGGGGCTTTGCGGCTATGGATTTCGCCAATCTGGAGGAGCCCCAGGTGGAGCGGATTGACTTTGATGTGGAGAGCAATGGCTTTGCCCTGTGTATTGTGGACACCGGCGGCAACCACACGGACCTGACCCCGGATTACGCCGCTGTTCCCCAGGAAATGAAGCAGGTGGCCCAGTTCTTTGGAAAAAGTGTTCTGCGGGAGGTGGAAGAGAGGGAGTTTTATCGCTCTGTCCAAGCCCTTCGCCCAGTCTGCGGGGACAGGGCCGTCCTCCGTGCCATTCACTTTTTCCAGGAGGACCGTCGTGCTGGGGAGATGGCAGAGCTGCTTAAAAAGGGGGATTTCGAGGCGTTTTTAAAGGTTGTCAATCTGTCGGGAGATTCCTCCTTTATGTACCTGCAGAACACATACAGCCCCTCCCATCCCGCGGAACAGGGGATTCCTCTGGCCCTGGCGCTGGGCAAGGGCCTGCTGAAGGGGAGGGGGGCCTGCCGCGTCCATGGGGGCGGCTTTGCAGGGGCAATCCAGGCCTATGTTCCCTTGGAGCTGGTTCCAGAATTTCGCAAGGGCATGGAGGAGGCCTTTGGAGAGGGCTCCTTTCATCCCCTGCGGGTGCGCCCCTGCGGCCCATACTGCATTGTAACCCCATGATTTGACCAACCGCTGTATTTCGATGGTTCCTCATTTCCTTTCCAAAAGCGGTTAAAGTGGTTTCTGTATTTTTTTAAAAGAAAGAATTGCAAAACTGTGAATTATATAGTATAATGTATCCTGGTATGATTTCATCGAGAAATCATTGGCAGAATAGACCAATCCAAAGGTAAGGAGATAGGAATTGTATGAATGTTGATTGGATGTTTGCAATTACGGTACTTGTAACAGGTATATTGGTGGTATTCCTGGTACTGATTTTGCTGGTTTTGCTGATAGCGATAATGGGTAAAGTTGTCAGCAGCATCAGCAATCAGGGTTCCTCTGCATCCGGCGGAAAAGCATCCACTGCCCCTTCGGTCCCTGCGCCAAAGGCTGCTGCTCCCGCCCCCAAGACACAGGCAAAGCCTGTTGTCCAGTCGGACGATTTGGGCGACGATGTGATAGCAGTTATCAGCGCGGCCATAGCCGCTATTATGGATGAGGAAGGCGTACCGGCTGGCAGCTACTCTGTCAAGAGCATCAAAAGAGCGCGGGAAGCGCGTCCTGCTTGGGCTATGGCAGGGATGCAGCAAAATACACGCCCCTTTTAATGGCGGACGGATTCAAGGAAAGGACGGATGAGAGAATATGTTTTCAACCATTATCGGAACCATCTCTGATATTCTGGTGAATTCAGGTTTTGGCCAGATTCAATGGCAGCAGCTGGTTATGCTGCTGATCTCGATGGTTCTTATTTATCTGGCGGTTGCCAAGGGGTATGAGCCCCTGCTTCTGCTGCCGATTGCTTTCGGCATGCTGCTTGCAAACCTTCCCGGCGCCAATCTTTCCTCGTACAGTGAGGGCAGTTTGATCTATTATTTATACCAGGGTGTCAAGATGGGTATTTACCCGCCTCTGATTTTCCTGGGCATCGGGTGTATGACCGATTTCGGCCCATTGATCGCCAATCCCAAGAGCTTCCTTTTGGGCGCGGCGGCCCAGGGAGGTATTTTCCTGACTTTTATCGGTGCGCTTGCGCTGGGCTTTAATCCTCAGCAGGCTGGTTCTATCGGCATTATCGGCGGCGCAGACGGCCCTACCGCTATCTTTACCACCAGCAAGCTGGCTCCAGAGCTTCTGGGTTCTATTGCTGTGGCTGCTTACTCCTATATGGCCCTTGTGCCCATCATCCAGCCCCCCATTATGAAGCTGCTCACCACCAAAAAGGAGCGCAGCGTTGTGATGGGACAGCTCCGTCCCGTTTCCAGGCTGGAGAAGATTGTATTCCCCATCATGGTGACAATTATTGTTTCCTTTATTGTTCCCGATTCCGCGGCCCTGGTGGGTATGCTGATGTTGGGCAACCTGTTTAAGGAATCCGGCGTTGTGGACCGCCTGAACAAGACCGCACAGAATGAGCTGATGAACATCATCACCATTTTCCTAGGCGTTTCCGTCGGCGCTACTGCCACCTACGACCACTTCCTGGTTCCTGAAACCCTGAAGATCATTGTGTTGGGTCTGATTGCTTTCTGCTTCGGCACTGCCTGCGGTGTGCTGTTCGGCAAGTTGATGTATGTCTTCACCGGCGGCAAGGTAAATCCTCTGATCGGTTCTGCCGGCGTTTCCGCAGTGCCCATGGCAGCGCGTGTTGCCCAGAAAGTCGGCCAGCAGGAGGTTCCCACCAATTACCTCCTTATGCACGCCATGGGTCCCAATGTTGCAGGCGTTATTGGTTCCGCAGTTGCGGCGGGTGTGCTGATCAATATTTTGGGTTAAGGTTTAAGTCTGTCTGATTTTTAAGCCCTGGCGTCTGCCAGGGCTTTTGACATTGTCCTCATGGATCAGGGAAGCTGATAAAATTGATGTTATTTAAGGGAGGTATTCATGATGAGCAGTAATCTGACATTTTATGGAACCGGCGCAGCAGAGGCAATTCCCAGCCCCTTTTGTTCCTGCCGCGTCTGCCGGAACGCCCGCGAAAAGGGCGGCCATGAAATCCGCCGCCGTTCTATGTTGAGGATATCAGACGAGATGTGTATTGACCTGGGGCCGGATACGGTTTGCCAGGCAATCCAGTTTGGGGATTTGACCCAGCTCCGCCATGTCCTTGTCACCCATATGCACATAGACCATTTTTCCTATGGTGTAATGGAAATACGAAGAATGGCTTATGAACGCGGGGATTGGCCCCTTCACTATTATCTGACGGACAAAGCCTTTGAAGCGGTAAAAATGTTTACCTCTGATTCCTTTGTTGCGGAGGAAACAAAGAAACTGCTTCAGCTTGGCATTATGGAATTTCACCGGCTGGAATATGGGCAGGCTTCCATTATTGCGGGCGTGGAGGTAACGCCTTTGCGCGGCAACCATTGGGGGCAGATTGGAGAAAACAGCGCAAACTATCTGTTAAAGTTCCCCAATGGGAAAAAGCTGTACTATGGTTTGGATACTGGCTGGTATCTAGATGAAACGCTGGAAGCTTTACAAGGCGCAAAGCTGGATTATCTGGTAAGCGAATGCACCTTTGGGCTTACGCCGGAACGTGGGGATAGACCGGAGGGACATCTTCATGCCACTGCCTGTGAACGGCTTTTCCAGGTTTTGGCGGATCAGGGAACCCTTACAGAAAAAAGCCATGTTTATTTGACCCATATCAATCATCATACCTCTACCGGCGAGGAGCTGGATGCGTGGCTGAAAACCAGGGAATTCCCCTGTCCGGTAACGCTTGCTTATGATGGGTTGCAGATAAAGTAGTTTCAAAAAGGGGAGGATAGGGACAAGGAACGGGACAAACAACCTGGTAAAGCCGAATTGGGTTTGCTGCAGAAAAGAAAATGACCGGCCGATAACAAAAAGCTCGGATATGAGGAATCATCCCCCCATATCCGAGCTTTTTGTAAAGCGTTTTGCTTTGCCCTGCTGTATGCTTTTGGGTTTTCCGACCTGCGGGTTACTGGATTGACCCCGTTCCAGCTTCCCCGCTTCTGCTGGTCACGGCGGCGGCGTTCCTTTTTGGAACATTTTTCATAGGAAATGTATTTTTCCATGGGTATCACTCCTTTTTTGATAAGTATAACATAGTTTTGCGGAATATACAATTACCAAAAGTAAAGAATAATATTGACAAAGTACAGTCTAAGTAAATATAATAACAATAGAATAAATATTTTGACAGTGTTTGTCCAAGGCGGATTGGAGGGCGATGTAATGAATGGCATTGATATGAGTATCATTAAAAGCAAAAAGGCGCGGTTTATATCGTCAGAGGAAGCGTTGAAAGATGTAAAGCTTATTGAATGGGATAAGGTTGTTTTAGATGGTCAGGAAAAAATTGTTGCGACAAAGGTCGATGAGCGAACTCTGACCATTGTTATCTAAAGTTCTTTGTAATCTCGTATAGTATCATCCCCATTTATAATAGTCAATTATTAGCTATAGCCATTTTTAAATATGATACAGTATTTAAGGGGGGGTATGACTATGATAAGTTACCGGCCGTTTTACCAAACATTGCTGAAACGCGGCATCACGGAATATCATTTGATATATAAAGAAGGGATTTCGGCAAATATTTTACATAGGATGAAACATGGAAGGAATATAACGCTGAAAACGCTTGATACATTATGTTTTATTCTCGATTGTGAGATATCAGATGTTATAGAGTATATAAAGGATAAATAAGGGGCTGTGAAAAGAGTGAGGATGTCACTGGTTTTCACAGCCCTGTTTT
>CATJCP010000147.1 GCA_949737515.1 uncultured Oscillospiraceae bacterium | reverse complement strand
GTGTTCAGCATGAGAATGTAGGCTGCTGGCTGTTGGTACTTGGGCTTGCCGTTACTGAATTTGCTGAACGCCTCAGCCTTGAATTTCTCGATTTCCTCCGGCGTGAACACCGTGACAGTTTCCTGTGTGGGTAGGTCTTCTTTGTTTTGCACCGCCATGAAGTTGGATTTCTTTATCATGGGTACACTGTTCATGGGATTCTTCGCTAGGATTTCCTGCTGGGTCAGGTAGCGGAAATACTCGTTGAGGACAATATAAACTTTCTTCACGGTAGTGTAAGCGTAGCCCTCACCCATCCAGTGGTTCAGTACTTCCTTGAGGTCGGCAGCTGTAATGTCACCGACTACCTTGTCTCCTAGCAGAGGAAAAATCTGATGCTCTACTGTACATTCACAGCGGTCGTAGGTTGTACGCTCCACTGAGGGAAACTTGAATACTTGGAGCCAGTGGGTCATGCTCTCGCGGAGAGTCTTGCAAGACTCGTCTGAATCCCGCAAGGCATCATTAAAAGCTACAACGTAGTCGGTCATCTTCTTGGTTACTTCAGCTTTGGTGGTGCCGGAGAACGACTTGCGCTTACGCTCTCCCTTCTCATCCATGTACCAGACGGTACCGCCCCAGCGGTCATCTGTGCGCTTAAAGGCTTTTCCGTTCGTGAGTAGTTTTTTCTGAGCCATCTGTCAGCCCTCCTTTCGTCGACAATACAACATACCACACCTTGTTGCGAAAGTCTACTGATATCTTTCTTACTTTTTACGCTGGGATTCTAGGATTTATAAAAGCCGTATTCTTTGTTATGCGGCGCAAATTTTGAAGCCAATGCTTGAACACAATGGGAGAAAATAGCTGATAATAAATCGCTAATACTTGAAGTCAATACAGAGGTTCTATATCTGACTGTCCACCTACATAGGCTAATATAACCTGTACTGTGTTTCATGCTGCCTTATGTGCGTGTGAGATTTTTAATCCAATTAAAACTGTTGACCTTGAAATATGCAACGAAGCACTTCAAAATCTCATCCGATTTCAGGCATATGTACACCACCCATGGAGGCGCATGGAACACATGCAGGGCGATAAGGGCACTAGGAATGACAATGCACCAGATGAAAACGGTGTCATTGATGAAGACAAACTTGGTGTCGCCTCCGGCTTTGACCAGGCTCATCAGGGAATGCCCCTGGTAACAGGTGCCGATGAGAGAAATGGCTTGGATCATCAAAAACTGCATGGCAATGGTTTCGCCTTCGGGGGTAAGGTTATACAGGGAGATGAAGAAACGCCGGATAAGCAGGACGAAGAGACAAAAAGTCACTCCCAGGCAAAGGTACATAAGCTGGACGATGCGGGCATGGTTTTTTACGCGCTCCACCTCACCGGCCCCCACCATTTTCCCGGTGAGGACGCCAACGGAGTTAGACAGGGCAAACAGCATCACGCTGATCATCTGGAACATCATGGAGCAGATGCTCACGGCAGAGGTGGCGGCAGGGCCCATGCTGCCGATTATGCCGCTTTGGACGGCCACATTCAGGGCCCAGACCACCTGGCCCGCAATGACAGGCGCGCCGTATTTGCCAAAGTCCTGTAAAAGTTCCTTGTCCATGGGCAGCAGCTCGCGGAACTTCAGGCTGAGCCGCCTGTCTTTTACAAACACATAGAAGGCCACGACACTGAACTCGATTAAACGGGAAACCAGCGTGGCTATGGCGGCCCCTGCAACTCCCATTTTCGGCAGGCCCAGCTTGCCAAAAATCAGCAGATAGTTCAAAACGATGTTGACCGACAGGGATATGGAGGAGGAATACATACCAATCTTTACATATTCCACGCTCTTCATCGCCGTAATTAGCAGCTGAGAGGCGGCAAAGAACACATAAGACCAGCAGACATATTTCAAATAGGAAAGCCCCTGCTCCATGACAGCGGTATCATTTGTAAAAAGCCCCAGGACGAAACGAGGAGCCGATGCAACTACAATGGTAAAAAGCAGCGCTAAGCCAACGGCGGCTTTTATGGCAATGGCAAAAATGCGTTTGATCCGAACAGTATCTTTCCTGCCCCAATATTGGGCGGCCAGGATCAGCATGGCGCTGTCCACGCCCACAACCACAGTCTGCAAAAAAGACTGGGGCTGGTTACCCAGGTAAACCCCGGAGATGGCCCCCTCACCCAGAGAGCCTACCATCAGATTGTCGGCAAAGCCAACGGAAAATGTAATCAAGTTTTGCAGCATCAGCGGTACGGCCAGAGTCAAAAGCGTTTTGAAAAAATCCTTTTCTGGACGGGGGAGGCGCATAAAAGACATCCTTTCCATTTGGTTTTAAATGATAATTTGTTCAAAATTACACATTTATCATCCTGCTTATTCCATGGCATTAGTATATTACAAAAGCTCGGATAAGTAAAGCGAGTGTTTGTAATTCAAATATGCGGAAAAGGAATCCGATTTACGGCAAATCATCTATGTGCGAAAAAAGAAAGTCAATGAAATATTTGCTGGCGATTGGGAGAGCGTTCTTCTCCTTCATCACAAGCCCAATTTTCCTTGTAACAACTGGCTTGATTGGCAAAATAGCGATCTGGTAATTGGTTTTCCTTAAAACTAGTTCTGGTAAAATACTGACGCCAAGGCCGGATTCCACCATGGACATAATGGAATAATCGTCATGAACCCGCAGCCGGACGTTTGGCTCCAATCCGTTTTGCCGAAATGCTTCTAAAGGTTTGCTCAAGCTGCCCTCCTCGATTACCAGAAAAGACTCCTTTGCAAGTTCCTCCAATGTCACATAAGGTGCATGGGCCAAAGGGTGATGCGGCGGCAAAATGGCCCGGTATTCGCCTTCCTTCAAAAATACCGCTTTTACATTCGAGAGTACATCGAGATTTACAAATCCAAAATCAGCCTCTCCGGTTTTGACCCATGCAGGGATACTGTTATTATCTCCTTGATGCAAGATAAACTCAATATTTGAATACTTTTGCTGGAACTCTTTAATCAATTCCGGGAGCCAATGGCAGGAAACGCTGGAAAGCGTTCCAATACGGATTGTACCCGAATCCAGGCCGCGAATTTCTTTTGCGATTTCCTGCATGGATTGATATTGCGAGATAGCCGCTTGGATGGAAGGAAACAGCCTCTCCCCTTCTACGGTCAAATGTATGCCACAGCGTGAACGATAGAGTAATTGAATAGAAAGCTCATCTTCCAGAGATACAATCATTCGGCTAATGGCTGACTGTGTATAACCCAGGGTTTCCGCAGCCTTTGTGAAGCTGCCAAATTCCACTACTTTTTGAAGCGCGATGTATCGGTTCATTTCTAAAATTCCCTTTCCTCATATTTGAATTACAAAAAATCGTTTTACTCATTCGCGCCTTCATTATATACTAATGTCATGGAATATGCAAGGAGGAGCGGATCATGAAAAAAACTAGGTTTGCTTGGCGGCGTAGGGCCGGAATCCACGATTCCCTACTATCGCGGCATTATCTATAGGGTACAGAAAAAGGTTGGCCGTCCCTATTTTCCGCCGCTGACGATTGAAAGCCTCAGCACGTTTGAGGTCATTCGCATGAGTTTCCATGGCTTACTGGAAGAGTTGACCGGCTATCTATTGGCGGGCGTCCGCAATCTGGAAGCGGCAGGCGCGGACTTCGGGGCCTTGGCCTGCAACACCGGACACATGGTCTTTAAGTAATTGCAGACACAATCGTCCATTCTGCTGGTGAGCATCGTGGACGTGACCTGTGCAGAGGCACAGCGGCAGGGCTTTACGAAGCTGGGCCTGCTGGGGACGGCGGCAACGATGGACGGCGTGTTTTTCAAACGGCCCTTTGAACGGGCGGGAATGGAGATTGCTACACCGTCGGACGCAGAGAAGGAGTGGATTGAGCAAAAAATCACGGATGAGTTGGAGTTTGGTATCGTGAAACCGGAAACTGTTTCGGAATTTCAGAAGATTGTAAAGCGCATGGCAGAGCAGAACGGAATCCAAGCGGTCATCCTGGGTTGTACAGAACTGCCCATGCTGTTCAAGGACGCCACGCTTTCCGTTCCGGTTCTTGACACCATGCAAATCCATATCGCTGCCTTGGTAGAAAAGATTATGGAAAATGGAGGAATAGAGTTATGAGACGCAAAGACCGGGAAATGCCGGAAACCTTCGCTTGGGAGGTGGCGGGCAAGTGCGAATGGGCCACACTGGGCATGATCGATCCATCTGGGGAACCGTATGCTATTCCCATTTCGATTGCCTGTGAGAACCAGCATATTTATTTTCACAGTGCACAGGAAGGGTTCAAAATCGAGTGCCTGCAAAACCATGCACAGGTCTGTGTTTCCTGTGTGGGCGATACTTACCGCCTGAAAGACGCCTTTACCACAGAGTTTGAATCGGCTGTTTTGCGCGGCACCGCTGTTGAGATTACGGAAGAACAGGAAAAAATCCATGCACTGCGGCTGCTCTGTCAGCGGCACACTCCCACCAATATGGATGACTTTGACCAAGCAATTTCCCGCAGTTTATCCAGGACAGCAATCTGGCGGATCGATGTTGTTGAAATTACGGGAAAACGGAAAAAATATGATGCCATCGGTAAGGAAATGAAATTCGGGAGGATGGAGTAAAATTCAAATTAAGTCAGCGTGTTATAAGAATATTCCAGCATTCTTTCTTGCTGCGTCAGTCAGGTAATGAGAATATTACTTGAGGGCAAAGTTCGCATCTTTGTTTCGTAGCATAGATTTTGTTCGCCCACTATGTTCACATACTATAGTTGTAGTCATAATCCTCACCTCCAAAGCGCTGACCATGCGCCAGCTTCTTCAACGCCTCCCGGCTACGTTGTTTGCTCTCTGACCAAGTCGGGATTGGCGACAGTTCTGGTGTGTCCAATGCCTGTTCCAAGTACCGTCCAAACTCCACAGCATTGTACGCCATTTCACCCAGCCAGCCTTCATCCGGCTCCTCGGTTCCCGGTGTGAATCCAAATACCTGCCGGAAACGGAACAGCATTTCCAGGTTCTCCTTGAGGAAAGTTTCGTCATGAAGGCTGCTGTCACGACAGCGCCAACCCTCTGGCGTGATGAAAGTAATGTGCTTTCGTTTGTCTGACCAGATTACTTCATAGCCCTCCTGCTCCATGTTCATGATGAAGGTTTCACGATAAAAGGCATATTCCAGCGCTTCATTTATCGCATGAATCAAATCCAGTTTCCAGCTTTCGCCGCGCAAGCCTGCCTGATACTCTCCAGGGTTCATGCGCTTTTTCTTATCATGCCGTTTTGCTTTTTCCAAAACTGAAAGTCCATGTTTCAAACAAATCTCGTCATTTACATTGCGGTGTGCTTGTAAGTCAGCGGCGTTCTGATGCAGCTTTTTACCATCTACACAGTTTACAGAGTTGACTACAAGGTGATTATGAAGGTGCCCTGTATCCAAATGTGTTGCCACCACAACTTCAAAATCAGGGAATTCCCTCGCCGCAAATTCCAAACCGATGGCATTTACCTCCTGCGGAGTAAGGTCATCTTCATCCGGGAACGACTGCACGAAATGATAAAATTGCCGCCCATCTATTTTTCGGAATCGCTTTTTGGTTGTCATCATCTCTGTGAAAGCACACTGTGGAACGCAGTTATGCCCTGTCACAAATTTCAACTCTCCCCACTTGGTTTTGTGATCCTGCGCCACATATTTCAAAACACCCTGCATCGCACCAGCCGTTTGCTTTCGATTTTTTATTGCAATGAACGTAGCCATTATCGCTCCACCTCCCCGGCTATTTTCTCTAGCTGGGAACACATTTTACCATATGCCATGACCAAATCTTCGCCTTGTACCACACTGATTCTCCCCATATTCGCCAGCATAGTGAGCTGATTGAGATTTCGCCCTTGCCCCTTTAGCTCCGAAAGAATTTCGCCCAGCCCATCCACCCGGACAATTTCTTTACCCAATGCACACTGGACAATGTAGTCAGTCATAGTCATCTTGGCCTTCCTTGCCCGCTTTTTGATGGCTGCTTTTTCACTTGGCGTGAGCCTTGCCGTAATAATAGTTGTCTTCTTTTTCAGTGTAAATCCACTCTCCTTTCTGCTCTCTGTTATGGCCCTTGCCCTTAAAACTCCCCCTTTAGGGGGCAGGGGGGAGAGCCGGGTTTCCCGGCTCCTGCGTCCGGCGTATAGCCGGATGCTATGCTTGCCCTGCCCATAGGCAGGTTTTCTGCGCCCTTCGCCCTTTCGTACTGGAAATCTGGCTGTTAAAACCTGGGTTTGCGCTCCTGTCATATCACCCTCACAGATCGCCACAGATGCCCTCACACGGCGTTCTGGGGATTTACCTTTTTACTTTCCCGACCCGTGCCGCAAACTGCCCGACATTGGGCACACAGGGGCTGACACAGCCTTGGCACTTGTCCTCACCGATTTTGCCCTCTCCACGCCCTTGCTGCTTGCCTTTCATTGTAGGCATCGACCGCTGGCTGAATAGGAAGGATGGTATAAATCAAGTTGCCATTACGTATCTGACCGTTCTTGGATTCATACTTGGTAGGCTCTGTGATAATCAATGCTTTGTACTCCAATTCTCGCACATATTTCTGCACCGTGTTGCGGCTCATGTCAACCGCCTTGCCTATCGTCTTGTAGCTGGGCCAGCACTGATGCGATTTTCTGTCCTCGCAGTACATCAAGTAAGCGTAGACAGCCAGCTCACCAGAAGACAATCCTAAACTGAAAATGGCATTCGGCAGAGGAAAATAATTTCCTGTCTTGTCTTGCTTTGCAAACAGATTTATCGGACTACACCTCCAATCTGACTCTCCACCCAAGAGAGAAACTTCTCTTTAGGCACTACTAGCCGCGAACCGATTTTGATTACCGGGAAGCCTTCTTGATGGAGCAACTCGTATGCCCCCGCTGCTGAGATTCCCAGCACCTGTGCCACTATCTTAGCATTCAAAAACAGCGGCAGTTCGTCATAGCTTTTGAATTCTGATCGTTTCAATCACATTCTCCTCTCATCGATTTCTATTTAGTCTCACATAATAAAGGACACTCGCAGACAGTTTGTAAACCAAAATATAGAAAAATTTTTCAGAAGCAAAAGAATAAGGAGCCCGTCACCAGACGGAACTCCTCAGTTCTTTGTGAACTTTCTTCAGTTGCTTTGAGATTGCCATCTTAGATACGCCTCGGATCGCTCCGATCTTCTCCAAGGACAGCCCCTCGCCATAACGTAGCTGGATCAATTCCTGCTTGGTCTTGTCCAACCCCGCCACAGCTTTCCGCAGATTTTCAAGCCGGAGGTTCCTGATTGCAAGGTCATCCAACGAGTACAAGCAATAGCTTTTCGGAGACAGCACCGTTTCG
>CATJCP010000146.1 GCA_949737515.1 uncultured Oscillospiraceae bacterium | reverse complement strand
CTATGCGCTGTTCTGCCTGAAGTGGAAGGCCCACCAGTCGGTGGTCGGAGTTGGCATCAACCTGTTTGCCAGCGGCATTACGGCAGTTCTGCTCAAGGCCATTTGGCATACAGAGGGTATGTCCGACCCGGTCAGGGCCGTCTCTAACCTGATGGTTCCCGTGCTTTCGGAGATTCCTGTACTGGGCGCGTTTTTCAAAAATCAGTCTCCCTACCTGTATGTGATGCTGCTCATCGTCGCGGCCGTCTGGGCATTGTTTTACAGGACAAAATACGGCCTGCGCTACCGCGCCATCGGAGATCAGCCCCACGCCGTTCAGACGGCGGGCGTGCCGGTGAACCGCTACCGCTATATCGCAATGATGGCCGCAGGCGCAATTGCGGGACTGGCGGGGTCCTATCTCTCCCTCTCCCAAAACAACCTTTTTGTGACGGATATGACCGCCGGACGAGGCTTCATGGGGCTTGCCGCCAATATCTTTGGCGGGTGGCAGCCGCTGGGGTCGCTGCTGGCCGGAATGGTGTTTGCCGTGGCTCAGGCCGCCCGGTTCTATCTCACCGACCTGGCGATTCCCTCTCAGCTTGTGCAGATGCTGCCCTATATCATAACGCTGCTGATACTTTTGTTTGTCGGCAAGCGGGTAAAAGGACCGGAAGCACTTGGCAAACTGGTGGATTAGGGTTATACTATTGGCAGGGACGAACTGTCTGACATGCTGATAAAGGAGTATGACCAATTATGAAAAATGTCGTAGAGGAAAAAAACGTTAAGATTCCGCTGTATGTGACCGTATATGAGACAATTTGCCAGTGGCTCAAAGAGGGTAAATATAAACCTGGGGATAAGCTCCCGGGAGAAAATATTCTGGCGGAACAGTTTCAGGTCAGCAGAAGCACCTTGCGACAGGCCATGCTCCTGCTGCAGGAGGATGGGTTGATAGGAAACCATCAGGGGAAGGGGAATATCGTACTCTCCAATCAGGATTTGAAATCCAACGGACTGGAGAAGGTGGGCAATCCCATCCTGGATTTCTGCGTCCAGCCCATTGACCGCACAGTGACCGCCGTGGGGTTCCAGCCTGCCACCCGCAAGCACCAGGAGGTGCTGAAGCTCGGCGTCTCCAGCATTGTCGCGGTGATTGATATCACCTACTTCCATCAGGACATGCCGGTTGGCTTTGCCATGGCGTATATGCCCTATGAGGTATTGAACGAGGGCAATGTGGACCTGGAGGACACAGACAGCGTTTACCGGTTTTATACGCGGCTGCTGTCCTCCGGCCGGCTGTACAGCGATACAAAACTTAGAATCGTGCATTCCCGGGAACGCCTGGCCAATATCCTGGCGATCCCGGAAGGGGACCCCCTCCTGATTATGGAGGAGGAACTTTACACCGAATATGACAAGCCGGTGTTGTCCCACAAGATGTTTATGGGGGCGGACCTCTATGAGATCCGTCTGAAACGAAAAAGCAAATAGAACCTTATCAGCAGGAATGGAGCGGATATTTATGAAAACCTTTCACAATGAAGCGGAGCCGGGGCAGATTGCGAAGACGGTTCTGATGCCCGGCGATCCTCTCCGGGCGAAATATATCGCGGAAACTTATTTGAACGATGTGGTCTGCTATAACCATGTCAGAGGGATGTACGGCTATACCGGGACCTACCATGGCAAGCCGGTGTCTGTCCAGGGCAGCGGCATGGGAATTCCCTCTATGGGAATTTACGCCTATGAGCTGTTCAACCACTATGGAGCGGAAAATCTGATTCGCATCGGCACGGCAGGCGCGATTCATACCAATGTGGCCGTGGGAGATATTGTCTTTGCCATGGGGTGCTGCACAAATTCCGATTTTGCCGCGCAGTATCACCTGCCGGGAACATTCGCGCCCATGGCGGATTACTCCCTTTTGGAGAACGGGGTCCATATCGCAAGAAAGAGCGGAGTCCGCTTCCACGTGGGCAGTGTGTTCAGTTCGGACGTCTTCTATGAGGACCAGACAGGTGAAAAAGCGGTGTGGTCAAAAATGGGGGTTCTGATTCAGGAGATGGAGACGCTTTCCCTGTACTGCACCGCCGCGAGAGCCGGAAAACGCGCCCTTAGTATTTTAACGGCCGGCAGCAGCATCCATACCAACACGGCGCTGACCAACGAACAGCGGGAACAGAGCCTCGACCTTATGATTCGCTGCGCCCTGGAGCTGGCAGAGGGGGAATATGGGCATGACGGCGTATAGGCGTATCTTCGTATCTTTTTGATGGTGGTGGATTCGCTGGGCACCGGCGGGGTGGAGGACGCCCCGGCGTTCGGTGACATAATGGGCCGCGGACCGGTCCTTTGCGCAAGTGTGTGAATCCACCGGTTTCCTCCATCTGAATGGGAAGACCATCGCTGCCCGCGGCGGCTTCTCCGTCCGGGGGATTAAGGAAGCCCCGGACCTTCTGAGGCCGCGTCGCAAAGCCATGATTCATTCTCTGGCAATATCTATAGCAGCCTTCATCATTGCTGCCGGCGGGCCGCCGGGGCCGGCCCGTTTGCCGGGAATTTTGACCCTTGCTATAGGCAGAAACTCTATTTTGTTGACACGAACAAGCAGGGCCGTCCAGTTTCCTGGACGGCCCTCTCTGGGTGTTATTTGCTGGCATAACCGCCGTCTACAGGAATGACCGCGCCGTTGAGATAGTCGGAAGCGTGGCTGGCCAGAAAAATACAGGTTCCCTTCATATCCTCGCCGTTTGCCCCGCCCCAGCGGTGGGCGGGGATGCGGTCCGTGATCTCCTTATACCGGGAATTGGCCGGGTCCAGCAGCGCACGGTTCATTTCCGTGGCCATATAGCCGGGGGCAATGGCATTGACATTGATGCCCCGTCCGGCCCACTCGTTGCACAGGGCCTTTGTCAGCAGGACAATTCCGCCCTTAGCGGAGGCGTAGGCCGGGATTGTAAAGCCGCCGAAGAAGGACTGCATGGAGGCAATGTTGATAATCTTGCCGTATCCTGCTTTCAGCATTTCCCGCCCTGCCAGCTGGCACAGTTCAAAGGGGGCGGTGAGATTGACCTCCAGCACGGCGTCCCAGTCAGACAGGGGGAAATCCTCGCTGGGATGCCGGCGCTGGATGCCCGCGCAGTTGAACAGAATGTCGATGGTTCCTCCCAGCAGTTCCAGTGACTCGGCAAAGGCGGCGTTGAGGCTGTCCCGGTCGGACAGATCGGCTATTACACCCTGACAGGCAAAGCCCCGGGACCGAAATTCCTCCGCTGTGGTATATACCTTCGCGGAGGTTCCCCAAAGGACCGCTTCCGCGCCATATTCCATCAGGCCCTCGGCCATGCCCCAGCCCAGCCCCCGGGTGGCTCCGGTGACCAGGGCCTTCCGGCCTTGAAGATCAAACAAATTCATAGCAGTAAACTCCTTTCACCTGCGCTGGCCGGTTTTATTTTCGATAGCCTGTTGTAAAGTCCACCTGATTTTTGAGCGGCT
>CATJCP010000145.1 GCA_949737515.1 uncultured Oscillospiraceae bacterium | reverse complement strand
GGAATTCTCACCCCATAGGAGAATTCCGCCTCCCCCTCCGGCAGGGAGAAGGTGGTTTTCAGCGATCCATCCCAGGGGTAACGGGTTTCTGTCAGAAGGTTTACCCTTCTGCCCCCCAGGGTAAAGGAGGCGGTCCCGCTGGCAAACAGATGATGGTAAAGCACATCCTGCCCATCCCAGGAACCAGTCCCGTACAGGTAACTGCCCAGGGAGGAGACCAGTCTGGCCAGGTTGGGAGGGCAGCAGGCGCAGCCGAACCACTTCTGGCGCTGTACCTTGACATGGGCGCGGCCAGGGTCCTTTTCGCTGGCTTCCGGGAGGACCTCCAGGGGATTGACATAGAAAAAGCTCTTTCCATCCAGGGACATTCCGCTGATGACCCCATTATATAAAGCCTGTTCCATTACATCGGCATACTCGCCCTTTGCTTCCAGCTCCAGCATCCGGCGGGCAAAGAAAACCAGCCCGATTGCCGCGCAGGTCTCCGCGTATACCGAGTCGTTGGGGAGGTCAAAGTCAAAGGTGAAAGCCTCCCCGTCATGGGTGGAACCGATCCCCCCGGTCACATACATTCTGCGCTGTACAATATTATCCCACAAGGTGCGGCAGGCGTCCCACAGGGTTTGATCCCCGGTTTTCCGGGCCACATCCGCCATGCCGCTGTATAAGTAGACTGCACGTACCGCATGGCCTTCGGCGGCAGTCTGGGTTCGGATCGGACTGCCCGCCTGATGGTACTGCAGTTTAAAGGGGCTCTTTTCCCATCGCCAGGGACGGTGATTGGCTTTGATCTCCTGGAGGAAATAATTTGGCTCCTGTCCCCGCTGGTCAATAAAATATTTGGCAAGGTTCAGGTATCGCTCCTCGCCGGTAACGTCGTAAAGCCGGACCAGGGCCATTTCAATGATTTCGTGTCCCGGATATCCGGGCAGCTTGCCCTTTTCCGCGCCGAAGGTGCTGTCCACCAGGTCCACGTACCGGCGCACTGCGTTCAGCAGCTTGTCCTTGCCGGTGGCCTGATAGTAGGCGACAGCTCCCTCAATCATATGCCCCAGGCAGTACAGCTCGTGGTTGTTCATCAGATCTGTAAAACGGTTCTGGAGCCCATTTATAATGTAGTAGGTATTTAAATACCCATCCGGCTGTTGAGCCGCGCACACCAGGTCTATGGCTTCGTCCGCCGTTTTTTCCAGCTCCGGATCTGGGTGATTGGTCAAAGTATAGCCCACAGCCTCGATCCATTTGGCAAAATCGCTGTCCTGAAAGACGCATCCGCCAAACTCTCCCGTCTTTTGGCCCGACGCGATTTTGAAGTTTTCCATGCAGTGGCTGGGCGCTGCCCCTTTGATCCTGTCGTTGAGCGCTTCCCATTGGTAGGGGATCACCTGCGTGCGCACAAGCTCCTGGAAGCGGGACCAGAAGCCGCCTGTGATCTTTGTGGTATTCAGGATGGCGGGACGCGCACCGGCGGATGTGTTTTCTTTCATCTAATCAACTCCTTATCATGAAAAAGGTTTGCCAACGCCTATATTTTAACAGAGAAAAAAATTTTTTCCATACGTTTTTTTCGCAGAAAATGCAATTTTAAAATGTTTTACTTCTATCATGCAGGAACTTTTTCAACAAAAATGCGTAACGTTTTTGAAACCAGCGTTGACAGATGATTTGCCAAAGTGTTATCATAGCTTTATAAATTTTTCATTTTATTTAGGAGAGGACGGTAAAGGATGGAAAAAATCGCTAGCTTTTGCGTAGACCACGACAAACTGAAAAAGGGGATGTATATTTCCAGGGTAGACCGGGATATCGTTACATACGATATCCGGATGGTTGTGCCCAACTGCGGCGTTTATTTGGATACCCCCTCTATCCACACCTTTGAGCATCTGTTTGCCACCTATGCCCGCAACAGCAAATACACGGACCAGATTGTCTATGTGGGGCCCATGGGGTGCAGGACCGGTTTTTACTTTTTGACAAGGGAGCTGCCCCATCAGACAGCCCTTGACCTGTTCCGGGATACAGTGGACTTTATCCTGGGCTTTGAGGGGGTTGTCCCCGGGACAGAATCCAGCAAGGAGTGCGGCAACTATTTGGAACATGACCTGAATGGCGCGAAAAAAATTGCCGCTGATATGAAAGAGGTTCTGAAAAACTGGACCGTTGAAATGATGGACTACGACGCCCACATGTAAATGACATTTCCGGTATGACAGTACACTGGAGGAGGGATACAATGACGGATTGGATCAGGAAGAGCGCAGAGGGGCAGTTCCCGGAAACGGTGGAATGGCGGCGGGACTTTCATGCCCATCCGGAGCTGGGATATCAGGAGGCGCGGACAGCGGCGAGGGTGGCGGAGCTGCTGCGCTCCTTTGGGCTGGAGGATGTGCGGGAGCATATCGGAGGCAACGGCGTAACCGCCCTCATCCACGGGACCAGGCCTGGGCCGGGCCGGGTTCTTGCGCTGCGGGCGGATATGGACGCCCTGCCGGTGACGGAGAAGACCGGCCTGCCCTTCGCCTCCCAAAATCCCGGTGTGATGCATGCCTGCGGCCATGACGGCCATATGTCCATGGCCCTGGGGGCTGCGAAGATCCTTGGCCAACATCGGGACAGGTTTTCCGGCACAGTGAAGATGATCTTTCAGCCAGCCGAGGAGCCGGCTCCCATTGGCGGGGCCAGGGCCATGATCGAGGATGGTGTGCTGGAGAACCCCAAGGTGGACGGAATTGTGGGGCTGCATCTTTGGGTTGGGGCCGGGAGGCCTGTGGGAACGGTCCTGGTAAAAAGGGGCGTTGCCACCACTGTTACCGATGTGATGCAGATCGAAGTGTTCGGCCGGGCCGGCCATGGATCCAGTCCCCACCTCAATGTGGACGCGTTGGTGGCGGGGTGTAAAATCGTAGACGGCCTGCAGGCCATTGTCAGCCGCCAAGTGGACCCCTTTGACACAGCGGTGATCTCCGTGGGAACCTTCCAAAGCGGTACGGTGGAGAACGTCACCAGCGGGTATACCAAAATGCGGGCCAGCGTCCGGACCCTTTCGGTGGAGATGCGGGAGCATATCAAGGAATGCGTCCAAAACCTCCTCAAGGGAGTGGAAACCTCTATGGGGGTGACTACAAAGCTGGACTACCAGGACGGGTATCTTTCTGTGGTCAACGACAGCAGCATGGTAGACCTGCTGCTGGATGTATGCAGGGAGGAGCTGGGGGACGGCGCGGCCAAGGTTGTGGAGCGGCCGGAAACTTGGGGCGAGGATTTCAGCTTCTTTGCGGAAAAGGTCCCGGGGGTGTTTGCCATTGTCGGGGCTTCCTACAATGATGGAAGAGAGCTTTACAGCAACCATCATTCCAAGTTTGAGTGGGACGAGCGGGCCATGATAAACGGCATGGAAATTTTGGTTGGGTCGGCGGTCCGATTTTTAAACGCCTAGGAAATCCTCGAGAGCCGTTATTCGGCCTATTGCCATTGGAAAAAAGATATGGTAAAATAGAGAGGTTGATATTCTGTCAGCCGTCTTCCGGCGCTGGAATATAGTTAGATAACAATATATAGATAATGTGAATCAAATTTAGGAAAGGGAGATTCCAATGTCAGGACATTCCAAGTGGAACAACATCAAACGGAAAAAGGAGAAGACCGACGGCGCAAAGGCCCGCATCTTTACGAAAATCGGACGTGAAATTGCAGTGGCGGTGCGGGAGGGCGGCAGCGGCGACCCCAACGTCAATTCCAAGC
>CATJCP010000144.1 GCA_949737515.1 uncultured Oscillospiraceae bacterium | reverse complement strand
TTGAGGAAGAGGCCCGGGAAGCCGGCGTAACCGCTTTCTGCAGCAAACCGCTGTTCCTGTCCGAGCTGCGCAGCTGCCTCCATTCCGTGGTGGGGGATGAAGAGGAAGAGCCCTCCGAATCAGAGGAATTAAAGCCCAAGACAGAAATCCACTCTGGAAGGATTCTGCTGGCAGAAGATAACGCCCTCAATCAGGAAATCGCCATAGCAATCCTGGAAGAAGCCGGGTTTACTACCGAAGTGGCAGATAACGGGCAAATTGCCGTAAATATGCTAAAAAAATCTGAGCCGGGCTACTATAACCTGATCCTGATGGATGTACAGATGCCGGTTATGGACGGATATGAGGCCACCAGGGCTATCCGCCAGCTGGAAAACAAGCAGCTTGCCTCCATCCCCATCCTGGCTATGACCGCCAACGCCTTTGAAGAGGACCGCCGGGAGGCAATTCAAAGCGGTATGAACGGCCACATTGCCAAGCCTATCAACATTGAGGAGATGTTGGGGACATTGGGCAGCTTGCTGGGGTAAAGGGATTCCTGTTAAAATAGTTAAGCCGGATATCCAAGTTGGATATCCGGCTTTTGCATAATAAGTCAGTTTTACTTGGATGACGATGCTCTGCTGGAAGAGGTGGAAGAACCGGAGGACCCCAAAGTCCCGGAGGAGACGCCTGAGCTGCCGGAAACCCCGGAAGAGATCGCCGCGGGGTCAGAGCTTTCTGGCAGATCCGGGATGTCGGTATCCGGTGTGACTTCCTCGGAGATCACGCCGTCAGGCTGGGAAGAGGCAGAGCTGTCTCCTCCAATCCCGGAGGAAGCATCTGAGCCTCCGGAGTTTTCCATGCTATTTGAGGCGTCAGAACCGGAAACACTGCTGTCTGAGCCGGTCTGGCTGCTTGTACTGCTGGAGGTGTCGGAGTTAGAGGAAGAGCTGCTGACAGAGGAGCTTCCCGAAGGGGAAGAAGGACCTGTGGAGGAAGCGCTTGGCGCAACAGAGGAAGAAATCGAAGAGCTGCTGCTCGGGTTCCTTCCGCATCCGGCAAAGGCGACAGCCAAAACCGCCGCCAATGCAAACAATGTTCTTTTCATTTTCAAGTTACCTCACTTTGAAGATGTTTTGCTGTGAAAAAGGGGTTTAAGCTGCCCTTTTGGTACAGGCAGATATTGAGTGACTTCCTTAAATGTTAAAAGCAGTTTACAGGAATGGATTCTCTATTTTATTGCATTTTACCTGAAAAGGCAAAGTTATATCTGGCTTCTCTGGCCATCCATAGGTTTCCCCGATCCCGGCAGATTATCCAGTGGGGCATTCGTCCAAACAAAGAGATGGGAAGGACCATCCAAAAAATATATAAAAAAATTGTGCAATTATTTTTTCCGAAAAGGGGTGACAAATTCTCCGTTTTGTAGGATAATATAGATGTAGAAATGGAAACGAATTGGGATTTATACAACTTGTCTAAATAAAAACGCTGTCATCTCAATTTGTTTTTGCATTGTAGCTGTGAACCAAGGCCTGGTTCCCGTCCAGCTGATTTTCTACCCTGCCGGCCCGGCGGCAGGCAGGGCGCAGTATCATCCACAGAATACCGAAGAAACTGCGTAGCGCGAATATCTCTTTACAACATGGACGCCGCCGGAGAAATGGAGCCTGATTATGGATAATCTCATTATTACGATTGGACGGCAATATGGAAGCGGAGGACACGAGATAGGCGAAAAGCTTGCCGGGTATCTTGGGGTCAAATTCTATGACCAGGAGCTGTTGACCGTGGCCGCGAAACACAGCGGTCTGAGCAGGGACCTTTTGGAAATCAACGATGAAAAACCCATGAGCCTGCTGTTTTCTCTCTCCACCGGGGGATATGGGGCAGATATGTCCATCAACCACAAGCTGTTTCTCGCTCAGTTTGAGGCCATTCAGCTTGTGGCCAGGGAAAGCCCCTGCGTCATTGTAGGCCGGTGTGCCGATTACGCCCTGCGGGATTTTAAAAACTGCGTCAATATCTTTGTCTATGCGGATCTTCCCCACCGCATCCGGAGAATTTCCAACCTTTATCAGAAATCCGCCCGGGTAGCAGAGGAAACAATCATCCGCACAGACCGGAGGCGCGCAAGCTATTACAGTTATTATACCGGGAAAAAGTGGGGTGCAATGGAGAACTACGATATGGCCCTGAACACCAGCCGCGTGGGAATTGACAATGCGGTAAAGCTGATCGCGGATTTTGCCGAAATGCAGAAGCAGCGGGAGCCGATTGGATAAAAGCCAAAAAACGGCTTTGGAGAGAAAAATCTCCAAAGCCGTTTTTTGCCTTCAATTGAGTATGCGTACTAAAATAATTCCTTCCTCTGCCCCGTCAGCTTAGACACTGCGTCGTTATGCCCCATGATAATCAGCGTCTCTTTTTCCATAAACACATGGCTGGGTTCTGGAAGCGGCTTGATCTTTCCGTTCTCCTTGGTCGCCAAAATACTGATCTGGTATTTGGATCGGACCGACTTCTGCACAATGGTCTTCCCCACCCAGGAGGGAGGCGTCTGTATCTCATAGATGGAGTACTCCGGCGTCAGCTCAATATAGTCGAACACATTGTCCAGACCATACTTTACCGCCAGCCGCTCTGCCATTTCCTTTTCGGCATAAATCACCTGGTCCGCACCATTGCGCAGCAGAAACTTGGCATGGACGTCACTCCTGGCCCGGGAGAGGACAAATTTGGCCCCAAAATCCTTCAACAGAGCTGTCGTCTCCAGAGAACTTTGGAAGTTATCCCCAATCACCACCGCGCACAGGTCAAAGTTGCCCACTCCCAGGGAGGCAATAAACTGTTCATTGGTGGCGTCGCCAATCTGCCCGTTGGACATATAGGGCATGGCGTCGTTGACCCGGGACTCCACCACGTCCACCCCCATCACGTCATTGCCCTGCTTATAAAAGTTATAGGCCATATGTCTGCCGAACCTTCCCAGGCCGACGATTAAAATGGATTTTGTCATTTCAAATTACGCTCCTTTTCCAGGCTTTTAACCCACAGTGATCCCTTCCAGCGGCAACCGTGAGGGGGAGGTATCGTATAGATCAGAGAATACCACCAACATCGTCAGCCCGCCGACCCTGCCTAAAAACATCATGAGGATGAGGATGAGGTGCGAGCCTGACGAAAGCCCCGGCGTCGCCCCCAGGGAAAGCCCCACTGTTCCAATGGCCGAAACCGTCTCCACCAGCACTGCCCGCAGGCCAATCCCATCCATAGCTGAAATGGCCAGAGCTGCAGCCAGGATGATGGAGAGATACAGCATAAAGATGCTGCAGGCCTGGCGGAGTACCTCCTCTCCAATGCGGCGGCGGAAGCATTCCACCTCCCGTTTGTTTTTCAGTTCCGACAGGATGGTCAGAAGCAGCACAGCAAAGGTAGTGGTTTTAATGCCCCCAGCCGTCGATCCAGGGGAACCTCCAATGAGCATCAGGGCACAGGTCAGCAGAATCCCTCCGTCGGACATCTGTGAAAGATCCACCGTATTAAAACCCGCAGTCCGGACTGTTACCGACTGGAAGAGGGCGTAAAGGCACTTCTCCCAAGGGGAACCCCCGGCAAAGGCCCCTCCGTTCCACTCCAGAAGTCCAAACAGCACTGCGCCTCCCAGGAGCAGAACACCAGAGGTCACCAGAACCAGCTTGCTGTTGAGCTTGTACCGGCAGAAACGGAAGCGGTTTTCCGCAATATCCGCCCAAACATAAAACCCCAGCCCGCCAATGACAATCAGCGCCATGACAACACCGTTAAAAAGGGGATCAGAGGCAACGGAGGTCAGAGAGGAGAACGGCTGGACCTGACCCATCAGGTCAAACCCCGCGTTGCAGAAAGCGGAGACAGCAAAGAAAATGGCAAAATAGATCCCTTTGGCCAGGCCGTTTTGAGGACAGAGCCGGAGGGCCAGCAGCGCAGCGCCGATTCCCTCAAACATCAGGGTTCCAAAAAAGATAAAGCGCGCCATCCGCACAATGCCCCCTACCTGAGGCGCAGAGACCGACTCCTTCATCATAAAACGGTGCCGCAGGCTGATCTTGCGCCGCATAAACATGACGCTGACAATGGAAAGGGTCATAAACCCGATTCCCCCCACCTGTATGAGCAGCAAAATAACAATCTGCCCAAACAGAGACCAATAGGTATAGGTGTCAAACACCACCAGCCCTGTGACACAGGCCGCAGAGGTGGCGGTAAAAAGGGCGTCCACCAAAGGGGTGACGATTCTCACCCGGCTGGAAATAGGGCACATCAGCAGTATTGTTCCCACTGCGATAATCGCCAGATAGCCGATGACAATAATCCGTGTGGGCGAGCTGCGGGAAACAGGGAGAGATTGGAGCTTTTTCTCCGCTTTGTCGGATATTTTCAGTGATTTAGGGATGTGGAACATGGATTCATCTCCCAAATAATTCTATCTCAGGCGGTAGTTGTCAGAAAAGCCATAGCTGATAAAGATTCTGCCGCCGTCCTTTGCCAGATCCGCGCCCTTTTCACTGGCGCCCCTTACGGCATTATACATAGAACTGGCGGAAACAAGGAATCCAAACAGCTCGTTGGGGAAGTCATGGCGCAGCTCCTCCATCAGGGCGTTGTAAATAAAGTAATAGCTCGCAAGCTGGGTTTTATACACACTTGCCTGGTCTTTCCCCTGGAATATTCCCACCATCTCCCCGCTTTGGACTGCGGGAAAAGCGTTTTCCGCGCACATTTCTGGCAAAAAGTTGCACAGCTCCTCCGCCAGGCTGGCGTCTTTCACTTCTTCTTCCAGCAGGGCCAGATACTGCTGGTTGTCCTCCCCACAGGTAAAGTTTTTACCGTAAAGCTTCAGGGCTGTGTGGACGGCATCAGCGATATCCTCCTCGGCATACGGGTAGGGGACGTAGGTCTCCTCCCTTTGCAGGAGGAAGAAAAACTGCTTTTGAGAACCGAAGCTCTTGGTTTTCCATTTTCGCGCATAGTCTGACATGACGTCGCTTAATTCCAAAATCGGCACATCGTTGATACGGCATTCCCCAGTGATATCGCCTCCATTTTTGGCGCAGTAAACCTTCACATAACAAATTTTCTGCCCACCTATGCGTTTCCTCACCCCTTCCCGGACCAGCTCCCAGATATCCGTGGCGCTGGTGTCCTTGGGCATCTCCCCCATTCCCACCAGGTTGCTTTGGTACACGTCCCACTGATGATGTATTCCGGCAAAGTCAGATTCCAACTGAGAGGTACGCCCCTCTTGGGCCATGGCCCGGACGCCGTCCAGCATTCCAAACAGGAAACTTCCCTGGGCCATGCCAATGGCCTGCTGCTGGTCCTTCCCAATCCCGGCACAGCATTCAAAGAGTCTGCGGTCCCAACCAGGGGAATCCAAATAATAATTGAGAACTGCGCTTTGATCCGTCAGCTGTTCTATCTCCAGCTGAACCGACACATTCCAGGCAGGGATTTCCAGGGTATCTCCCCGGTAATAGGTATCTGTGTCCTCCAGGGTATCCCCAAGCTCCTCTAAAAGCTCCCGCTCCTTTTTCTGAATCTCTTCGTTCATGTTCCATATCCTTTCTGTCCATTCTTCAACTAACGGTCAGCAGCTTTCCTCCCCTTCTTCCGCAATACATGGATAGGCTAATTCTATATCGATAAACTGCACCACAAGCTGGCAGATATTCCCCTCAGCATCGTAGCCAAAATACATCGGGTATGCCCCGTCTCCAAATCCGCTCTGGAAGATTGGCAGGGAATAATCAGTATTGGGGATACGCCAGTTGATCCAATCTCCTCCATTGCGTTGGTATTTGGGATTTATCCGGGAGTTAAGCACAAAGAGGGACGAAAAATAATCCTCAAATAAACTGTCCCCAGGGCGTTCCCGCTCCCACTCCTCCATAAAATCACAAAAAGCGTCCCGCACCTTAACATCACAGACACAGGCCAAGCCAGCGTCGACATTAAAGCCAAAGTACTCCCCCTCCCGCAGGTGGACAAGATCCTCTTCACCGGTCAAGGCTTCCTCGTGGTAGACAGCTGGTTTGTTGGAAAAGCAGACCCTTACAGCAGCGTACCGGGCGCAGTCTCCGTCCTCAGGCAATATGACACACGCCTCCGCCTCATACTCCCCCGCCGGAACCCTTTGAAAATAGGGCTGCTGTTCGCGGCTCATATATGTCAGAGGATCCCTGGCCAGAACCTCCCCTGTGGGCAGAGAAATGCCTCCCATAGATATTTGGTCTATTGCCATGCCGCAGATTTCCTTGGACGAAAAGTAAAGGTTGAGATCGTTGGGGCATCGGGTCCAGGTTCGCTTTCTGGCATACAGCTCCAGCCATTCCGGTGTTGGAGACATAGGTTTCCCCCTTCCATCTATGTTTCATCGTGATCATGTCCATACACATGGGAAACGTCCAGCAAAGGCGGGACGTTTTACGCAGGTGTTTCGTCCATAAAGGCTCTGCGGTTATTATACCATGGTACAATTTCGATTACTACCCTTTTGAAAACATTTTTGCCTCCCCGCCATAAACCCAAACCTATGTGAACCGTAAACGCTCTGTCAAAATCCCTTAAAATCTGACACCGAATCCCTCAATCCGGCATACACTGAACTAACGGCGATAAAACCTCCGCCGAAACCACAACAGAAAGGATGCTGGCAATGGAGCAAATGAATCCCATGGACCCGATCAGCAGCCAAATGGCCTCAGCCAATGCCCAACGGTTTGACAGCTGTTCCGATCCCTTTCCCATGGCTCTGGCAATGGCTTATGTACGATATCAGCAATGGGGAACCACCTACGATCCAGAAACCGCACTCCACCGCGGAACTCTGTTCCCCGACCTCGACAAACCCTTTATCGGAGAGGAGGCGGTAAACTGTGGCGGAAAATAACGAAAGCAGAGAAGTCCTCCTCCACCGTCTGCAGGTCTGCGATTTTATCCTGGTAGAACTCAACGAATACCTGGACACACATCCTGACGACCTGGAAGCCATCCGCTGCTTTGAAAAGCACCGCGCTATGCGGGAAACAGCGGCAGAGGCCTATACCAGGCGCTATGGTCCCATCACCATCCACGACCCCGCCGCCACTCAAGGCAACCAGTGGCGCTGGGTAGAAGGCCCCTGGCCCTGGGATATGGAAAAGGAGGGAATCTGATTTATGTGGGTATATCAAAAGAAGCTGCAATATCCGATAAAGATCGCCCGCCCCAATGCCGCCCTTGCAAAGGTGATAATCAGTCAATTTGGAGGGCCAGATGGCGAAATGGGCGCTGCAACCCGCTACCTCAGCCAACGTTTTTCCGCACCTAACAATGATATGAAAGGCGTTTTAACAGATATAGGTACCGAAGAATTGGCACACATCGAGATGATCTGTACCCTTATCCATCAACTCACTCGGAATCTTACCATCGACGAGATCAAAAAAAGCGGCTTTGACACTTATTTTGTCGACCACACCACTGGCCTGTATCCAGCAGATGCGTCTGGCAACCCCTTCACAGCCGCGACACTCCAGTCCACCGGTGACGCTATTACAGATCTCAACGAGGACCTTGCCGCTGAGCAAAAGGCCCGTCTCACCTATGACAATATCCTCCGCCTGGCCGATGACCCCGATGTCCGCGATGTGATCAAGTTCCTCCGGGCAAGAGAAATCGTACATTATCAGCGGTTTGGCGAAGCAAACCATACTGATTTAAGCAGATTTTATCCCCTATGGGCTGCAGCCCATAGGGGATGTTTACGTTATCTTTGGTTGGTCCCGCCTCAAACCTAGCTTTTTTAATAGTCAGCAGCAGACCGCCAGGGCGTACGGCCTCGGCGGTCTGCTATATATTCCATAGCACTTTTGTACTGCCATCCTCACTGATAACGATTTTATGTATCATTATCATGGCAACAGCTTTCTTACGCTGGTATCCAGCTGTTTTCCAGAACTTAGTTAAGTTGACAGCAACATCTGTCTTGTCATCCCTGCTTTTTAGGCCTTCCAACCGCTCACATAAGGCAGACCGATCTCTTTTGAACTGAGCTGCTTTCTGATTGGCGAGAGCCAGAAGGTCATCATTGAATCCACTTGCCAGTATGGTATCCAAGAGCTGTTCCTCGTACTTCTCAATGGCCTTAATTTTCAGCTTCAGATCATTGACCTCCGCCGTATCCTCTTTTCTGGCGGTACGGCTTATCCCCTTCAGATCTGCCAGCTTCACGGAGATGGACTTGTAAACCATGTTCTCCAAATCCCCGGCATAGATCGTCACCTTCGGCCCGGTGCAGGTTTTCTTGTGTGACCTGCCCGTACAGTTGAAGTACCTCCGTACCTCGCCGCTCTTGTTGACCCTCCCTTTGATGGTGGTCATGGTATGGCCGCATTTCTCGCAGACCACCTTCCCAGCCAGCCAACTGGTGGGATTGCTGACACTGTTCCCAATCTGCCGGTTCTTTTCCAGCTTTTGCTGACACTGCAGCCAAATATCGGAGTCTACAATGCCTTGATGGGTCAGGAGCACCAGCTTCATATCTGACCAATCCGGACTGTTGGGGCTGTGCTTGGTGCGGCCATAGAGCTGTGCTCCGCATTCTCCTGTAAACATAGATATATCTGTAATCATTTGGGTGCTGTGACGGTCAAAATATTCGTACACATCAGCATCAGACTTGACATAAATCGGATTTTTCAGCAATGCGGAGAGTTTAGCTGTTGTCCAAACACTTCCGTTTAGGGGCTGCCTGCCTTCGGCAGCCAGAATATCCCGCAGCCGCCGCAGAGACATGCTTACCTGGGCATAGGCCTGGAAAATGTACCGCACCTGTTCCGCTTCTGCGGGAATCGGATTTAGCTTCTTGGTTTCGATATGGCGGATAACAGTCGGGACCAGTTCAAATCCATAGGGCCGGCGACCGCCCATATAAAACCCCATCTCGCTCCGGTGGGCGTAGGCCTGGGTGACGCGGTTGACAATGGAGGTCCTCTCAAATTCAGCGAATACCATCAGAAGTTTGACAAGCATCTCCCCATAAGGAGAGGAGGTGTCAAAGGATTCCTGAGAGGACACAAATTCCACCTTATGCTCTTTAAACTCCTGTAAAATGTTCACAAAGTCTGCCAGCGACCGGCTGATCCGGTCCAGTTTGTAGACAACAACCTTGCTGGCCTTCCCTTGGCGCACCAGCTTCATCATTCTCTGGAAGCCGTCACGGTTGACGTTGCCGCCGGAAAAGCCATTGTCCACAAGGGTAATGACTTCCTTGTCCTCCTCACCGGGTTTGATGACCGAGCGGCAGTACTCTAACTGGGTCTCACAGCTGATGCTGTTCTCGCGCTCCACAGATTTGCGGGCGTATAAGATAATTGCCATTTGCCCCTCCCAGTCTGCTATGAGCAGCAGTGTTCCTCCGCCTGCGTCAAGGCATGGAACAGCTCCTCTCTGATCTTCTCCCAGACAGCGGGATCGTCGTCTGTGGAAACGGTGAGATGTTTTACGCGGTGTCTCCTGCCCTTGACGTCAGTGTATTCCTCTTGAAGATCAGCCATTGCATTACCTCCTACAAACTCCCATAGTAGCAAAATTGGAGCCAGGACTGGTCCCGGCTGTTCCAATCATATGCGGGAATCTGCAGTATCTTTCGCGATTAAGATATTTCTGCTGCCGGTTCATCATTGACAACTCACCACCCGATATTCTATAATAGAATAAATGAATGCTGTCATAAGTGGTACAACAGCTTCGTGGGGTCAAAGGAATAATGTTATAAAACGGGAGTGCATCGAGATGAACAGTATCCGAAAAAAAATCACAATCTGCCTGATTGCAACGGTCTTCGCCGCTTTGCTTGCGGTAGGGCTCTCCAGCATTGGACTGAATTACAGAAGTACTCTGGCCACAGTGAACCAGATGATGAGCGAAACAGCTGCCCTGGCTGGAGAACGCATTGAGCAGGAATTGAGCGCATACAAAAACGTGGCCGTGGATACAGGCTGTATCCCTCAACTGTCTGATGAAAATGTGTCGTTGGAAGAAAAGCGGGCCATTATAGACGAGCGGGTAAGTATGCACGGGTTCCAGCGGGGCAATATCGTTGGCGTAGACGGAATCAGTATTTTTGACGGAAATGACTATTCCAACCGTGAATATGTACAGCAGGCCATGCAGGGAAACGTGTATGTTTCTGAACCGCTGATCAGTAAAATTACGGGAGAGCTTTCCATCATGGTGGCAGCCCCGCTTTATGCTGGCGGGAAGCACGGTTCCGACATTGTAGGTGTAATTTACTTCGTACCCTCCGAAACCTTTTTGAATGACATTGTTTCCTCCATCAAAATCAGTGAGAGCAGCCATGCCTATATGATCAATAAAGCTGGCGATACCATCGCCGACTCCACCCTGGAGACCATTACCACTCAGAATATTGAGCGGGAAGCGGAAAGCAATGCGTCCCTGAAGGGGCTTGCCGAGATACACAAGGATATGCGGCAGGGAGGAAAAGGCTTCGGCAGCTTCCAGGCTTCCGATGGTCCGCGTTTTGCGGCTTATGCCCCAGTGGGCGGCACGGACGGCTGGAGTGTGGCTGTCACTGCTATGAAAAAGGATTATTTAGCCAATACATATTTTGGTATGTTTGTCAACATTGCTGTTATGATTCTCTCCGTCCTGGCCTCTATTTTTGTGGCATTAAAGCTGTCCAGCAATATCAGCGTTCCCATGCAGGCCTGCGCCAAGCGGATGAAGCTGCTGGTGGAAGGCGATCTGGAGTCTCCAGTGCCTCAGAGCCGGGGACAGGATGAAACGGCTGAGCTGACCAAATCCACGGCGGACCTCGTGTCGGGCCTGAACACCATTATTTATGATATCAGCTATCTGCTTACAGAGATGGCCGGAAAGAATTTCAATATACAATCTGCCCATCGTGACGCCTATGTAGGCAGCTTCCAGGGAATTCTGGATTCCATGCGGACCTTAAAAATAGAGCTGAGCTCCACCATAGACCAGATAAACCTATCGGCCAGTCAGGTCTCTGCCGCCAGCGAACAGGTCTCCATTGGCGCCCAAACACTGAGCCAGGGTTCCATGACGCAAGCAAGCTCAGTGGAAGAGCTTGCCGCCACCATCACTGAGATCTCAGCCAGCGCAAAGCAGACCTCCTCTGCTGCGGAACAGGCGGGCCATTTTGTGGAACTGGCTGGTGCGCAGCTGAATACCAGTGTGAAGCATGTCGGCGAGATGAACGACGCTATGAAGAAGATCTCCAAATCCTCCGAGGAAATCTCCGTCATCATTGCCACCATAGAAGACATTGCCTTCCAAACCAATATCCTGGCTTTAAACGCCGCTGTCGAGGCTGCCCGCGCGGGCGTCTCCGGCAAGGGGTTTGCCGTAGTTGCCGACGAGGTGCGCACCCTGGCTTCCAGGTCTGACGAGGCCGCAAAGGCCACCAAGGAGCTGATTGAGCATTCCATCGAAGCTGCAGCCGAAGGCGGGCAGGCGGTGACCAAGGTCACAGATTCCCTGGAACAGACCAGCGTTCTGGCAGGCAATGTGACCGCACAGATGAATATTGTGGTGGATGCAATAGAGAATCAAACCACTGCACTCTCCCAGGTGACCGAGGGCATAGATCAGATCTCTTCCGTGGTACAGACCAACAGCGCCACCTCAGAGGAGAGCGCCGCAGCCAGCCAGCAGCTCTCGGCAGAAGCGGCCAGCCTGAAGAAGCTCGTGGATCAATTTACCCTTGCAAAAATTTAGAGTCTTTAACTGCCTTCTATATTCTATCGCGAATGATGCACAGCACCATATCCCATATCCGCGGCCCCTTTATAGGCCGCGGATATGGGTTTCCTCGTTTATTAGAGTCGTTTTGCTTAAATTGCTCATTTCGGCGAAACGCTCCGCGATGTGCTGGATTCCCTGGATTCTAAAAACTTCTTTGCCTTCAATCCGGAATTTGACAGGTGCAGGAAATAACAGCACTGCATATTCCCCTTCAAATGGAAAAATGAAGACTAACCCGACAGCTGTTGGGTTAGTCTTTTTGGCGCGCTTTGACGAAAAAATCCCCGCATTACAGGCGGCATGGATAAAAGATGAACATCCATAGACAGAAAAGCAGACGCGTCAATTTTTTGATCAACTTTTTTACCAAAAGGACAATGGAAAAAAACACAGAAAGGAGGTAAAATTAAGGTCAGGGTAAAGGCAGAGACGAGAGCAGAGAAAGAAAATCCCGCCAAAGGCTGCCCGATACCCTAAGGCCGCCGGAGAACCGGTTGGTCCAATACTTTAATAAAGAGAAGGAGCAGAAGAAATGGTGAAACAGAGGGAACAAACGATGATGGAAAACCCGGAGCTTCGCTGGAAAGGCACCCTTTCCTTCCAGTGCAACGACCAAAGGATGAACGAGGGCTTTCAATGGGCTAAGGAGCAGGCCCTGGCCTATGCCCACGAGGGGGATCCTGTGGGCAGCTGGTATGAGGCGGCGCTTCCCAACCGGGAGGCCTTTTGTATGCGGGACGTATCCCATCATATTGACGGCGCTCAGGCATTGGGGCTTGCCTCACACAGCAAAAATATGCTGCTTCGTTTTGCTCAAGGCATTTCGGAAAGCCGGGATTTCTGCAGCTTTTGGGAGATCGACAGGAACTACCGCCCCGCCCCGGCCGATTACCGCAGCGATGCCGACTTTTGGTATAACCTGCCGGCGAATTTTGACGTGTTGGACGCCTGCCGCAGGGCCTTTTGCTGGACCGGCGACCTGGATTACCTTAACAGCTACGACTTCCAAAACTTTTACCGCCTTTCTACCACAAAATATGTGGAACGCTGGGACGCCGACGGAGATGGTATGCTGGAAAGAACCTTTGTCAATTCCCGGAGGGGAATCCCCTCCTATAATGAACAGTCCGGTATTTCCGCTGCCCGCTCTATGTTGGATCTTCATTGTGTTCAGGCCCTCGGCTATCGGTCCTACAGCTTTCTTTGCCGGGTGAAAGGAGAGCTGGAATTGGCGGAAGACTACAGCCGCAAAGCGAAGGAAATTCTTGAACACATCAATACAGTTTGGTGGGATGAAAAGGCCGGAGCCTACTATTTGATCGAATACCAGGATCAAACCCTGGGTCATGACGATAATGTAAGCGGCGTTACAACTGCGCCCCTCTACTATCATGGCGTTTTGGGAGAACAGCGGATTCGTCAGGAATTGTTGAAGCTGAATCAGTTGGAAAAGCTTTCAGTAGAAGGCCTTAGCCATATGCCGGACATCTTTTATCACTATGGCGCAGTGGAAGAGGGATATCGGTGGCTTTTACAGCTGGTTGATCCCAAGCTTTACCGCAGAGAATACCCTGAAGCCTCCTTCTGCGCGGTGGGCAGCATTGCCTCTGAACTGATGGGGGTAAACTGTGACGCCAGTACCCGCACTGTTTCCACCTTAGACGGGCGTCCTAAGGGAATGGGCTTTGCCCAGCTGGAAAACATGCCGGTGTTGGATGGGACGGTACAGGTTCGGCATGAGGGGAACACCACCACCTTAGAGAATCAGACCCAGGGAGAAATTTTGTGGGACGTAGGTTTTTACGGCGAATTTTCTGCCTTTTCCACCAGTGCAAGCAAGCATTGGCTGCCTCGGGCAATCCATAAAAAGGACGCCGCTGGACATTTTATCAGCCATGCTGTTCTTTCTGTGAAAAGGGGGCAGAAAATTTCTGTTACAGCAGTAGAATAGGCTGGAAAAATAGGGAGCAGACGAAAAAAGACAGACGGCGTTCTCAAAATAAGGAGAACGCCGTCTGTTTTTGTGATAGGATGAAACTACAATTGGTACAGAGCCCTGAGCCCTTTCAGCATTGATTTCAGGGGCCGGCCTGCACTTCCCCTATCCGATCATATCCTCCTGCATTTTGCGCATGGTATAGCAGGCGGGATCGTCATAGACCAGGGATTCCGTCAATCGCACATCCCGGGAGGAGGCACAGACCAGCAGATCATAACGCCCGTTCTCCACCGTCCACTTGTGAAGCATGACATTATAGTAGGCGAAATCCTCATCGGTCAGCTGGAAGGAAACCCGCCTGGTCTCCCCGGCTTTCAGGAAAAACTTATCGAATTTTCTCAGCTCCTTCACCGGCTTGGTGGCTGTTGTCACTGGGTCGGAAACGTAAATCTGAACCACCTCTGCCCCGTCTACATCGCCGCTGTTGGTCAGGTCAAAGGAAAGTTCCCAGCCCTCTCCGGTTTTGGAAAGGGAGGAATTGGCATATGTAAAGCTGGTATAGGAAAGCCCGTGGCCAAAGGGGAACCAGATCTCCTCCGGGTGAAGGTCATAATAACGGTATCCCACCTTCCACTTCTCGGTGTACTCCTGCTTTAAGCCATCGCCCACCAGGTCCAGGTCTGTGCGCATATGGGTGGGGAAGGTCTCGGAGAGCTTGCCGGAGGGGTTTACCGCACCGGTCAGGACGTTGGCAACCGCCGCACCGGCTCCCTCGCCTGTGGGCCACATCTGGAGGATTGCCGAGAACTTGTCCGCCTCCACGCTGCGGAAGGTAGAGCTGCCGCTGGTGAGCACCAGCACACAGTTGGGGTTGTGGAACACCACATTGTGGAGGACGTTTTCAATATACCCAGCCAGATGGTTGTCGTACCGGTCGAGATTTTCCGAATCCTGGGAGGGCTGTACGCCGGTGAACACCAGTACCAGGTCATAGCTCTCAATATCCGGCATCTTGGTGCGGAAGTAATGCCACAGCATACGGTCGGGATGCTTGGCGGGCAGATAGTCGAAATAGTCGATCTGCACATCTGGCAGGGCGCGGCGCAGGCAGTCCAAAGGGGTATCCACATATTCCGGTTCCGTAAACACCTCGGCGCTGCCCTGGCCGTTGATATAGGGCTTTACAGCGTATTCGCCGGTTACACAGATCTTTTTATACTTTTTGGAAGTGATCGGGAGTAGGTTCCGGTCATTGCGCAGCAGGCAGATCGCCTCATTGGCCACCTCCTGGGCCGCCCGGTGCTGGGCGTCCCGGTCATATCCTGTATCCTCAGGAATGGGACGCATCAGGAACTTCAGCACCCGCTCAGCGGCAACGTCGATTTCCTCCTCCGTAATGCGCCCTTCCTCGAGGCCCTTTTTGATGATCTCCACCATATCCGGGTTGCAGGGCATACGCAGGTCCAAACCGGCGCAAACCGCCTTGCATTCATCGTGTACCGCGCCCCAGTCCGAAACCACCAGCCCTTCATATCCCCAGTCGTCCCGCAGAATTTCGGTGAGCAACGCTTTGTTCTCAGAGCACCAGATGGAATTCACCTTGTTGTAGGCGCACATAACGCTTTGCGGGTTGCCGATCCGGATGGCCCTCTCAAACCCCCGCAGGTAGATCTCCCGCATGGTGCGCTCGTCAATTTCCGCGCTGGATTCCGTGCGGTTGATCTCCTGGGAGTTTAGGGCAAAATGCTTCATCGACGTCCCCACGCCCTTTTCCTCAATACCCCGGACCACATATCCGGCGATCTCCCCTGTCAATACCGGATCCTCGGAGACATACTCAAAGTTCCTGCCGTTTAAAGCATTGCGCTTGATGTTCAGGCCAGGCCCCAGGATCATCTGCCGGTTGTGGTGGACGCAGTCGCTGCCCATGGTGCGGCCGGCCTTCTCCGCCGCTTCCCGGCTCCAGGTGGCGCCGATTGCGCACATGGAGGGAAGGGTTGTGCAGTTGGTTCCAGGTTCATAGTTGCGGACCCCGTGAGGGCCGTCCGCCAGGTTCTTTACCGGGACCCCCAGCCGCTCCACTCCGGCAGTGATCAGGCTTTCGGTTCCTCCGGTTAAAATGCGCGCTTTTTCTTCCAGCGTCATCTGCGCCAAAATCTCTTTGACCTTCATAAATCCTCCCTACAGCATTCAGCAGATTTTGATTCGGGCAGTCTAAAGGGGTTCCAATATGTGGTCATTATAGCATACAAAGAGAACCCGGACAACGAAAAGCTGATAAATACTGTAGTTCTTTTCCGAATCTTTTATTTTTTAGGATGCACCTCTCTAAAAAACGGATGGAGCGGATCCAAGAAGCCCTGACGCTTCGCCGGTTTCGACCCTGTCCGGCGTTATCCTTTTACGGTTCTGCTTCCGCTCTGGAAGCCCTGGAGCTCCTCCCAGAACTTTTCAGCAAACTTCTGCATCTGAATGGTGATTCCATCCTCCTCAAACACGCAGCGGATTTTCAGGGTTCCCAAAAAGTCCCCGATGGCGTAGCATAGGATTTCCAGGACAGAATCGCTTTTCCAGGCGCCGCTTGTCATGCAGGGCATATGGAGAACCGGCTTGTCCGTCGCATACCAATAGGCAGCCGGGGGAATTCCCTCTGCCTCCGCCGCCGAGGCAAAGCCGGGGAAATCCTGGAATACAAACCGGCCCAAGCCGAACTGAAGCCTGCTGCCGTCCCAGGTGAGCGCGCCCCAGTCCTCCCCAAATTCCACAGATACCTCTTTCAGGCGCAAACTGGACCAGGCCCCCTCTGCGTTGGAGGCCATTTGATAACGGCTGCCGGAAACCTTTTTCGCCATGGGGCTGAAGGCGCTTCCCCGGTTGGGCGCTACTTTCAGCTGGGAGCAGTATGCTGCCAGCTCTTCCTGGGCCCCAACATCTTCTGGCATGGACTCTGGCCTGACGCCGGATAATACCATTTCATAGAATTTTTCTTCCGTCCAGGCGATTTTGGCGGGCTCCGCCTGCATATCCGCTGTGGTGACCAGCACCATGTCCTCCTCCGGCATACAGTACGCCATCTGTCCGCCCATCCCCCGCATGGCAAAGCCGTGAGCGGATCTCCAGAACTGGTATCCATATCCGTACTGGCCGTTTTCAATCTGCTTCGATGTAGCCTGCTCCATAAACGCCCGGCTGACAAGCTGCCGCCCCTCCCACTGGCCCAAATTCAGGCTCAAAAGGGCGATTTTGGCAAAATCCCGTTGGGTACACAGCACCCCGGAGCCGCCCCAGGAGGAGGTTCCATCCGGCACCTTCACACAGGTAGCGCCCTGGCTGATGTGGAGAGGCTCCAGCTTCTGGCGAAGGTATTCCATCAGCTCGACGCCGCTCACCTCCTCCACCAGGGCAGCCAGCATGGTGGCCACCGACGTATCATAGGAGAAGACCTGCCCTGGTCGGTGGGTTGGCGGGCACTCGTACGTCATGCGGATCCAATCGTGGGTTTCATTGTCAATCATCTCATAGGGGGAGGTGACAAAACAGGTGGACATGCGCAGCATATCCCGGATGGTGGTTTCCCTGACCCATGGGTGTACCTGCTCCGGCTGGCGGTCCTTGAAGTAATCACAGATGGAGTCATCCAGGCTGATCTTCCCCTCGTCCTGGAGAAGGCCTGTGGCAATGGCGGTCATGCTCTTGCTGGAGGAATACATCCTGTGCCTTTTCTCCGGCCCAAAGGGCTTGTAATATCCCTCGGCGATGACCTGGTTATGGCGTATGATACAGAACCCGTGCATACAGCAGCCCGCCTGCTCCAATGCCTGGAGATACTTTAAAATACTTTGGGAGGACACCCCCATGCTTTCCGGGCTGGTGCGTTCCATCCATTTTTGGCTCATATTGCGCTGCTCCTTTCTTGTTTCAATCCGCTTGCGGCAAGCGGATCATTCTGAGATAAGCTCTTAATTAAATTTTACCGGCATGCAATCTTGACGTCAAGCCTTTTTTCATGGACTCCCCTTCCATAACAGAGCTTCCCCCATATTGACACGCTCTTGGCAATGTGATAGGATAACCCTTACCATATCCCACGCCCTACAGCCCCGCCGCAAAACCATTCTGTGCATGATAGGAGACGCCAAATGCTCAAAATATTTCTCTGCGACGACGACCCGTTTTTCCTCTCCCTGGAACACGACCTTATCTCCCGGGCCATTCGGGAGGAGCGGCTCCCGGCAGTGGTGTCCGGCATGGCGAGGTCCCTTGGGGAGGCTGTCACCTTCCTGGAAAACAACCCGGACCGCTATCTCGTCTTTCTGGACCTGGACTTCGGAAAGGGACAACCCAACGGGATCGATATCTCCGCTGCCCTCAAGCGCTGCCCGTCGGCTGTCCATGTCGTATTCACCACCAACCACCACGAATTGGCCATGGATGTGCTCAAAAGCGGGGCCGAGCCCTTTGGATTCCTGGAAAAGGGGGCTGACGTGGAACGGCTGGAGCTGGACCTGCGCCGGTACATTCAGATGGCCCTGTCCGCCGGAGACAGACGGGACCCAAATCAAAGGACCCTCTCCCTGGCGGTGGGATGCGGGGAGACGGTCCAAATCGCCGCTGCGGATATCCTCTACCTGGAAGCGGAAAAGAACCTTTCCCACGGGATCACCTACCACACCATAAACGGCTCCAGCATCACCATTATCAGCACCCTGGACAGGGAGGCGGAACGGCTGGGGGAAGGGTTCCTGCGGGTACACCGCTCCTTCCTTGCCGCCAGGAGCCAGATCGTGGCCCTGCGGGAGGGATATCTGATCCTTTCCAACCGCACTGAAATCCCCTGCTCCATCAAAATGCGCGGCGAGGTGAAAAAATGGCTCAGCCAAAAATGAAGCGGATCAAGCAAATCCTGAACAGCCCTGTGTTCTTCTATTCCCTTGCAGCTGCCTTATGGGCGGAGGTCATCTTTTCCTTTTTGCGGAAAGACAGCTATCACACCGCCATTGCCATACAGATCTCCTCGGTGATTTTGCTGCTTCTCCTGGTAAAGCTTTTTGGGCAGCTTCCTCTGGACGGCGCCTCCTATCTGGTTCTAGCCGCCCTTTTGTATATAGGGCACACCAAAGTGGCATGGGTTCTCTCCTTTATGGAACCGATTTACCTCGCCTGCTGCCTGCTGCTGCTCCTCTTTATGCGGACCAAAGACATAGATGTACGGGAATATTTGATAGAGCTTTCCTTCACCGAAATAGCCGCCGCCCTTATGCTCACCGGCTATGAGTACGCCGTCAACCATTCCATCTCCCTTTACTTTGACCTGGGGAGGCGGTACCAGCTGAGCCCCATGCAAAAGGCCGCCATCATCCTCCTTTTCAGCCTTTTATTCCTTGGCGTCTTTACGGCCTGTGCCCGGCTTTTGGGCAGGCTGTTCCGCGGAAAGCACACCTTTTTCCAAAGGGCCATCCAAAAATTCAGGGGATTGGAACTTTACCTTTTCTTCCTGGTCTCTCTCACCATTGCCTCCATTGGCTTTTTCCAGCTGTTTTGGGATTTCCCCTCCTACGCTTTCAGGGCAGTCCTGGTGTTCCTGCTGGTGATTGAGACAGCCTATATCTGCCTGCTGCTCCACGCCATATCCTTTAAGGAGAAGATGAATATTGTACAAAACGAGAGGAACTCCATCGCAGCCTACAGCGCAGACCTGGAAGCCTCCTTGGATCACATGCGGGAAATACGCCACGACGTGAAAAACCTGTTCCTCACCATGGGCGGATTTGTGGAATCCAGCGGCGATGAACAGATGAAGGAGTTCTACCAGCAGAACATCGTCCCCTTTATGCGGGACGCCGTCGCCAAAAGCGAGCTGCAGGACAAATTGAAGGTGCTGCCGGACGGCCTGCTGAAGTCCTTTTTCTACTACAAGCTGACCGAAAAGGCCGGACAGGGGATTCACTTTTCCCTGGAAGTGCAGTCTCCAGTATCTGTCGGGGAGGGGTATGGGGACATTGTGCGGCTGCTGGGCATTCTCATCGACAACGCCGCCGAGGAAGCGGCGCTCACCCCGGAGAAGGAGGTCTCCATCCGCATCTTTGACGCCCGGGAACAGACCGGCTTCCGCATTGCCAACAGCGTCCGGCCTGAAACCAGGGCGCGGGGGGTGATTGAGGGGACCACCGATAAGGGGCTTGGCCGGGGCAATGGGCTGATCATCGCCAAACGGATCATCTCCAGATATGATAACATGGTACTTAACTCCTACTTCACCGAGGGGGGATTTGTACAAAATCTGACGATTCTCCGGCATAAGCCGCCCCATGCCTGAAAACAACCGTTTCTGCCTGAACAAAAGGAGGGTTCCTTTGTTCAGGCAGAGTTTTTTATATTGGAGCAAATTTGCTGAAACGATGTTTTTTATATGCTACTCTGTATCCAGTCCGTATTATACTTCTGCTCATCTCACAAATGGAGGATCGTGCCATATGAAAAACAATTTGATTGTCAACCCTGGGAAGCGGGAACTGGTGGAGAGCCGGGGAAGAAAGTTCCTCTGTTACGCCCTTCGCACCGACGTTGTAACAGAGCGGGACAGGCTGGAAGATATTATCCGCCGGTTCGCGGCATCCGCAGTACAGCCGGGGGACGTCCTGTTTATCAGCGAGAAGATGGTCGCCTGTACCCAGGGCAGGGCCTACCCTGTAAAGGAGATCCAGGTCGGGCCTGCGGCCAGGTTCCTCAGCCGGTTTGTCACCCGCACCCCTTACGGCATAGGCCTTGCAATGCCCCAGACCATGCAGTGCGCCATCAACGAGGTGGGGCTTCCCAGGATCTTAAAGGCCGCTGTTGTGGGGGCAGTGGGAAAGCTGTTCCGACAGAAGGGCTGGTTTTACAGGGTAGCGGGGGATTGTGTTGCGGCGATAGACGGTCCCTGCTCCTACACCCTTCCCCCCTACAACCAATACGTCGTATTGGCGCCGCTGAACCCAAGCCAGGCGGCAGAGAGGGTCTCCAAGCAGCTGGGCGGAATTCAGGTGCTGATCGTGGACGCCAACGATCTGGGCTGCAAGATCCTGGGCGTCTCAGACCCGGGGATCGACTGCGGGATGTTTCTGGAGCTGCTCCGGCAGAACCCCCTGGGACAGAGCTCCCAATGCACCCCTATAGGGATCTTTCGGCCAGTGGAAAACCATGCGCGGGAAACCGGCTGAAAAAATGGGAAAACCGTCCCAGCAGCGCTGGGGCGGTTTTCCCTCCATTTATTTGCAGCAATATCCGCCGTCGCCGTCCAGCTCCGAAATTCTGGGCGGGAAGAAGGCATTGGTGGGGAACTTGATCTTTTTGAACAGCTCGCAGGGATCGTCGTTGGTCGCCGACACGCATTCCTTATCCGGTATGCAGAAATCGTAGGCGGGCACAAGCATCTGCACCTGGCGCTCCAGCTGGACAATGGTAAACAGCCCCAAGGTGATGCATACGCTCTTGCTTCCCGGCTGGACAAAGCATCCCTCATACCGGCAGGCGACGCTCTGCGGAATGGAGGAGCACTCGCAGGGACGGGGGCAGTCCACCAGCTTGCAGCTGAGGGCGACCGGGTCCACCACCTGCACGCAAGCTCTGGGCATACTGTTGATCTCGCTTTCGTCCACATACTGGCAATCTGAACGGAAAACCCGCACATTTCCTTCGCTTCCGTACAGGATCACCTTTTTGGAGAAGGAGGCCAGGCCGTTGACCAGGGCCGGCTGCTGGCAGGAAGAGGTATAGACATTCAGCGCCACATCAAAGAAGAAGGTGATGTCCACCGAATAGAAGCCCCGGTTAAAGGCAACCGGTTCCACCTCTAAAAACACCTTGGCCACCTGGACGTCCCGGAGCTTGACATTGACCGCCTGGTCAATGTAAGGCTGCGCCTGGTCGGTAAAAAGAACGGGCAGGTCTTCCAGACAGTCCTTATCCGTACAGGAATCATAGACACGGCTGGCGTCCAGGCACACCGCTTCTTTAAAGCAATGGGCGCTGTCCTGCCCGCCGCCGGGGCGGCGTTCCGTCTCGCAGGAGGGTCCGCTTCCCTGGCTCATTGGGGACATGGGAGGGGCGGGACGGGAATAAGTATTGGCCGTATTCACGGCTTTTGGTTCTGGCATGAGTAAATCCCCCTACCTTAATTAAAATAGAGACAAGGGCCTTCGGATCACCCTGCCTCCCTACATTGTATGACCGCACTCTCCCAAAATGTTCCAAAATACAGTTTCTTTTTTCCTTCGCTTCAAAAAAGAAGCCGCGGCAGACGTACTCTCCCGCGGTTTCCCTTTGATTACAGTTGTGCTCCTATGCGTTTTTCTGGTTCTCTTTCAGCGTGTTTTCCAGGCTAATGCTGTCGTAAGAGGCTCCTTCCCGGAGTTCCATTGTCTCCATCACCTCGTTGATCTTATCCGTAAAGGCATTGTAATGGGATTCGGCGGCAAAGGTCATCAAGTTGTCCTCAATATATGCATCCTCCATGGGCAGGCGCTTGATGATATGGTATCCGTAGTCGGTTTCCACCAGGCCGCTGGTCTCCCCTTCCTTTAAGGCCAGCGCCCCCTCGTAAAAGGGCTGTACCATCTGTCCTTCTGTAAAGTAATAGCCGTCCAGGTTATCCACCATCCCAGGGTCTTCCCCGTACTCAGCCACCAGCTGGAAGAAATCCTCCCCTGCCTCTACCTTGGCGAGAACCTCCTCCGCCCTTTCCTTGGCCCGCGTATGCTCCGCCTCGGTGTCCACAGCGTTCTCATTAAACGCCACCAGGATATGGGCGGCCCTGATAAAACGGTCGGGAGCGCTCTTTTTGATTTCATCTCCCATCGTCTTTTTAAACAGCTCAATGGAGCGGAAGGATTCCAGGGAGAGCATCCGGTACAGGTCCTCCGTCATATAGTTGGAGGCCAGGATTTCGTCAAAGGTCTCCTGTCCGCCGAACTGCTCCACCAAATTCGCGATCTCCGCATCCACTTCCTCGGCCAGGGCGCCGTCAGAGGGAATGCCCGCCTCGTCCGCCAGCTTTTTCATGGCATAAAATTCCTTCAGCCCAGACTCGGCCCGCTCCTTCAGCTGCTTCTGCTCCTCTGTGGCGGTGCTCCAAAAGGCGTCGTCCCCTCCGTCCAGCCTGAGCTTCTCGTTGAGGAAATAATAGTTGTACTCCTCCCTGGAAATGTCGTGGCCGTCTATATTGAGGACAGCGGCGTCATCCGCCCCGCCGGGCGCCTCAGAACTATTATTGCATCCGGTCAAGGCTACAGCCGCGGCCAGGGCCGCAGCCATAACTGGGACCATGTATCTTTTCCACTTATTCTGCATTTGCATCATTTTCCTTTCTCCGCTTTTCCAGCTTGTCTTCAATTTCCGGCTGCAGGTTCCATAAAGGCAGGCGCATTGGACCGCGCCTGCGGATATCCCAGCCGTCCTGCAAAGGCAGGCAAGGGTATTATAGCACAATAATAAATTGTTGGGTATGGTTTTTAGAAAATTTCACAAAATAGTCATGGGAAAATCATTTGATACAAAGGAGGAATCTCTTTGCCGAATTTAACCATCCCGGAACTATTGGCCATCCATCAACAGCTTCAGGAGGAAGAAAACCTGATCTTCCAGTTTACCGCCTATGCCCGGAACGCTGGGGATCCTCAGCTCCGCACCCTCTTTGAACAGATCGCGGCCCGGCACCGCTCCCACTGGAGCACCCTCTGCGGGCTGCTGGGAATGGGAAGCGAAACAAAATAAAGGAGGAACACGCCATGAACCATGGGGAAAAGGACCGAAATATGATGGAGGAGGCCTTGGCCGCCCAAAACAATATCACCGCCAGGTGCAGCAACCTCTCCAACCAATGCGGGGCAACGCCGGTAAAGATGGCCTTTTTAAATCTGCTGGGGGATGAGCACCGGATCCAGCACGAGCTTTTCAGCGAACTTCACCGGCGCGGCTGGAAAACAGAGGAGAGGGCAGCCCCCTCCCAACTCAGAGAGGTGTGCCAATGGGCCAAAGACCAGGGGGGAGTAGAAGGGCCTGTTCTGCGCTCCCCACATCAGTAACCGGTTTATCATGAATTTGAATTGCCTTGAGACTGTGTCTGCGGCCCCGCATCCCTCTCCTTCTGGCATACGTGCGGAGAGGGATGCGAATAAACTGATTGCTTTCGCTTTTCCATCGTGCTATAATAACCGCATAAGGCCGTCATGACCCAACGCGGCGCAGCAGCCGCAAACGGAAGAGATAGGAGTGTTCGCAATGCAGCAAGGATTTCTGAAAACAGCCGCCGCCACCCCCAAGGTGCGGGTGGCGGACTGCACATACAACGGAGAACAGATCATCGCCATGATCCGGGAGGCCTCCCACCAAGGAGTAAAGCTACTGGTTTTTCCTGAACTGAGCATTACATCCTATTCCTGCGGGGACCTGTTCTTTCAGACTGCCCTCCAGGTCCGGGCCAGGGAAACCCTCCGGGAGATCGCAAGCGCCACCAAGCTTTTGGACATATTGTGCGTTGTGGGACTGCCTCTGGCGGTGGACTCAGAACTGTATAACTGCGCTGCTGTATTCCACAAAGGGAAGATTCTGGGGATTGTTCCCAAATCCAATACCCCTAACTACGGCGAATTTTATGAATACCGGAACTTCTCCCCTGCCTTGGAGGGAAACCAAACTATAGAGTTGTTTGGAAAACCCGTCCCCTTTGGGACAAAGCTGCTGTTCGCCTGCCCCCAAATGCCTCAGCTGAAAGCTGCAGTGGAAATCTGCGAGGATCTGTGGGTCCCCTGCCCTCCCTCTATCTCCCACGCCCTGGCAGGGGCAACGGTGATCCTCAACCCCTCTGCCAGCGATGAGCTGATTGGGAAGCGGGACTACCGCCGCCAGCTGATCGCCAGCCAGTCGGCCCAGCTGGTCTGCGGGTATGTATACGCCAACGCCGGGACCGGGGAATCCACCACCGATATGGTGTTCGCAGGTGGGAACCTGATCGCTGAAAACGGAACCGTCCTGGCGGAGGAACCAGCCTACCACACTGGCCTTACGGTTACGGAGCTGGATTTGGAGCGGCTCTCCGGGGAGCGGCGGCGGATGACCACCTTTTCCTCCAGCCGCAGGGAGGAAGGCTATGAAGTTGTCTCCTTTGACCTGGAACCGGAAAAAACCGCCCTGTCCCGCCCTGTGGACAAATATCCCTTTATCCCCAGCGACCAAGGGAAGAGGGAAAGCCGCTGTGAGGAAATCCTCTCCATCCAAGCCAATGGGCTTCGGAAGCGGATAGAGCATTCCCGGGCCAAGACAGCAGTGGTGGGGATCTCCGGCGGCCTGGATTCCTGCCTGGCGCTGCTGGTATCCGCCAGGACCATGGACCTTCTGGAACGGCCCCGCACCGATATCATTGCCGTCACTATGCCCTGTTTTGGAACCACCTCCCGCACCAAATCCAATGCCGAGCGCCTGTCGGAAAAGCTGGGCGTCACCCTGCGGATCGTGGACATCGCCAATGCGGTAAAGGTACACTTTGAGGATATTGGCCAAAGGGATGGGAAGCTGGATGTGGTCTTTGAAAACGCCCAGGCCCGGGAACGAACCCAGGTGCTGATGGACATTGCCAACCAGTCCGGAGGACTGGTTGTGGGCACCGGGGACCTTTCAGAACTGGCTCTGGGATGGGCAACCTATAACGGGGACCATATGTCCATGTACGGGGTCAATGGGTCGGTGCCCAAAACCCTGATCCGGCATATTGTCCGGTATGCGGCGGACCGCAGCGAGGACCGGAAGCTGGCTGCAATCCTGGGGGATATCCTGGACACCCCGGTCAGCCCAGAGCTGCTCCCTGCCAAGGACGGGGAAATCTCCCAGAAGACCGAGGACCTGGTGGGGCCCTATGAACTCCACGACTTTTTCCTCTACTACGCCATCCGGTGGGGCTTTTCCCCGGCAAAGGTGTTCCGCCTGGCCAGGTACGCCTTCCGGGGGGAATACGAGGACAAGGCTATCTTATATTGGGAAAGAAATTTCTTCCGCAGGTTCTTCGCCCAACAGTTCAAGCGCTCCTGCCTGCCGGACGGTCCAAAGGTGGGGTCGGTGTCCCTATCCCCCCGCGGGGATTGGAGGATGCCCAGCGACGCCTCCTCTCAGCTGTGGCTGGATGAGATCCAAGCCTTGGAGGAGAAGTTGGATTAAAAGGATACAGGTTGGAGGGGAGCCTTTGCCGGGGACTTTGCTTTAAACGCCGGTCTCCGGATTCTTCAAACCTTTTTTGTCTACAATGTATTGAGAACGAGCAGATAAAGCGGCAGAACGGCATAGACACAGCCGATTCTGCCGCTTTTCCATTTTATACGCTAATTCGTTTATAAACGAACTAGCGTATCAAGGATATAACATTGCAGAAATTATTTCTTTAGCTGGACAAAATCCGCCTTGTCAACTTGGATTCTCCCCTGTCTTTGCGCATATTCTACCCCTCTTTCCATGGCCGCCAAGACAGAAACCCCGAGCCGCGAATAGCCAAGCATTTTTCCCGTTTCCTTGAGCAGCTCCGCCTTGTCCATTCCCTCAGTCCCCTCCAAGACAGCGCAGACGCCGTTGGCCGCCTCCTGCTGAGGGACGTCCTTGGCCTCCCGCTTGTGAAGCCCCTCGCCGGTTCTGCGGAACCCAGTGTAGTCATCGGGGATTTGGCCGGCCCGCCACAGAATACGCCCTCCCTCCTGCTGGGTAACGGAAAGGCCCAGTTTCCGGTAAAGGGCATTATTTCGGGTGCGGACCTTTCCGCTTCCCCGCAAAATCCCACAGCTCTCCAAAACCCTTTTGGTCAAAAGGGCCTCTGAGACAGGCGCTTCTATCTCGACGGCTGTGTGGATCCTCTCCAAAATCTCCTCCTCGTGTTTGGGGGAAAGGTATTCCTCCAGGGTCAGCTGCAGGGGAGGCAGCTCAGCTCCACAGTAAACAGGGATCTCCAACCGCACACCGGACTTTTCAGGTACCGGCTGGGAATGGGCCTCCTGTCCCTCCGGCTCAGAGGGTACCGATTTCCGTTTCAGCCTGTCCAGCCCGGCCAGCAGCTTTTCAGTTTCCCCCTTGGAGTTTTCCAGCCAGTCGATGCTCCAGACCCGAAAAAGCGTCCAGCCCATCCCCTGCAAAGCCTCCTCCCGACGGATCTCCCAGGTCCAGTCGGAGTTCATTCCAGGACTGTCCAGCAGAATTCCCGCCAGATATTCCCCTCTGTCCCGGGGATCAATCACCCCAATCTCCACAGTATACTGGGAGTTGCCCGCTTTCCGCTGGGTGTAAAAGCCAGCTTTATGCAGCGTACGGCAGATGCTGTCTGCGAGCTTGTCCTCCTCTGGCGGAAAAAGGGTCTCCGCCCTGTCCCGCAAAACGCCTGTTTGGGCGTAGGAGAGAAAGCCCTTCAGCGCAGCCGCCCCCCTGGAGCTGACCCGGGACAGGTCAATCTCCTCCGGCAGGATGGAGGAGAACACCTCTATCCTGGATCTGGCCAGGGCAACGGCACTGTTGAGCCCCTTCCATCCATCCTCCCGATCCAGCGCGCCGAAGCCTCGGGGCGGTTTTCCCTCTCGGTCCCGGCCAAAGGAGGCGGAGAGGAGGATCACATCCCTTTCGTCTTCCAGGACGTCCTCCAGGCTTTTAAAAAAGACCGGCTCTGCCCTGTCATACGCCCAGGACTTCATCTCCTGTTCATTGTCGCAGATCCTGGCAAACAGCATCTCTGTCAGATCCCTCTGGCCCTCGGTCAGGGCCACGACTCCAACACTCTCCCTTCGAAGCTTCGGATCCCGAAGCCGCCGGATAAGTTCTGAGATGACCGTCTCCCCCTCCACAAGGTTCTGACGCGTCCGGTCAAATATCCCCTGCAAATGGCGCATCTGTATCCTGGATTCCCGGAAGCATACCGCCGGGAGGGTGTAAAGCCGGTTCCCATAGAATTCCCGGTTGGAAAAGGCAAACAAATTTTCGTGACAGCTGCGGTAGTGCCAGGAAAGGGCGAGAACCGGCATTCCCAGACTCTGGAATTCCGCAAAGGCGCTTTCTCCGGCCCCTTCGCCGGCGCCGGATATGGGAGAGAAACCACCCCCGCGATTGGGATCCCCCATCAGAACCACACTTTTCCCCCGAGCCAGCACTCCGGCTGCCCTGGAGACGGGGATCTGGGAGGCTCCATCCAGCAGCACCAGGTCGAAGTCCCGGTCAGAAGCCAGCTGCTGGACAGCGGAAAGAGGAGTTGCCAGCACACAGCAGCAGCCCTCTCCGGACCATTCCAGAGTCTGGAGCCGGAGAAGGTCCTTTGCCATTCGCTGCTTCTCACACCGCCGAAGCTGTTCCAGCCTTTCCCCCAGCTCTCCCCCTGAAAATTCGCCCATCTCTTCCTCTTTCATGATATAACCGGCCAACGCGCTATACACTGCCTTCCGATAACAGGGAACCGCCTCTTTATGGAACATTCCTCCCTCATAGGCGGCAATCACTGGCCCCAGTCCGATGTGAACAGCCTCCTTGCAGACGCCCTTCCACACCATCCATTCCCGCAGGCCATCGATTCCCTCCCGGATCTCGCTGCAGCGGGCAAGCTGCTGCGCCATCCAGTCCTCCCGCTCTGGGCGCTGGAGCTCCAGCAGTCCATCCAGCCGTTCCGCTGCTGTCCGGAACCGTTCCCAGGCGGTCAAGAACCATCTGGCGGTCCGCACCGCCTCCGCTGAGGCGGCAAATCTCATCCGCAGTTCCTGCCCCCCGGGGAGTTCCTCCAATATCCTCTCGCTTCGCTCCGCAGCGTCCGCCTGGCGGAGAAGTTTGTCCCAGTCTGTGTCATCCCCCTGGTAAATGCCGTCCGCCATCTCACCACATTCCTCCCTGGCGGCGAGTTCCCCAATCTGCTCCTCCTGGTAACTGATCAGCTTGGCTAAAGAGGCGGAAAAGCTCTCCGGATCCACATTCTTCCTGCTGAAGGAGTGGAGACGTCTGGACAGCTTCCGTTTTTCCCACAGGCGGGACAGCATCCATTTTGAGGAGGCCTCCTGCCAGTCCGCCTCCAAGGCCAGCCCGTCCTGGGACAAAAAGGCCGGATCCCACTGTTCCATCAGCTCGGACTTGATCTGGCGTGCCCGTTTGCCATGGACCGCCAAACGGCGCACTGCGGAAAGCAGGCTGCTTAAATGGCCGATTCCTGCCCATGGGGTGGGAATATCCCCCCACAGGGACAGGGCGCAAGCGGCCTGGGCAAACCACTGCCAGTCCTCCTCGAGATCCCGAAACCCCCGCTCCAGAACGGCGGCAATCCCCCTGCGGGCCTCCATAACAGATTGGCCCGCAAGGCAAAACTCCTCCAGAACCTCTTGGATCTGCCCGCGAAGCTGCAGGGTATATTGGGAGCCGTTGACCCACCGAAGAGGGTGATGGTAGGGATGATCCACCCCAGACGCGGCAGCGATCAGCCGCTGCACCATCTGTTCCTGCCGCTCCAGCATCCCCTCCCCAATATTGGCCGCCTGTTCCATTGTAAATACAACTGCCTCCCCGGCATTGGAATTGGCCTCATACCTTCCGATCACCTCATATAAGCTCAACCCGCAAAACTGCCTTTTGTGGAGAAGGCCGGAATACCGTTCCAGCTCCTGTTCCGGGGAAAGGGCTTGTTCCTCCTGCCGGATATGGGTGGGGTTGAGACCGGCTTGTTCCATCTGCGATACGGTTCGGCCCTCCCCTCTGGCTGGGCCAGTGAGAAGGTTCCGGCAGAAACGCCCCAGTCCCACCTGCCCCAGCCTCTGTTCCAGCTTATCCAGGGCAGAAGGCCTTTCCGCTGCAAAGAGGACCGTTTTCCCACAGACAAGGGCGTTGGCAATGATCGCAGCGGCAGTCTGGGTCTTCCCAGTCCCAGGAGGAGCCTGAAGGAGAAAGCTCTCCCCTCTTTCCGCTGCCTGGACAGCGGAAACCTGGTCTGCGTCCAAGGGCAGGGGAAAGACCGGTCTTTCCCCTGCTGCTGGCTCTTCCCCAAATTGGGGAACCGGTTTTCCGTCCGCAAGACTCCTGACAACAGGGCTTACGTCCAGCCGCCCGGAAATTTGGCGCAGATCCTCCCAAAAAATGAACCGGGAAAGGGGAAAGCTCCCCAACACAGCGCCCTCCAACACAGCCCATCGCTCCTGCCCCGCCGTCTCCCGGCGCAGGGCGTCAAAGAGGCTGTGGAGTTCCAGCCCCGTCTCCCCAATGGAAAGGCCAAAATCCCGTTTCAGCATCTCAAACAGCGCCCCATTGACCTGAACCCCCTCGCCCCGCCGCCGCAGGGAAAAGGAACTGCCGCCTTGGCGGATCAGCTCCACCGGAAGCAGCGCGACAGGGGCATACCGCGGCTGCTGGCTCCCTCTGTTTTCAAACCACCGCAGCAGCCCCATGGCCAGGAACAGATCGGCAGTCCCCTGCTCCTCCCAGGAGGCCTTGGCACGGCGGAAAAGGCCTGCAGCCGCCTGGGCCAGCTCCTCCTCCCCCAAGGCGGAAGGAAGCCGCCTGCTGTCAAAGGCATTCCGGACCAGCTCATCGTGGGAACCGGGAAGGTGAAAGGACTCCATATCATATCCCCTCTGCATCGGCCTCCATTCCAAAAGGCGCGGCTGGATGGAAAACGCCTCCCCGCGAAAAAGCTCCTGTTCCAGTTCCCATAAAGAGGGGACGAGAATCGGGACAACGCCTTTGGCAGGCTGGAGATTGAGGAGGGGGTTGGAAAGCCCCAGGTCCAAAAGTCCGCGCTCCCACAGGATACGCCTTTGAGGGACACACTCTCCCCTTTCGACGCCGGAAGGGCTGCCCTGACCTTTTGGCTCATCCTTCTGTCCGGGAAGGGGCAAAATACCGTTGAGCCTAGCCCGGCGGACATCGATAATCCATTGGACAGGCTCTCCGCCAGTACATTCCAGCGCCGCCAGATGCTCCGCCCCTTCAAACTGAATGGATCTCCCTGCTGCAAAGGCGGTGCATTCCACTGGAGCGATCTTACCCTGCCCCTCCCCTCCGGGAAGCATGGGGACAAGGAGGGTGGCGTCGTCCAGGGCGGCCCAGGAAAAGGAGGCGTCCTCCAGCCACACCCCGGCAATGCAGTGATCCTTTTTCAAAATCAGCAGCGGATTCAGCCCCAAAGCCTCCAGACAGGCTGCATAAAGCAGGGATAACTCCAGAGAAGACCCTTGTCCCTGCTCCAAAACTGTTTCGCATAAACGCAGCTCCTGCTCCCCTTCCGCCAAGCTGGCCGGCATAGGCTGATAAGATAACTGCCGCTCCTGAATCGCCGCATACACCCCTGCCGCCTGGAGGCGTACCCGACAGGGAATTCCGCTCCTGTATCCATCCAGGGAGGCGTTTTTAGTCCAAATCTCCAGCAGCACAGAGGCCCGTTTAACGATGCTGGCTATCTCTGCCCTGTCCGGTAGGGAAAAGGCCGCCAAAAGCTCCGGAAAGCGGTCTATTCCCCACCATTGGTCAGGAGGCAAAAGGGAAACAGACCGGCTGTCCTGGGCCAAAATTTTTCCCTCGCCGGACCGGAGGGTAAACTGCAGGGACAGTTCCCCCCTCTCGCCTGGCGCTGTCAGCGCACTGCCGCAGAAGGCAAGGGAAATCCCGCCAGCGGCGATCTCTCTATGAGGTGGAATGTAGGGCAGGATCTTCCGGAAGGGTTCTACTGCGGAGGCGTTGGATTCAATCTGCAAAACGGCGTTTTCCAGGGGGACGTCTCCCGGATTTCGGATGATGACCTCACGAACAGCGGGGATATTGCACCGCTCCATGGCGCAATGATAAACCGCCATCACCTCCGCCTGGATGCTGATCTGCTCCGCCACCGCCGTTCCCTCCTTTTGGCTTTTTTATCTTTTATTACTGCTGTAAATTGCTTCTGTATTGTCAAAAAAGGCCTTTTTCAGAAGGGAAATTTAAAACAGCAAGGCTGGAAGGCCAGCCTAAAGCCCTCCAGCCTTAAAATTCTTTGTACAGACGCCGCCCTTATACCCTTACTGACTGGATTACCCTTCCATCCATATCCTTTATGAAAAAAGTCCTGCTTTCATAGACCATATAGGTAGGTGGGTTGCCCTCCTTGGGCAGAGAAACCGAACCTGGGTTGATTGCCAGGATGTCCCCCTCCCAGCGTTCCATCTTCTGAACATGGGTGTGTCCATAGAGGAATATATCCCCTTTTTTCAGGGGCGGCAGCTTTTCCCGATTATACAGATGCCCATGGGTACAGAAAAACGTTATCCCATCTGCCATCAGCATCAAAGAATCGGACAAAACCGGGAAGGACAAAACCATCTGGTCCACATCCGCCTCGCAGTTGCCCCGCACGCAGAGCAGCTCCTCCCTCGCGCTGTTGAGCAGCTCCGTCACCCGGATGGGATCATACCCCTGGGGCACGCCGTTGCGGGGGCCGTGGTACAACAGATCCCCCAGCAGGATCAGCCGCTCTGCCTTTTCCCGCCAATAGGCTTCCAGCATCTGCTCACATCCGGCAAGCACCCCGTGGATATCTGACGCGAACATCAATTTCATCGCTTTTCCTCTCCTCTTCTTGATTTCCAGTCTCTGGGGCTTTGGGGCTATGAATAAACGAGGACGGCCCCTTGGAACCGCCCTTACCGTTTCAATCCTTCAGCCGCAGGGTTGCAAGAATGGGATAATGGTCTGAAACAAAGCGGTTTTCCACCTTCCCGCTGTCAATCTCCACCTGCATCACCTCAAAGTCGTCAGACACAAAGATGTAGTCAATGGGGCTTTTGGCAGGCTTCCGTTTTCCCTTAAAGCCGTGGTAGGTATTGTTGAGCTGCCCCTCCTGGAGGATGCTGTAAACATCCTTTAAACGGACGTTTTTAAAGCTGTGGCGATTCTCCCGCAGAATACGGATCGGACGGCTGTCCCGCTTACAGTTCATATCCCCCATCAAAATGGTTGGCAGGGGATCTATGCTGTTGAACCGGCTCATGTACTCCAAAATAATACGGACCCCCAGCACCCTTGCCGGACCGCACACATGGTCAAAGTGGGTATTGAACACCCGTATGCGCCGGTTGGATCCCTTCATGACAATTTCCGCCACGGTACAGATCCGGGGAAAGATGGAAAAATACGCCCTGGTACACCCCTCCTCCGGGTGTTTGGAAAGCCAGAAGGTCTTATAAAAGGACACCGACATATCGTCGTTGTTGACAATAATATCCGCGTGTTCATCGCTGGAGGGCTTCGCCCCCTGGTACCTTCCCCAGCCAATGACGCTGTAATTGGTCAGCAGCCTTTGGACATCCTCCTTCATCTTGGGGAGGAGCTCCTGCACCCCTACAATGGACGCTCCGCACTGGCGGATATACTGGGCAGCATCCTGACGGCGGTCACACCAGCGATGCTTATGACCAAAATGTACGTCGCACTTTAAATTAAAAGATGCGACCTTGATGACTGCGGCATCAGAAACCATCGGAATCACTCCAAAATAAATTGTTTATACGAATCTCCTGCAGCCGTTTTACAGGGATTTGTACCGTTACGCTGCTCTCGCCCGCACCGTTCAACGATGCAGGCGAGGTAAGCCTTTATTCTATTATAGCAATCAACGCAAAAGATGTAAAGGGCATCGAAGGGATTGGAATGAAATTTACAATTTACAGCTCGCTTTTCAAATACCGAACAGTTAAAAACGGTTTCCTTGTTTTCCCAGCCTATAAAACAGATTTGGTTTCCCCTTCCACCCCTGCAGCGGACAGGGCGATCAGCAGCGCCAGCTGAGGCATCTCCCAGGTGTCCTTTACCGGGAACCGCTCCAATGCCGCGTTGTGGTAATAGGTAGCGGGACCTCCGTCGCCAATGCAAACCGCCGGGATCCCCCTGCTGATGGGAATGGAGGCATTGGTGGGGCCGCCCTCCTCCAGCATGGGTTCCTTTCCCAAATAGGTAATGGCCTCCCAGGCAGTTTCCACAATGGGGTCGTGCTGCCCCAGGGTCCCGGCTGGGACGTCGCAATATGTCTCAACGGTAAAGGTGATCTCATCCTTGCCCCACCGCTGCGTCTCCTCCTGGCAGGCCTCACGGATGCACCGCATGATCTCCGCGTCCAGGGCCTCCAGCTCCTTCTGCCCATTGGAACGGTAGTTGATCTTAATGGAGGCAGTGGGGACAATGGCGTGGATCCCCGCGTCGTTCCCAGCGTGGAAGTTGGAGACGCAGTAGGTCGTTTTTGGCTGGGTGGGGACCTTCAGATCCGCGATCTTTGCCACTGCGCGGGCCGCGGCATGGAGGGGATTCGCCACCTCTCCAAAGGTCGCAAAGGCGTGTCCGCCAATACCATGGAAGGTGATCTCCAAAGTCTTAAAGCCGGTGGACTGGTAAATGATCCCGCCAATGCCGCAGCCGTCCATACAAACTGCCGCATCAATATTCTTATTTTCGTTCATAAACCCGGTCATACCTCCAAAGGCCCCGCGGCCCTCTTCACGGACCGATCCCATAAAGACCAGATCACCGGAGGTTTGGATCCCAGCGTGGTTCAGAGCGCGGATCAGGGTGAGCATTGCAGCACAGGCCCGGGTGTCGTCGGTGATGCCAGGGCAGTAGATAAACTCCTCATCCCGACGGGGGATCAAAGGGGTATCCAGGGGATACACGGTGTCCATGTGCCCGTCAATCAGTACCCTTGGACCGTTCCCGCTGCCTTTACGGACGCCCACGGCATTTCCGGTGCCGTCGATGTGTACATCGGACAGGCCAAGCCGGCGGAAGGCCTCCGCCATATATTCGGCCCTTTTTTCCTCGTGAAAGGTAGGGGCGGGAATCTGGACCAGCTCCAGCTGCTGGGAGATAGAGTTTTCATGGTCTTCCTTTAAAAAGCCGAGCGCATCCCGCACCGCTTTCATGCCGGTGAGCTTTTGGATGGTCTCCTTTACCTTTGGCTGAACAGTGTATTCCATTTTGCAGTCCCTCCTGTGTTTTGTAGTCATTCGTTTTATATCAGTATAGCCGCGTCCATTGGATGATGGGCAATCTGCGTTTTAAAAAGGGATGCGCTGTCATTATAATAGCATATTTCCCTAAAAAATACAATGTGGTATGCGCAGCGCATGGCGGAGGATCAGCAGTGGAGCAAAATCGAGGTAAGGGAATGGCTGTGAGACTGGCTTCTGATAAATCTGATAAAAAAGAGAGCAGACATTTCTGCCCGCTCTCTCAAAACACCTGTATATTGCAGAAGGATTAGCCAAAATATCTTTCCAGCAGCCCCTTGAAAGCCTTGCCATGGCGGGCTTCGTCGCGAGCCATCTCGTGGACGGTGTCATGGATGGCGTCCAGGTTCTGGGCCTTTGCCATCTTGGCAATCTCAACCTTTCCAGCAGTGGCCCCGTTTTCAGCGGCAACCCGCAGCTCCAGGTTCTTCTTGGTGGAATCAGTCACCACTTCGCCCAACAGCTCGGCGAACTTCGCCGCATGCTCTGCCTCTTCATAAGCGGCCTTTTCATAGTACATACCAATCTCTGGATAGCCCTCTCTGTGTGCGACACG
>CATJCP010000143.1 GCA_949737515.1 uncultured Oscillospiraceae bacterium | reverse complement strand
TAAACTGTCCTGATTGGCCTTGCCCAGCTTGGGGGCCTTCTTTTCCGTCCAGAGATCATAAAGCTGTTGCAAGGTGAGTTTTGCCCGGTCAATGTCCCGTAGGTTACTTTACTTATGGCTAAATGGGAATACAAAAAAGTGCTCATCGTTTGTGATGGTGATTTCGCCCACAAGCCTGCCCCAGAACTCCTTTTGTTCTTTGCGGTTCAGCTGGCGGTAAGCTGCCAGCATATTTTTTATCTCTTCAATGTCCACAGGGGACGGCAGCTTGGGGGCGGGGGTGCTGGCCTCTCGCAGCTGGTCCCGCAAAAGACTGTATTCCTTTTCGTAGTCTTCCCGCTCGATCAGGTCGTTGAGATACAGATCCTGCAGCTTTTTCATTTTGCGCCGGAGGTTTTCTGTGTCCACCTTGGGGGCCGGCCTTTGGGCCTGCTCAATTAAGGATAGATTATACCGCTCATAGCAGGCCACCAGGTTTTCTATCAGCCATTTTTCCAGCGCTAATTCGCTGGTCCTTTTTTTGTGGGTACATTGATGATACTTTTCGTATTTTGTGCAGCGGTAATAAATATATTGCCCGCTCACCACATGGGCCGAAAGCCGGTTGCCGCATTCCGCGCAGCGCAGAAGCCCGGTAAATAGGTAGATGTTGGGAGAATGTACAATGTTCCGCTGGCCCCGGAAGGAAATGGAATCCCGGCATTTTTCAAACTGCTCCTTGGGGATCAGCGCCGGGCAGAAGTTTTCCTGACCGTGGGCGTGGCCTATATAGCGGGGGTTGGTAAGCAGGAGCCGGAGGCTGGTAGGGGCGTAGGTGAGATGATAGGTCTTAATGAGATATTCCCGCACCCCCGCACGGAGCGCAGGGCCAGATACTGCTGAAAAATATCCCTCGCAATGGGGGCGGTAGCGGGGTCGATGACCATTTTCTTATTCTCGATTTTGTACCCCAGGGGCACCTTTCCGCTGATGACCTCTCCCCGCTGCACCTTGTCTTGAAAGATAAACTGAATGCGCTCGCCGGTACGGTCGGCTTCGTCCTGGGCCACACTGAGCATGATGTTCACCTTCAGACGGCCAGAGGCGGTAGTGGTGTCGTAGTCTTCCTGGATGGTTTTCCAGCTGACATGATAGCGCTCCAACACCTCTTGAACCTTGTAATACTCAGAGATATTGCGAAACCAGCGGTCTAGTTTGGTAAAGAGAATCAGGTCACCCTCCCTTGCCCGAACACCGGCCAAAAGCCTTTGGAGCGCCGGGCGCTTGGAAGCAGGCTTGCGGGCGGAAATGCCGGCATCGGTATAGATCCCTACAACCTTGCACTGATTGGCCTGGGCCCAGTTCTCCAGCGCGGCAGTCTGCGCCTCAATAGAAAGGCCATGCACAGCCTGTTCCTCGGTGGAGACGCGCACGTAAAGGAATACGCGCTTCATGAAAATTCCTCCTCATACAAATTGTCCCGCCCACGGAAGAAACGGGGCGGGCTTCTTTGCTAATTGACGGCCAAAACGTCATAGACGATCTCTCCGTTTGCAATGGTAAGTAAGGTGTTCTCGTGATTGAGATCGTTGATTGCGTTGATAACGACGGGATATGCAGGATATCCGCCGGTCTCCAAAAGATTCGTGAAAGAACTGTACATACTGGACAGAGCTGTCTTTACTTCTACCCAGTTTGGGTGATTGGTATCCCCGCCCGCTTCTTGAATTGCGGAAAGGTTTAGCGCCACGCCATCCATCCAAACAGAAATAACGATCATTTCGTCCTGGGTGTCGATCGTGTAATTGTCTTGGAAGCCTTGTTTTACTGCAATCTCCAGAAGTGATGCGGCAGATTGGATAGAAGTGTCGCTCTGTGCTTGAGGTTCTGGAGTTATTTGAGGCTCTGTTATGGCCGAAGGGAGATTTGCGGTTCCTTCGGCTTTCTCCAGGTGCACAGTGGCAGTAGTGCCCATTGCGGAGACCTCATAGCTGATGATTCCATCTTTATAAGCAAAGGTTTTTGTGTCATCGGGAGAGGCCAGAATAGCAGCTTTTGTCTTTTCTTTGTCGTTTTTTGATTCCCAGGTGAACTCTGTTTCTCCATTCTCCGGAAGAGTTACGGTTCCAGCCCAATAAAGAGACCGAGAGCTATCTTCTTCGTTGATCCAATAGATTTCCAGAGTGCTTCCGGAAACGATGGCAGCCTGATAGCTGGTTTCTGAACTTGAGTTGATTTGTTTCCATTGGCCGTCCAGGCTGACCTCTTCCGTAGAAGCCGCAGAATCCGAAGCCAAAGAAGAGGAGGAACTTTCATTCTTCTTTTCGGGAGAATCCTTGTCCGTCCCGCTTCCAGCCGCATACCCTATCGCAAGTCCCAGAATGAAAACCCCCACGCCGATCAGGATGTACCACCAGCGGAAGCCGCCCTTCTGGCTCGCCTGGGAAGCGGCGGGTTGAGAGGCCGCGCCCGCCGCCCGTTGGGGCTGGGGCCTTCCGCACTTGGGACAGGCTGTGGCGGAGGCGGGAATTACCGACTGGCAATAAGGGCACCGCTTTCCCTGGGAGAACCGCGCCCCGCATTTCGGGCAGCTGGTAGCCCCGGCAGGAAGCTGAGACTTGCAGCGTGGACAAACCATTTTTCATTCCCCATTTCTTCACATAAAACTTATACCTTCCCCAGCACCCGGCCCTGACAGCGCAGATCATCGTACTCGTGGATGGGAATGGGCTCATACTGCGGGTTCAGGGATTCCAGAACCCCGCGGCCCAGGCGCTTGATATAGCCGTCGCCGTTCAAAAAGAAAATACCGATTTCCCCCATGCGGACCATCTCGTCCATGCGCTGAACATAGACAATATCCCCGTCCGAATAGGCGGGCTCCATACTGTCCCCGTTCACCCGGGCGCAGTAGTGTGCGCTGTCCGGCACCTGCTCTGTGGGGATCTCCAGCCGGGTCTTGTAGCCGCTGTCGCCGCTCCAGGGTTCGCCGATTCCGGCGCTGACCGCCAGATCGTAGCAGGGGATATATGTGGTAGCGCCCCGGCTTTCCTGGCCAGCCACATGGGTCATCCGGTCGTATTCAGCCTCCAGAACGCTGTCCACCACCCGCTTTCCGTGGATGTCCAGGATCCGGTATTTTTCGATCATGTCCTGCTCTTGGGAGGAATATGGGGTCTGCGTTTCTCGAAGAGCAGTATGGCTTTTGGGGAAATCCGTCAATCCAAGCAAAAAATCTGTAGACACGCCGCACACTTCCGCGATCTCGGTGAGCAAAAACGATTTTGGATCGTGCTTTCCGCTCTCATAGCCATGAAAGGTGTTTGGAGCTACGCCAAGGATTTCAGCCAACTCTTTTTGAGAATACCCCGCCGCCTCGCGGGCCTCTTTAATACGGAAACGCATATAGCCCCCTATCTTAACATCGGATTTCCTTCTTGTTAACTATAATACCGCATATTGTTCCATTTGTCAATCAAAAAAATCTAGAAAATAGAAAAATCTTTGCAAATGCCCTTGACAAATTCTAGATTCTAGATTATAATAAAAACGAAATCGAGAATCTAGAAGTTGAAGGAGGCGAATATGTGTTTTCAAACATCGAAGCGGAGCGGGGCAGATACCAGCTGACGAAAGAGGATCTTTCAAAGGCCCTTGGTATTTCTTCAAAGACATATTTGTCTTATGTCCGCGGGGAAAGGCCTATCCCGTCAGACAAGCTGCTGAAAATGGCCGCGCTGTTCAGCTGCAGCACGGATTATCTGCTCGGGCTTGATGTGGCCTGCGCTTCTCAGCAGACGAGGAAGAGGGGGTGAATCGGTGCTGGCAATAATAGCGTTAGTGTTGTCCGCTTTTTCGTTGGCCCTGAACAGTGTGATGCTTGTGAGGCTCTTGAGGAAGCTGATCTATAGCTGGCGGCTATTGGGTAAGGGCTATGATCGAGATGATGAGGGCGGCATAGAATACGGTACGCAACGGCCAAGTTTAGATACCGCAATCCGAATCGCTGACATTCTGGGCATGAAGTCTTATGAAGACTTCAAGAAGATTTTCAGGTAAAGCATACCACTTCACGAACAAAAAGGCAAGGAGGAAAATCATGAGGGAAGCGTTAGCGGAATCCTTGGCGGGAAGCCGGAAAACCGTGACGGTCAGCATAGAGGCCAGCGCACGGGCCTGCGTGAACTGCCAGTATTACGAACAGTATTACCGGCAAAACCGTGGAAACGTGGCGGGATGGGTGCCTACGGCCACAGGCTACTGCCTGTTCTACCAGTGCCGGCGTGGGGCCTTGCGCCAGCCATGCAAGGAGTTTTTAAAATATCCGGTAAAACAAAAAGCGCCCCTATCCCTGGAAACGAAGGTAATGGAGGATAGAAAAGACCAGGGATAGGACAATCTGAACCCGGAATATGAATTTATGAGGTGATTTTTATGCTGGATAAACGGGGAAGAGATATCGGGGAGCCCACAGGCGAAGTGTTTTACGAGCCCGCTACGCCGGAAAGCGTGGCCCGGAACCGAGATAACATTCCAGCAAACAAGGAGATGGAAATGCGGCAGTTTGTACAAGGCGTTTTAGCTTTGATGAAAGAAAAAATGCCCACTGATGCTGTTAGGGCAACACCAGTGGACTAGCAAGGCCTATTAAAGCACCTAACAGGTCTGCATAAGGTATAGTATGCCACATCTTCCCGCAGCCCGCAACCGGAAAACTGGACAATCACTGCCGCATAGAATGAAGCAAAGGAGGGGCTATCATGATGTTTGATCCTATTTATGCAACGGAGGTTTTAAATGACATTTTGAGCCGCCACGGACTACAGCTGGTGCTTACTCCTAAAGAGGACGCGCCCCCCAAAGATGGGGAGCAGGCGAAAAACAAGGAAACCCAGAAGATCAGGCGCTTCCCGCAGCCGGTTTCCTTGCGCACCGCACGGCTTAGCGCTGGCTTTACCCAAAGCCGCGCAGAAAGGCAGATGGGCTATTCCAAGGGCACCCTAAGTCGCTGGGAAGCCGGTATACATAAGCCCAGCCCCATCAAGCTCCGCCAACTGTGCCAGCTGTACGGAATCAGCGACCAGGATATTGTTTTGGAAAGCCCGGAAGCATAAAAAGCGCCCCCATCCCTGGAGACGAAGGGAACGGAGGATAGAAAAGACCAGAGATAGGACAATCCGGGCACGTAATATAAATTTTGTAAAGAGGAGGCGTGGATTATGACAACAATGTTTGACCCTGAATATGTAGCGGAAGTCCTCAACGACATTTTGGGCCGCAGGGGGTTGGAGCTGATTATGACCCCAGTACACGGCCATACGTCAGCCAAACCGCCTTGTGATGGTCCATCCGCCGATGGGGAAAAGCACAACCAAAGGAAGGAGAGAGCAGGATGAGCGAAAGCATAATATTGGGACTTATAGGGATGATGGCGCTGCTTCTTGTGCTTGCGGGCATAGGAGGAGCGGTTGACCTATACATCCAGTGGCAGGAGGAGCGAAAACACCGCAGCCGGTGTAGAGTTTACCCAGAGCCAAAACGGCGTGGGAAGGAATTTCCGGACGAGATGGAAATCGAGCTGGCGCTGGAGATCGTGAACAGCGAGAGGAGCGCGTAGCTGTCTGGCCCGGCGGAAAGCGGGATCCTATTGAAATCCAGCCCCCGGCATAAAAAAGCCGTCCCCGCCAAAGGCGGGAAAGCGACAAACAAAAATTATTTTATTTTTATAAAAGCTGAAAGGCGGGCGATTGTCAATAGCAAATTGCGAATCGGAGCATCCCGCCCCGCTATGAAAAAGAGCCTTTTCCGCCGGAGGATCTGGCGGGAATGGCAGAAAATTGGAGGAATCCCTATGAAAACAGTGACCTATGAGGATGTATTGAGTTTGAACCCCTGTTGGCTGGAAGAAGAGGGCGGCAGGGAGAAGCTAGAGCGCATTGGCAAGCGGAAGGAACGCTGGTCCGCGCTGGATGTACTGGATCTGCCGGAAGAGGAAGTTAGTGCCGTGAACAAGGTATGGGCGGTGTTGAGGACGGAGCTGGTGGACGAGATGATTCTCCATGAGTTTGCCTGCTGGTGTGCGGAAGAGGC
>CATJCP010000142.1 GCA_949737515.1 uncultured Oscillospiraceae bacterium | reverse complement strand
GCCGGCGTTTTCCGGTCCCAGGAACCGGATTCTTGGAGCCGATATGCGCAAAGGAAAAGATTGCGGAGAGGGTGGGGAACATGGTATAATAGCCGCATCGCGACTATTATAGATTTTAATGCCGTTTTTCTCGCCCCTATCAGGGCAACCGAAAACATGGCGGATTATACCATTTCGCTGTGCTCTATGGTATCATAACCGCAAAGCGATTATGGTAGATTAACGTACCCGCGCAAACTGTACATGCCCGGCACAATAAATCCGATGGGCGAGGGAGGACTTCCCCGCTAAAATAGAATGGAGAGATTCTGATGGCAGCAAGCGGAAATAAACGCAATATGGGAAAAGTCCAAAACCAAAAGTTTAATGGCGACCAGCTTTCCAGAGATATAGGACGGCTGCCCGAGGGTGCGCCGCAGATGGAGGCCCTCTCAGAGGCAATCCAGAAGGCGGACGCCGCGCAGCAGCATTTCTGGCGGCTGATGTTCCGCTACGAATACGCCTGCCAGGCCACCTTCCACGATGACCCACCCAAGGCAATGCCCGTCGCCGGGGAGTTTTGCCAAATCTACGAAGAACACCCTGACGCACTTCCCCAGGATTCCGGCCCGGAGGCCCACCTGATGGCAGCCCAGATCGCCATTGACCCCATCGTCACCCTGCCGGAAATCCCCTTTGCCCAGTGGGAGGAAGGGATGGAGTATTTCCACAGCCTGGTGAAGAAATATAAGGAGGGGCTGCGGGTCTATTGGTGGCAGGTCTGCCAATTTTATCAGTATGTGGATCTGGAAAAAGCTTGGGAGGCCTTCCAGAAATTTTGGAAGACCGGCCGGGACGGGCTCTCGGACTGCCGCGCCTGCGAGCGGAGCAAGGCAGTCCGCATCAGCCTGATGATGGGGGACCGGGCTGCCGCCGATGAATTCGCTAAACCCATGGAGCAGGGGCGCATCCGCTTCTGCAGCCAAACGCCGCAGCTGTACTGGCTTGCCTACCTGGAAGATGCCTTGGACCGGGGGGATCTGAAGGAGGCGGAAATCCGCGCAAACGCGGTTTACCGTAAGGCCCATACCGAGAGAAGCCATCTGCCCTACATCGGGGCAGTGCTTCGCTGCCGCGCCTTTACCGGTCTGGATCAGGGGGAGGAGATGCTTTCACGGTACTTCCTCTGGGCAGAGGGGATGTGGGACCAGAAAAGCGCCTATGATTTTTACAAGGGTGCGTGGTGCTTCTGCCGTCAGCTCTCCCGGAAAAAAGACAATATCCCCCTTGATCTGCCCAGAAACAGCTTCCCCCTCTGGGAAGAAAAGGGAATTTACCGGGTGGGGGAGCTTGCGGACTGGTTTTATGGCAGGGCCGCGGAGATTGGGAAGAGCTTTGACCTGCGCAACGGGTCGGATTTCTTTGATAAGGATCTAAAAAAGGCGGGACGCTGGCTGGATTAGACCGATTATCTCCCCGCTGGAACGCAGTTTTTTATTTCTATGAATTTCCTCTTTGACATTGAAATGGAGGGCCAGGTAGGCTATAATATAAGAAACAAAATACAGGAAGGGTGTGAGGGTATGGCAGCCAACACATATACCGTCAGTCTCGCAAAGCTTATCAAGGAATTCAATCTGGAAGTCATTTATCTCCCCAAATCCGCAGAAGAGATTTTGATCTCCTCAGCCGATGTGAACCGTCCAGGTCTCCAGCTGGTGGGCTACTTTGATTATTTTGACTACCAACGTGTCCAAATCATCGGCAAGAGTGAATTTGCCTATATGGGGCGGTTGAATGCAGATGAGCTGAAAAGCTGCCTGGAAACCTTTTTCAGCCATAAGCCTCCGGTAATCGTGGTCACCAGGGGATTGGAGATTTTTGAATGCATGAAGGAGACTGCCGAGAAATATTCCGTACCCCTGGTCCGCACCACAGATGGTACCTCCGCTTTCCTGTCCAGCCTAATCAGCACCTTAAATGTTGAGCTCGCCCCCCGTATCACCCGCCATGGGGTTTTGGTGGAGGTATATGGCGAGGGCATCCTGCTCCTGGGGGACAGCGGCGTCGGCAAGAGCGAGACAGCCATAGAGCTGATCAAGCGCGGCCACCGGCTGATCGCTGACGACGCGGTGGAAATCCGCAGGGTCTCCAACAAGACCCTTGTAGGCAGCTCGCCGGAAAACATCCGCCACTTTATGGAACTGCGGGGGATCGGGATCATCAATGCCCGCCGTCTGTTCGGCATGGGAGCGGTAAAGATGACCGAGAAGATAGACATGGTGATCTCTATGGAGATTTGGAACCCGGAAAAGGTATACGACCGCATGGGAATGGAAAACGAGTACATTGAGATTTTGGGGCTGAAAGTGCTGAATATGACGATCCCCGTCAAACCAGGGCGGAACCTGGCTGCGATTATTGAGGTTGCCGCGATGAACAACCGCCAGAAAAAGATGGGCTATAACGCCGCCTATGAGCTGCTGGAAAAGCTGGGGATGATGGAGGATATCCCCTCCAAGCCCCCGGAGGACAACTGGGAATACACCCCGTGACCAGGCGGCGGGAACCAAAACAGATGATGATGGAAGGATAAAGGAAGAAGCGGAATGAAGATCATTGCAGATACCCATACCCACACTCTGGCCAGCGGCCACGCGTACAGCACCGTCTGGGAAAATATTCAGGCGGCAAAGGCTGCGGGGATCTCCTTTCTGTGTGTGACAGAGCACTGTCCTGCCATGCCGGACGGACCTTCCCAAACCTTTTTCAGCAACCTACACACCATTCCCGATGTGGTGGAGGGGGTAGGGGTTCTGAAAGGTGCGGAGGTAAATATTCTGGACTATGAGGGGAACCTGGATCTTCCTGACCGGCTGCTGGAAGGGCTGGACTGGGTCATCGCCTCCTATCATGGCCCGGTATGTCCCTCCGGAACCCTGAAGCAGCATACCCAGGGCTGGATCAGGGTTGCGGAGAACCCCCATGTAGATGTGATCGGCCACTGCGGCGACGGCAGGTATCTGTTTGACCTGGAGCAGGTGATCCCGAAGTTTAAGGAATACGGAAAGATTGTGGAAATCAACGCCCACTCCTTCTCGGTCAGGCCGGGAGCCGCCTTTAACTGCCGTCAGATTGCCCAGTGCTGCGCCAGATATGAGGTCCCGGTTGTTGTCAGCTCCGACGCCCATTTTTGCATGGATGTGGGGAAGGTGGAGCCGGCGCTCCGGCTTTTGGAGGAGATCGGCTTTCCGGAGCGTCTGGTCCTCAACGCCAGCCACGACCGGTTTTTGGAGCTGGTCCGCAGAAAAACCGGCCGCAGGTTTCTTTGATTTTTCAATCACCTGCTGCCAGCAGTACCGGAAAACGCATAGCCGGTTGAAAGTTCAGCATATGCTATGTAGAGACAGGGATTTTTCCCGATAAAATGTATGAAAGGTAAGGAAGTGAATTTTTATGGAGAAGTATCAGATCGGCATTGATTTAGGCGGCACCAATATTGCCGCCGGGGTGGTTGACCGGGATTTCCGTATTGTTGGTAAGGCCAGTATTCCCACAGAGGCGGGGAACCAGGATGCCATGGCCTCCCCGGAGGTTATCGCAGACCGCATGGCCCAGGCCACTCGCGCTGCCCTGGAAAAATCCGGTGTTTCCATTGATCAGGTGGAAACTGTGGGGGTGGGTTCTCCGGGATCCATTGATCCTGTCAAGGGGATTGTGAAGTATGCAAACAACCTCAACTTCTTCCAGACGCCCCTAAGGAAGCTTCTGGAGGACCGGCTTCATAAGCCTGTCTATATGGAGAACGACGCAAATGCCGCCGCCTATGGCGAGGCTATGGCTGGCGCGTCCAAAGGATACCACAGTTCCGTTATGGTCACCCTGGGAACCGGCGTGGGCGGGGGCGTAATCGTTGACGACAAGCTGGTGACAGGATGCAGCTACTGCGGCGCAGAGCTGGGGCATACCGGGATGGTATACGGCGGAGAGCTTTGCACCTGCGGAAGACGGGGCTGTATTGAAGCCTATTGCTCCGCCACTGCGCTGATCCGCCAGACAAAGCGGAAAATGAAGGAATTCCCGGAGAGCGAAATGTGGAAAATCTGCGGCGGCGATCTGGAAAAGGTCAACGGAAAGACTGCTTTTGACGGGATGCGGGCTGGGGATCAACCGGCCAGGGAGGTAGTCCGCCAATTTATCAACTATTTGGGATATGCGGTTACCAATTATGTCAATCTCCTTCAGCCGGAGATCCTGCTGATTGGCGGCGGGATCTGCAAGGAGGGGGAGACTTTGCTGGCCCCCCTGCGGGAGATTGTAAACAGAGAGTCCTACTGCAAAAACCCGGAGGAAAACACCAGGATCGCCGCAGCTACCTTAGGCAATGACGCCGGGATTATCGGGGCGGCCAGCTTGTACCGTCTGTACCAATGAATGTGAAATCATGGGAAGGAGGTTCCGCTATGCCGGCGACCCCTGTGGACCGTTTGATTGCGTATTGTAAGGAAATCGGATGTCCTTTTTTGGAGCAGGAACCTCTTTCGCGGCACACCAGCTTCCGCATCGGCGGACCGGCCAGGCTGTTTTTACAGCCGCATAGGACGGAACAGCTTGCCGGCCTGGCGGAAATGGTTCGGGAAAGCGGCCTGCCCTGGGTCGTCATGGGAAACGGCTCCAATGTGCTGGCGGCGGATGAGGGTTTCCCAGGGGTAGTCATCCAGATGGGGCCGCGGTTTTCTGCCATAGAGCTGGAAGGAGAGGGGCGTCTTCGCTGTCAGGCGGGCGCGTCCCTGGCAGCGGTAAGCCGGTTCTCTGCGGAAAACGGATTATCCGGGATGGAGTTTGCCTGCGGTATCCCTGGGGCTGTAGGGGGAGCGGTGTACATGAACGCTGGGGCCTATGGTGGAGAGATTGCCCAGAGGCTGCTGTCGGTGGTGCAGGTGGCAGTCCCCCGGGAGGGCAGGCCTTTTTTGGAGAGAATCCCTGCTGATGAGCTGGATTTCTCCTACCGCCACAGCCGGTATCAGTCCCGGGAGTTGGGGGATGAAAGGGTGGAAATCATCGCAGAGGCGGTGTTCCAGCTGGAGCCGGGGGATCGGGAAAATTCCCTCGCCAAAATGGAGGAGCTGCTGCAAAGCCGCAGAGAGAAACAGCCCCTGGAGTATCCCAGCGCGGGGAGCACCTTTAAACGCCCGGAGGGCTCCTACGCCTCCCTGCTCATTGACCAGTGCGGCCTGAAGGGACTGCGGGTGGGCGGAGCTCAGGTCAGCGAAAAACACGCCGGATTTATTGTCAACCTGGGAGGCGCAAGCTGTAAGGATGTTGAGGAGCTGATCGCTGTGGTACAGCAGCGGGTTCGGGAAGAGACCGGATACCTTTTGCTGCCGGAGGTCCGGCTGCTGAAAAACGGCTGGAATTTGGGATTGTGACCTGGATGTATAAGGGCGGTTTCAAAATAAGACAAAGAGGAAATGAGGTGTGGTTCCATGGAGCTGCTGATCGTGACAGGGATGTCTGGAGCTGGAAAGTCTGTCACCATCAATATATTAGAGGATATAGGCTTTTTCTGTGTTGATAACCTTCCAGTGCAGATGATCCAGAAGCTGCTGGAGCTCTCCAATGGGGCCGTCAGCCGTGTCGCCGTTGTGATGGATGTGCGCGGGAGGAAAATGGGAGGGATCTTTAAAGATCTCAGCTCCCCTGCCATGAAGGAAGAGGGGGCGTTTCACATCCTCTTCCTCAACGCCTCCGATGACGTACTGGTCAAGCGCTTTCAGGAACAGAGGCGGATACATCCTCTCATCGGCGGGGAAATCGCCACCATTCAACAGGCCATTGGCGAGGAGAGAAGGCTGCTGGACCCCATCCGCCAGATGGCGGACTATGTGGTGGATACCTCCATGCTCTCCCCGACCCAGCTAAAGGAGCATATCCGCCGCCTGTTCCTGGAGGATATCCAGCGGGGGATGGTGGTCAACTGCGTTTCCTTTGGCTTTAAAAATGGAATTCCCAGCGACGCAGACCTTGTCTTCGATGTGCGCTGCCTTCCCAATCCATTTTATGTGCCGGAGCTGAAGAGCCTGACAGGGATGGACCAGGCGGTACGGGACTATGTCATGGGATTCCCGGAATCCCAGAGCCTGATGAAAAAGCTGGAGGAGCTTCTGGCTCTTCTTCTTCCCCTTTACCAGAAGGAAGGGAAGAGCCAGGTGTCCATCGCCTTTGGATGTACAGGCGGGCAGCATCGCTCTGTAACCTTTGCTGAGCTGATGCACAAGTACATCTCCAAGCTGGGGTACTTCGGCGTAACCTCCCATCGGGACGCGGGGAAGGAGCGGCACTGAGGGCAGATAAAAAATCATGGAGGGAGACGGAGAAATTTGTCTTTTGCATCACAGGTTAAAAAAGAGCTTTTGGAGGCCTGCCCTGCGCAGCTGTCCCGCCAGCGCGCCCAGGCTTATGGGATGGTGCTGTTTGGCCGCAGCTTCTCCGGCTCCTCCATCTCGTTCCAGACTGAGAACAAATCCGTCGCCGATCTCTATATCCGTTATTTATTCGACTTTGCCGGCCTGCAGAGCGGTGTGACAACCATCCAGCACCGCAAGCAAAAAGGGTGTATCTATCTGGTGACAGTGGACGATCAGGATGACCGCCGCCGCATTCTGACCTCTTTCGGCCACGCCCCGGAGGAGGCTAACCTGCGCATCCGCTTGGAAAACCTTGACCCGGATACTGCGGCGTCCTTTATCAGCGGGGCGTATCTGGTTTGCGGCAATATCACCGACCCTCAGAAGAATTACCATGCGGAGCTTACTGTCCCCCATTTAAAGCTGTGCGAAGATCTTTCCCTACTCCTCCACACCCTTGGTTCTCACCCCAAGCACACAGTGCGCCGGGGCGTGCATCTGCTGTACTACAAGGAGAGCGAGCAGATTGAGGACCTTCTCACCCTGATCGGCGCGGTGAAAAGCAGTCTTGACCTGATGAACGTAAAGATTTATAAGGATGTGCGCAACAAGATAAACCGTATTACCAACTGTGAAACGGCAAATATTGAAAAAACAGTGGCTGCATCCTCCTCCCAGGTGGAGGATATCCGTCTGATCTGGCAGGTAAAGGGGGAGAAAAGCCTGCCTGGAGAGCTGCAGGAGCTGGCGCGGCTGCGGGTGGAAAATCCAGAGCTTTCCCTGCGGGAGCTGGGAGAATCCCTTTCAGAGCCTATCACTCGTTCCGGGGTCAACCACAGATTGAAGCGCCTCAGCGCCATTGCCCAGGAGCTGCGGGAGAGGGGGGCCGTCCAATGACGGATTTTGTCCATCTCCATGTCCACAGCGAGTACAGTCTTTTGGATGGGGCCTGCCGCATCCAGGCGCTGGTGGACCGCGCCAAGGAGCTGGGACAGGCCGCCGTTGCCATTACCGACCATGGCGTGATGTACGGGGTCATTGACTTCTATAAGGCGGCAAAGGCGGCGGGAATCCGCCCTATTGTCGGCTGTGAGGTTTATGTGGCCCCCAGGACCCGGTTTGACAAGGTCCACGGTATGGACAACAGCCCTTACCATCTGGTGCTCCTCTGTGAAAACAACGAGGGCTATCAAAACCTGATCAAAATCGTCTCCAAGGGCTTTTTAGACGGCTTTTATTCCAAACCCAGGGTGGACAAGGAGCTTCTTCGCAGGTACAGCAAAGGGATCATCGCCCTGTCCGCCTGTTTGGCGGGGGAGATTCCTCGGCGGTTAACGGAAGGGGATTTTTCCGGGGCCAAGCGGGCGGCATTGGAATATCGGGATATTTTTGGGGAGAAGAATTTTTATCTGGAACTCCAGAATCACGGCATAGAGGAGCAGGAGGCCATTCTGCCCCAGCTGTATCGGCTCTCCCAGGAGACGGGGATCGGCCTTGTGGCCACCAACGACTGCCATTATCTGACCAGGAAGGATCATAAGCTCCAGAATCTCCTGGTCTGCATCCAGACCAACCGCACGGTCAACGACCCCAATGACATGGCCTTTGAGACAGAGGAGTTTTATCTGAAGTCCGGCGATGAGATGCAGGAGCTGTTCGGCAAATATCCCGGCGCACTCGCCAACACAGTAGAGATTGCCAGCCGCTGTCATGTGGAATTTGAGTTTGGCCATACCAAACTCCCGTATTTTCAGGCCCCTGACGGCATGGAAAACCGGGCTTTTTTCCGCAAGCTCTGTTATGAGGGGCTTTCTCGGAATTATGGGGACGATCCTGCCCCAAACGTGGTCGACCGTTTGGAGTATGAGCTTTCAGTGATTGAGAAAATGGGGTATGTGGATTACTTCCTCATTGTGTGGGATTTTATCAACTATGCCCGGAACCAGGATATTTCCGTTGGACCGGGGAGAGGCTCCGGCGCAGCCAGCATAGCGGCTTACTGCGTGGGCATCACCAATGTGGACCCCATTCGGTACAACCTTTTGTTTGAACGGTTTCTCAACCCGGAGCGGGTGAGTATGCCCGATTTTGACATTGACTTTTGCTTTGAACGGCGGCAGGAAGTCATTGATTATGTGATACGCAAGTACGGGGAGGACCATGTGGCCCAGATCATCACCTTTGGAACCCTGGCTGCCCGGGCTGCGATACGGGATGTTGGCCGGGCTATGGGCATGGGGTACCAGGAAGTGGACGTGGTGGCAAGGTATGTCCCGTCGGAGCCAAAAATGACCATTTCAAAGGCCTTTAAGCAGTCGGCGGAGCTTCGGGAGGTCTATGACTCCAACCCCAAAATTCACGAGCTGATTGACCTTGCCATGGGCCTGGAGGGAATGCCACGCCATGCCTCTACCCACGCCGCCGGGGTGGTTATCACTCGGGATCCGGTGGAAAGCTATGTCCCTGTTCAGCAGAATGACGGGGTAATTGTCACCCAGTTTACCATGACTACCCTGGAGGAGCTGGGTCTGCTGAAAATGGATTTTCTTGGCCTGCGCAATCTGACGGTGATCCGCAAGGCCCAAAACCTTGTCCGCAAGGAAGTTCCGGATTTTGATGCCGGGAGGATCCCTTTGGATGATCAGCAGGTCTTCGCCATGCTCTCTGCGGGGCAGTCCAGCGGGGTATTCCAGTTTGAATCAGCGGGAATGCGCCAGGTGATTATGCAGCTAAAGCCCGCCTCCCTGGAGGATTTGGCGGCTGTAGTGGCTCTGTACCGTCCTGGCCCCATGGACTCCATCCCCAATTATATCGAGAACCGCCATCACCCGGAGAAGATTGTCTACCTTCATCCCCTGTTAAAGCCAATTTTGGATGTGACCTATGGCTGTATTGTCTATCAGGAGCAGGTGATGCAGATCTGCCGGGATTTGGCGGGATACTCTTATGGCCAGGCAGATCTGGTCCGCAAGGCAATGTCGAAGAAAAAGGCCGATATTATGCAGAAGGAGCGGCAGAAGTTTATCTACGGTTCCACGCGTCCGGATGGTTCTCTGGAGTGCGCAGGGTGTATTGCCAACGGGGTGCCGGAGGAGACGGCCATCGCCATTTTTGACCAGATGAGCTCCTTTGCTTCCTACGCTTTCAACAAGCCCCACGCCACCGCTTATGCCTATGTGGCCTATCAGACAGCATATTTAAAATGCCACTACACCATGGAATACATGGCCGCGCTTCTCACCTGTATGCTGGACAATGTAAATAAGGTGACGGAATACATTGGGGAGTGTACCCGCAGGGGAATTAAGACTCTGCCGGTGGATGTCAATCAGAGTGAGGAGGGGTTTACCGTATCGCCGGAAGGGATACGCTTTGGTCTGCTGGCAGTCAAAAGCATTGGCAAGGGTTTTATCCGGGAACTGGTGACCTGCCGGGAGCAGCGTCCCTTTGACAGCTTTTTTGATTTCTGCAGCCGGATGTATGGCGGGGAAATCAGCCGCCG
>CATJCP010000141.1 GCA_949737515.1 uncultured Oscillospiraceae bacterium | reverse complement strand
TACAAAAGCATTTACATAGCTTACAGCCTTTGAGAATAAACTAACAACAAACTCTAATACTGGTGCTAATAGACTTCCTAATACATTCCAACAATTTTGGATAGAATCGGATAATTGTGTATCATAACTTAAATATGATTGCATAGCTTTACTAACCATACTAACCGCTGTTCTAACGCTTAGTAATCCCATAGCAAATCTTTTTATGGATTTTATTCCACTATTAAAGGTAGATGTAAATGTCTTACCCAAGTTTTTACTACCAGTTAAAACATTTTTAAACTTACCACCTAACCCCGCTAGATGTGTTCCTGCTGGTTTGACTTTAGCTTTTATTTTATCAAAAGCACTAGAAGTTTCCTTACCTGTGTTTTGACCCTGACTTTGCAACTTTCTAAGTCGATTTTCAAGTTTTTCAATATCAGCTTCAATCTTCATCGTATCTCCAACTTCAAAACCCATATCAGCTTTAGCTAATAAATCTTTTAAGTCCTCGATTTTAGTTCTTAAATAATCTTGTTGCTTAGCTGTTTCTTGAATAGAGCCACTATAACTTCTCATTTGAGCTTTCATTTGAGATACACTAGAAGCACTTTTACTAGCCATATCTTTTGCTTGAGTGGTTAGATTTTTCATAGGCTCAACACTCTTAGCTACAGCGGATTTAACTTCATCAGTTATTTTTTTAATCCCACTCATAGCGTCCGTAATATTAGCCCTTATAATTATTTCTAATTCTTCTATTGTAATAAGTCATCACCACCATTTCCTTTGTGTGATTCCTTATTATTCTTTTCCTTTCGTTTCTTGCCTCAACTCTTCCGTCAATTCTAACATCAAATTGACTAAGTCCTCTCCCTCACTTGCTTTTCTTTCAAAAGCACTATGTCTAGCTAATTCTTCCTTAAATAGTTCAGGGTATATATCCTTAACTAAGTTTATATTTTTAGGATTCTTAGCGGTCATACCTGAGCTAATCAACTTATTACCTAAGTTTTCAGCTAATTGTATTCGTGTTTTGACTTCTTGCTCATATTGGAGAGAACGAGATTCCACATATAAAGCAACTTCTCTATAAGTAGAATCCCAAAACTCGTGAGGTTTCATTCCAAATCGGTAAGCT
>CATJCP010000140.1 GCA_949737515.1 uncultured Oscillospiraceae bacterium | reverse complement strand
GATGCGGCTTGCCTGCATTTCCAGGTCAATCTGGCTTCCATCGTCTATTTTGCAGTTTATATCCAGACGTTCTGCCTTTTCATCAGTATCCTCTGGGGGGATTTCATTGTTGCGTATCTCTACATCAATAACGGGATGCTGGATCACAGCAGAGATCAAGTCTATCAGCACCGGTTTAGCCTCCGGTGAGGTCATACCCGATCATCCGACGGCGGCAGTATATCCAAATCCATTGGCAGCAAGCCCATATCCTTCACCTTCCATCTTTTACTGTTATTAGTATACCATACAGCCACTAAAATAGCTATCAAATTTTAACTACCCCCGCAAAAACGATAAAAGATAACCCGCCGGAACGAGTGATATGCTCCCTTCATGTTTGACAATGTTTTTATTTCACTGTCTCTCATAAAGGGAGCATATCACTCTCTGAACTCAGATAAATATAGACGCCAAAATAGGCGTTCCAGTGTCCTACGACGTAATAAAATGAGCTTTGGCGGGGTCAACCAGAATGGTAGTCACATTTTTGGCAATGTACCATGGTATTGTTGTAATCTTCCCTGTGATAAAGCCCTGCCCATTGGCAAATTCTCCGCAGAATTGGAACGACAGACATTCCTTTTTCAGTTAAAGAGTATTCCACGCGAGGGGGTATCTCATCATAGGATCTCCGTTCCACAATTTGATTGGCGATCAGCTCCTTTAAAGCAGCCGCCAAAACCGCATCTGTTATGTTCCCCATCTCCCTGCGAAGCTCGCTGTACCGCAAAACCTCCTTTTCCGCCAAAACACAGATAATTCTTGATTTCCATTTCCCCCCAAATACTTCAAGACCATATTCCAGCGGACAGCGAATATCTTTTTCTAATTTTGGTTGATACATAACTATCACCTCTACGTCAAAGTATATCCCCTGTGCTATGTAATTACAAGAATCTATGAAAATAAATAGTAACTTATAAATTTGCTTATATCTTCTCTTTCCCGTGTAAACGCGCTATCATACATACAAGCCCAATCACCCGGGCAAACAAAAATAGGAGGAATTTGACTATGAAAGCAACCGCTTATCTGGAGATCACCATGAAGATTGACGAGGTCAACCGTCCTGCCGCTACTAAGGTCTATACCGACTACCGCGGTCCGTTCCTGGAGAAAATTCCTGGGGCGCTCACCAAAGACCTGCTGATCCGGAATGAGGATGTACAGGTGCTCCATGGATTTGACAGCGTAGAGCATGCCGAGGCATATCTCAGCAGCAAGATGTTTCAAAACGATGTCTTTGTGGGTCTCAAACCGCTCTGGAGTGCCGACCCCGAGGTAAGGATTTATACGGTTGTCTGACTGAGAAGGTCCCTTCAGCAGCAGACGGAGCAGCGGTTCTATGTGAACCTGCCGCTCCGTCTGCTGCTGAATTGAATAAGAAGAATTTCCTTGAAATCCCCGCTCCAAAACAGGAAGCATTCAAACCATCGGCTAATTTCTATTTTGCCCCAAATCCTCCGGAATCCCTTCGGCAAGCTCCGCAATCTGCCCTATATCCAGGTCAATGTGGAAGGAGGTACATTGATAAAACTTGATTGCCTTACCACTGGGGGATATCTCCGCGGAGCCCTCCACAAGCCCGATTTCCTCCAGTTTGCGCAGGTGCATATAGAGCAGCGGACGGCTGATATTCAGCTGTCTGGCAAGCTCGCTGACATACTGCCTTTCCCGGTACAGTATCCCCAGAATCCGCAGGCGTATCGGGTTTGACAGCGCATCAAACAGCTTTAAATATTCTCCATAGGACGCATTTTCCCAGTTGATCTCCATAGCCTCACCGATTAAACTTCTTTGATCATCTTTTCAATAGACGATACCTTTTCATCAATCGCCGCCAGCTCCTGGTGCAGGGCTGCGTGCTCGTCCCGCAGCTGATCCAAAAGTTGCTGGAGTTCCTGAGCATCCACCCCGGACTGGCTCCTATACTTTGCATTTTTTGTCGATGTGTCTGACGCTATGGCAGCTATGGCGATAATCATAATCGGTATCACAATCCATCCCATTGATTTGTCCTCCCTGTTTACATTTTCTTTTAGTTTACATAGTTCCTTTTACATGTGTAATAATTATATTACACATGTAATTTATTTGTCAAGAGAAATTTGGAAATTTGGTATTGACATAAATTTTTTATTCAGCTACTCTCTATATCAGAGGCTGCCGGCTGTCCTCAATCCAATCAAAAAGATGAGGAATCTATACTATGTATCACGTTCACTTCAGAGGGACCCACTATGAAATGGGGTTCCGCTTTGGCAGCTCACTGGTAAAAAATAACTGTTCTGTCTTGGATAATGTCCCATTCCCTATTACAGAGGAACGGAAGGCGTTTGCCCTGGCCTGTGTCCCCATTTATCGGGAATACTTCCCAGGAATTCTGGAAGAAATTTCTGGCCTGGCCAAGGGGCAGAAATGTGAGGCGGAACTGATCCAAGCCGTACTGTTCAGCATGTATGCCATCCCGCCGTGCTGCAGCTGCTCCTGTTTTGCCGTCTCGGACGGAGAGCACATCCTCTTAGGCAGAAACAGCGATTTTATCCCTGCCCTGGAAAAGCTGAATATGAATGCCATTTACCACTTTTCCGAACAATCTTCATACAGCTTTACCGGAAACACAACCGCATTTATCGAAATGGAGGACGGAGTAAATACCTGCGGCCTTGCCGTTGGTTTAACGTCGGTCTATCCCACTACTATCAAGCCTGGCTTTAACGCTGGTATGCTGCTGAGATTCTTTTTGGAAAAGTGCAGAGACACGGAAGATGTAATCCACCAGATTACCCGTCTGCCGGTAAGTTCTGCGCAGACCTTCACTGTCGCAGACGTCAAGGGGGGAACAGCGGTGATTGAGTGCAATGCGGAACGCGTTAAGGTAATCCATCCCTCAAAAGAGCGCCCTTTTGTCTGTGCAACAAACATATTCTCCTCTGAAGAAGTGTCTTCTTTCCGGCAGGCCGGGATCAACACCTGGAGGGCCGAGGAACGATATCATACCCTTATCCATTCCCTAACCTCCCGAAAGGGCTGCATGGACATCCTCGCCGCACAGGATTTGTTGGCTGGGAAAGAGGGCTTCCTGTGCCAATATGACCGAAACAAGGGAACGGACACCGTCTGGTCGGTGATCTATGATCTGGCTGGAAAGAGCATCTACCGCGCGGAAGGGAATCCGGGGCGGTGTAGATTCAGGAAGGACGAGAGGTTTACCATAATCTAATTGAAAGCTGTACTTTCACACTAATTTATCAGTTGTTAGTATAAATCATATACAAACCACCTTTTTAACATACATAAATAAAAAGAGGGATCAGACTTATCCGATCCCTCTAAGTGTACTCTGAAGAAACACACCGCAATTCACATTTGTTATGATAACGTGAGTTCCCTGTCCTTTCCGTTGAACTTGGGCAGACGAGTACCGTCCGCAGGTTAGAACCTGCTGGCAAAAAGCCCTTATTGACTCCTGGTTTTTGTTGTACGAATCTCTCGGCTTTTCCCTCCCCCGGAGCATTTTTGCTTACGCAAACGGGCTTTTTTAATTCCGTTTTAGAGATTGGCTTATCTATACTTTTCAGCAAGGGAGTTTCGCGCCCGCGGGCGCGACCAGGGGGCCTTTTCAGGAAAGTCCCCCTGGACCCCAAAACCTTTTTAATCCGACCTTACTGGTACTCGCCTTTAGGTTACTCCCGCATTTTTGCTTTTAAATTACCTTCCCATATCCCACAGGACAACGATATTATTATCCCTGGTGATCTCGTTGAGCCGGTTCTCTGGATCAATTTCCACCGAACACCCTTCCAGAGAGGGAACCCCATGCAGGTTAAAGGAAACCTCCCTCCACTTGGGCCACAGGTCCACAGGCGCTTCCAGAGGAGGAAGGGTTTCCCGCTTGAGAATCCTTCCATCCGGGCCTCTCAGTACCACATCCACTTCTGGGCTCTCGACAGATCCCAGATTGTGTACCGTGACATTCAGCCCGTGGGGCCAAAGGCGGATATCCTCCTTCCCAATGCCCAAATCGCAGCGGTCTTGATAGGGGACTCCCGCCTCTTTCAGCTTCATGTTCACCACATTGACCACGCCGGGCTTAAAGGACAGCTCCACAGCCTTGGACCACTCAAAGGGCGCGTCCAGCTCCCATTCGATGGCGTCGGCGGAGTCGTCCCCAGTGGTATCCACGCCGCCGGAAAAGCTCCAAACGCCGGGGATCAGCTCCTTGGCGAATACCTTGGCGGTGACAACCTCATGGGACAGGTTGTAAACCAATATCTTTACCTGGTCGTCCAGGGCAATGGGGGACAGGATCGCCAGCTTTTCATCGTCCCCCAGGTTGGGGAACCTCCAGCGCAGCTTGCTCTGAGGATAGAGAATCGCTCCCCTCTGATGGGCGACCCCCGCCAGACGGTCCTTCTGAATCAGATCGTAGGCAAAATAAACCCGGTCAATCCAGGGATGGCCCTGGGTGTTGTAGTATTCCCGGATTCCGGCAATGTAGTTTAGCTTTTCATAGGCTTCCGCTGCCTTTTCCTTGTCCGCTGTGCCTGTGGGAACCTGTGCGTCTTTGGGCAGGGGAACCCCATAAGAGCCCTCGTTTTTGAGATTATCCGGGATAATATCCAAATAGTGTTTATTGCCGGTCATGCGGTAGGCCGGATAAAGGACCATCCGCTCCCCACCCTGTCTTTTGTTATGATAGGGTATCTCCAAATCGTCCTCAAAACGGACATAGCTGTGAGTCCGCCTTTCGTCGGGGTGGTAGTGGGCGGCAAGCCCAGAGGCCAGCTCATCCAACAGAACGCCCACCCTCTGGTTTCCGTTGTATCTGGGCAGGAACCAGGCGGCGGTCAGGGGCAGATAGCTCATGGACTGCTGGGCTCCCCAAGGCATTTCCGTGGCCATACGGGAACCGTTGTAATAGGTGGAGCGGATGTGCCGGTGGCCCGCCTTGTTGATCCCCGTGAGCCAGAACAGGCTCCGGGCAGTCTCCATAGCCCTTTCAAGGTATTTGGGGCTGGAGTCCATGGCGGTCAGGCACTGGCTGAGGGATATCAGCCCTTCCTCGGCGGCGTGCATCTCGTCGGCCTGGATGGAGGGCAGGCCGTTGGTAAACATCCCCTGGGCGTAGAAGGCGTCAGTGCAGCGGTCCAGGGACTCCAAAATCTTTTCCGGGTTGCATCCCATCTCCGACAGGGCAGGCCAAAGGGAGGTGTAGTCGCCGTCGTCAGAGAGGCCGCCGCCCATCTCCCCATTTTCAATCTGGCGGTTGTCAATCCACCACTCGATCAGATATTTGAAATGCCGCAGATATTCCACCTGCTGGAACGCCCACTCCGGCACCCCTGCAGGGGCCTTTGGGATGGCGTAGTCCGGAGTGTAGTCCGAACCCTTGTCCTTATATTTCAAATTCAGGACCGCCTTGTCGTAATAGTAAAACTGCCCCGGCTGATGATGGGGATCAATCCGCAGAAGATCGGTCACATCCGCCATAAAGCGGTTATACATATTGAATTGGGGAAGGCCGGGCTGTTCCTCCACCAGGTGCCCGTAAACATCCCTCACCTGGGTGAAACGGTCGGCGCAATGCTCCGCCTTTGCGTCCTGGGCAGACTTATATACCAGGGTAAGGGACGCCCCCTCCATCAAGGAAGGGCCAAAATCCCGGCTGCTGGAAGCAATGGTCAGATACAGGCACTTGTTTTCCGGCAGGCAGCGGTCCCGAAGGTCCAACCAGAGGGTTTTGCTGCGGCCCTTCTCGGTTTTAAAGGAAAAATGGGCTAGGTTGCGATAATACCACAGAGGATCCTTCACCTGGACAGAATAGCAGCAGTCTTCCCCCGCCGGAATGGTCAGCACAACGCCGTCCAGCCCCAGGGCTTCGTCAAATTCGTAGGGGACAATTACATTGACAAAGGGATAACCTCCCGGCGCATTCTCCCGCTTTTCCAGGGAAATCATTTCCCCATTGGGAACAGCGGTCATGATGTGCCGCTCGTAGGAGGTATACCGGCCGCAGATAAAGTCCTCCAGCTCCTGCTGCGCTTTATCTCCGGAGGCGCATCCCTCCGCCAGGCGGTAACTCACCCGCTTTACACCCTCCGGTGCAGAGCCCTCCCGGACTTGGAAGGCGGAGAAATCCCCGATGGGCTCTTCCTGCATATCATTGGTAAACCGGAGCCTTCCGCCGGTCCTCTCCTGGATGCGGACAGCTGTCCTTTCCGCCCCCTGGGGACGGCGGAACACGCCCTTGACCACATTTCCCTTGTCGTCCACCTGGTCCAGTCCGCCGTAGGCGCTGCCTGAGATCTCCAGGTGGTTGTAGGCCTCCTCCGGCATATGGAAGGTGATGGCCTTACCGGAAAGGGAGTAGCAGTCCCAGTCAGGGAGCTGGAAGTAATCGTTGCGGCCCTTCAGGCGGGAGCGGTTGTACACCCCCGGCCAGGTGGTTTCCCGAATGCCGTCGCAGCCCTTCCACCACCACCGCTTCAGGTCATAGGCGTCGTGAATCTCCACTTTGCGGACAGAGGCGTTGTCGGGAATGGCAGGGGGCTCCACCGGCGCAAAGCCGCAGCGCAGGTTCCAGCCGTTCCGCACCTGGGGGCAGCCGAGGTCCGGCTGATATTCCGGAAGGTTTTCCAACAGCTTCCCCTGGCTCAGCTGGGAGACCTGGGCCTCCTCCAGCATACGGTCGTAGATGGCGATCTCGTCAATGTCCCCGCCCCGGATAAAGTTATAGTCGCTGATGACGTTCCAGTTGGAGATGATGCGGGAGTGGGGGCCGAACTGGTCCAACCCGGTGAAATACACCGCCGAGCGGTATTCCTCGGCTGCCAGCTTCCCGTTTATGTAAAACCGAATCCCATAGTTTTCATCCCAGGAAAGGGCCAGGTGTATCCAGGTCTCTGGGGAGGGAAAGGGCTCCATTTTCGCCGTTACCCGGGCCTTGGAAAGGTTGGCGTCAGTGATCATGGCGTCAAAGCCGTTTCCGCTGTAATCAATCCGCAGCCAGCAGGCGTCCCAACTGGAATGGTCCGCAAAGGCCACCCGGAAGATGGGGAACTCAGTGGGCCCTACAGGATACCGGGACCGCCAGAAAAAGGACAAGGTCCCCCGCTCCGCATAGATGTTGTGGGGGGCCTTAAAGGCCAGCTTCTGGGTGTCGCCGCACTGGAACGCACCGCCGCGGGCCCCGTCCTCTATCACGTCCACCTTTTCCCAGAAGGTAGGGGCCGCCTCCCCCCTGGCAAAATCCGCATCCCTTTGAGAACAGGAATGGTAAAACAACAAGCCGGTTTTTTCACTGTCTTTCATATCTTCTCCGCCTTTCTGCCCAGGGAGGGTGCGCCTGCAGCAAGGAACGGCTCCCCGCCTCCCTTTGATCTGGATGCAGGGCGCAATTTTGGGGCCTGCATCCGCCATTGATTCAGTAGATATTCTTATTTTAACAGTTTTGCAACCATTTTCAATAAAAGCAGCTTCTTTTTTCTTGTATTTTTTTGTACATTTCTTCTGAATCAATAGGGGAAGGCGATTATTTTAAGGTTCAGGTTGACTGGCGTGCTAACTAGCGGCCCTTCTTTATTTCCGCCTATTTCTACCCAAAATTGATATACTCCCTTATAAACAGGCCCAAACTATGGTATAATGAACCCACATAAAACCTTAAATCAGAAAGGAAGCCCATATATGAATTATCCTCATCCCTCCGTGCTGGTGACCGGGTTCCAGCCCTTTGGCGGCCAGGAGATCAATCCCTCCTGGCTGGCGGTCTCCCAGCTGCCGGAGGAAATCGACCATACGCCAATCCACCGCGCCGAGCTGCCTGTCAAATGGTTCGCTGTTTTGGAACGCCTGGAAGCTCTGGCAGAACAATACCGCCCTCATATCCTCCTCCTCACCGGACAGGCCGGGGGCCGGGACGTCCTCTGCCTGGAACGGGTGGGGATCAACCTGTGCGAGGCCAAGGGCGCGGACAACGACGGCCTGGTCCTCCAGGACACCCCCATATACCCGGAGGGGCCGGCGGCATACTTCTCCAACCTCCCCTACCAAAGGATGAAGCAGGCCCTGGACGAGGCCGGGATCCCCAACCGGTACTCCTTTTCAGCGGGGGCCTATCTGTGCAACCATGTGCTGTACGGCGGCCTCCATCTCTGCGCAACCCGCTTTCCGGAGATGAAGGTCCTGTTCCTCCATGTACCCTATCTCCCTCAACAGGCCCAGGCTGTCACTCAAACCCAGGCTGAAGACGCGGGGGGAGCGGGCCCCGGCAAAGCGGTTCCGCCCTCCATGCCCCTGGAGACCATCACCAGAGGCATGGAAGTCATCCTTGCCGCCGCCATCGCCCAATGGCGGGAGGAGCATAAGTAATGGAAAAGCGAAAAGGCCTCTTGGGCAGGGCGCTGCTGGCAGGCATTCTACTGCTGTTGACGGGATGCCTGCGGGAGGTTCCGGCTGCCCCCTCTGGCGAAGGCCCTTCTGCGGACAGCGTGTCTGTCCCACCAGAGCTGGCCAAAAAGACAATCCAGGGAATTGTCCACTGGGAGGGGGATGGAATCTTTTCCCTTTCCAGCCCCCAGGGAGAGGCAGTGTCCCTCTCCCTCTCTGGGTATCAGGGGAATGACGCTGACAGCATTGTAAAGGAACAGGCGGAAATCCGGGTGGAATACCTGGAAGGGGAGAAACCGCCCTATACCGCTGTCTCTCTGAAGCTGATCACCCCTCCTCCCCTTTGGACCGAATACCGCCCCCAGGCGGAGCAGATCCTTTTGTCTATGGGGCTGGAGGAGAAGGTAGGGCAGCTATTCTGGATCCGCTGCCCCTCTGCGGACGCGGCGGAGCAGATTGCCGCCTACCGCCCTGGAGGGCTCCTCCTGTTCGGCCAGGATTTTCGGGGACTGAATGCCGAACAAGTGGCGGAGAAGATCGACTCCTATCAGCAGGCGTCCGCCCTCCCCCTTCTCATCGGCGCGGACGAGGAGGGCGGGATTGTGGCGCGGGTCAGCGACAATCCCCTCCTGCGGCCGTCCCGCTTTCCCTCCCCCCAGCAGCTTTTTAACCAGGGGGGAATGTCCGCCATTATCGCCGACGCTGAGGAAAAGAGCCGGCTTCTGCTGTCCCTGGGGGTCAACGTGAACCTGGCCCCGGTCTGCGACGTCTCCACTGTGCCAACAGACTTCATCTACAGCCGGACGCTGGGGCAGGACGCATCCCATACCGCCGGTTATGTGGACGTTGTGGTAAGGACCATGAAGCGGGAGGGAATCGGCTGCGTCCTCAAGCATTTCCCCGGCTATGGCAATAACCTGGACACCCACACCGGGATTGCCTTTGACTACCGGCCTATGAAGGAATTTGAGACCTCCGATTTTCTGCCCTTTCAGGCGGGGATACAGGCGGGGGCGGGGTGCGTTCTGGTCTCCCATAACATTGTCTCCGCCATGGACTCCGTCAACCCCGCCTCCCTTTCCCCAGAGGTACACCGGATTTTAAGGGAGGACCTGGAGTTCCAGGGCGTAATCCTGACAGACGACCTTTCCATGAGCGCCGTCCAGATGTACGCCGGGGAAGAAGAAGCCGCCGTACAGGCTGTGGCGGCGGGAAACGACATGCTCATCGTCAGCGATTACGCCCGCCAGATTCCCGCTGTCCTCCAGGCGGTTCAGGAAGGGCTGCTGCCGGAAAGCCTGATTGACGAAGCGGCTGCCCGGGTTCTGTGCTGGAAGCTCTCCCTGGGCCTCTCCCTTCCGGAGGGGGAGCGGGGGGCTTCCTTGGAACCCACAACCTAATCCCATATAGAATTATAACATTTCCGAAAAAATGAAACGGCTGGCATATGGTAAACGCCAGCCGTTTCTGATATACTTTAACTATGATTTTGTGCGGCAAACGCCGAAATACTCTGTTCAGACTTTGTCATATGACAGAAAGAAGATGAATGCATGTCAGAAACAGACCGCCAACTGAAAAAAAGCCAGGGCATTTTGGGGATCGTCACCGTCTTTTTCTGGGCCTCCGAGTACTGTCACGTCCCCTTTTTCACCCCCTACTTAAATACCCTGGGCCTTACTGCCACGGTAATCGGTTTTTTGGTAGGATGCTACGGCTTTACCCAGATGTGCATCCGAATCCCCCTAGGGATCTTTGCGGATGTGAAAAGCAGGTACCGCCTGATTGTCATCGGGGGGTGCTTCTTTACAACTGTGTCCTCTCTGGGGCTTTACCTGACCCAAAATGTCCCCCTGATGTTTTTCTTCCGGGTGCTGGCAGGGGTCGCCGCCTCCACCTGGGTGGGGTTCACGGTTATGTATTCCGGCTACTACCCTGCCTCGGAGGGGACCAAGGCCATGGCCTCCATCAATGCCTGCAACAACACCGGCAAGCTCCTGGCCTTTGTGCTGGGAAGCGTTACCGCCAACCTGTTCGGCTACCGCGCCCCCCTGCTGATGAGCTGTATCACCGGGTTTATTGCAGTGGGGCTGGCCTTGTTCGTCAAGGACGTCCAGGTCACCCGCAAGCCTGTCCAGTTCTCCGCCCTGTTGGGGACCTTTCGGGAGGTGGGGGTGCTTCTCCCCGCCGGACTGGCCATTGTCCAGCAGATGATCCTCCAGGCCACCGCCTTTTCCTTTACCTCCGAGGTGACGAGAGGACTGGGGGCCTCCGCTGCCCAGATCGGCTTTTCCTCCTCCCTGTTTACCATCTTCCAGATCCTTGCCGCACTGTTTGTGGGACACCGCATCGCCAACAAGCTGGGGGAGCGGAAGATCATCCCTGCCGCCTTTCTGGTGATGATGCTCTACTGCGTCAGCGTGGGATGCGCATCCAACATTTATATCATTTACGCCGCGCAGATTTTCGGCGGCTTTGCCAACGCCACCCTGTTTTCCATGTTGCTGGCCGGGTGCATCAAGTACGTCGCGCCGGAGAAGAAGTCCACTGCAATGGGGTTCTTCCAGGCGGTCTACGGCTTTGGCATGACCTTGGGCCCTGTCCTGATGGGTAGGCTGGTGGATGTATCCGGCAGCCAGACTGCCTTCTCCATATTTGGTCTGTGCGCCATTCTTGCAGGGATTGCCGCCTACTTCCTCATTCCCGCTGTCGCCAGGCACTACGCCGCTTCCTGACATAGGGCGGCGGATATGGGCTACAGCAGCAGGTATCCCAGTGCCAGGAGCAGGGGAAGGTCTCCCTTATTATCTATCTTTAAAAGAAACAGTAGCGCCAAAATCAGCATTCTGTCCCGGTCTTGGAAAAGGGACTGGAGCCCCAGGGGATCCTGCTGCTCCTTCGGTGGAGGGGGCGGGGGGAGGTTACGAGAGGAAGGACCTGGAGACAGGACCGGGTTCGGAGGCGGAAGGGAGGCCGGGAAACCTGTGCCGGATGCCTGCCGGATCGTTTCGTTGGCCTGGCGCTGCATCCGGCGGACCCGTTGTTCCGCGTCCCGCTGCATCCGCAGCATTTCCTGATCCGACAGGACTGTCGGGCTGTGCCAATGCTCTGCGGTAGCCACGGCCCCTCCCCCTTCCTTCTTTATCATTTTATCTTCTTGAATTCCCCATGGAAAGCATTGGGTATAAACCATAAAAAGGCGGAGTTTATCGCCCTAAAGTCCCCATTGGGAGGATCCCTGCTTCCCCCAAAAGAGGGAGCATCCGCACCAGAACTAATATCCGTGCCGCATCATCCACCCTCCTGCTCCGTTCCTCGCTGAGAAGCGGCTTTAAGGCCCGAAGAAGCGCCACTCCCTTGTCCTCCTTTTCCATCTTTCCAGCCTTGCTGATCAGTCCGGCAAGGGAGGCGATGGTGGCGGGATTGATGGAACCAAACAGCCCCTCCCCGCCGGAATGAAGAAGCTCTGAAAGATCTGGCAGGCCATCTCCCCCGCCCTGGCCGCTTTGAGGAGGCGGAGGAGGCGGAGGCTGGTCCCCTCCGCCCAGCCCCAGCATGGAGGCAAGGCTCTGGAGCTTTTGCATCTGCTCCGGCGAGCTGAGTATCTCCCCTATTTTGGCGCCAATGTCCTCCATCTTCCTCTGCCACCTCTCATCTCTTTGCGTCTGGCTTTCCCTGGTAAACGTCTATTTTTCCGGCGCCGGACAAAACCTGTTACCTCATTTTCAGCTGTTTCATCAGCTGTTGGGCCTCTGGCGTCGAAAGGATGCTTCTGAGCTGCTTGGGGTCGTTAAGGACATTTCGCACCATCTGCGCCTCCTGAGGCGGAAGGCTTCCCAACACATCGTTTAAATTCCCTTGTTTCAGGCTATTCTGTAATTTGGGGTCGTTCCCTACTTTTTTCAGCAGATCGTTGATCCTGTCGGGCGGGATGTCGCTCCGGCTGATCCTGGCCATGGCGTGACCTCCTTTACAGATAAGTTCAAGCTTATTCTATGCCCCTGCATTCTGCGGGCACAGAAAACCCTGCGGGATAAAAATGACCCGCACGATGTATTATATGCTCCCCCTTCCCCAAAAATGACAGAGAAAAAGAATGGAGTTGTTGACCTTGCCATACAAAACCCAGCCACGGACCCTGGCAATCGTATCCGACAGCCATGGAGATTACAATGGATTGGAACGGGTACTTGCGGAAAACCTCAGATTGGATGGGCTGATCTTTCTTGGGGATGGCCTGCGGGAATTCGAGGATCTCCAGTCTGTACATCCCCTTCTGCCCATGGTTGGGGTGCCGGGAAACTGTGACTTGGGATACCGGGAACCCCACACGAGGTTCTATCAGGACCATGATCTAAAGCTGATGCTGACCCATGGGCACTTCTACCATGTCAAAACAGGGCCGGAATACCTTCTGGACGCTGCCCGGGCAGCTGGAGCGGCAGCGGTGCTGTACGGGCACACCCACCGGGAGAAAATAGAGCGGGAGGCAGACGGGCTTTGGGCAATCAACCCAGGGAGCCTTGGCTTTTCCAAGACCTACGCCCTGCTGGAACTTTCGGAGAGCGGGATACAAGCGGAGCTGCGGAGCCTATCCCGGTAAACCACAAACGCAAAAAGGAGGGACCCTTTTATGGATACACGGGGGAGAGTTGGAGAAAAACTTTTATGGCTGGAAAAAGTAGATTCCACGAATACCTATTTAAAGGAGAGGTTGGATGATCCCCAGCAATTTCCCCATGGGCTGGCTGTATACACAGACTGCCAAACGGCGGGAAGAGGCCGGCGGGGAAACCGCTGGGATGGGGCAAATCTTCCAGGCGCAAGCCTGGCCCTTTCCTTTCTGCTGCGGGGAACAGCGCTGGAGGACATGGGACTTCTGCCCCTTTTGATGGCGGTTGCGGCCTGTAAGGGATTACAAAATCTCTGTCCAGATCTGTCGTTTGGCATCAAGTGGCCCAATGATATTATCTGTCAGGGAAAAAAGCTGTGCGGCATCCTGTGTGAAAGCCGGATCTCACCAGACGGCTCCTCCGACGCCGTCTGCGGGATTGGAGTAAACCTCACCCAGACCCGGCAGGAGCTGGACGGCGCTGGGCTGCCTCATGCCATTTCCCTGGGAATCGCCTTAAACGGGGAGACCAAGCTGTCCCCTGAAAGAACGGCCCGGGCTATCCTGGACGCCTTTGAGGACATTTACCAGATATACCGCCGGGATGGATTTAAAAGCCTGCTGCCAGAGTATAAAGAAAAATGTGTCACCCTGGGGAAAGAGGTCCGGGTGATATGGGATCAAAAGGCCCAGGAGGGTACTGCATTGGATATCACCCCTTTGGGAGAGCTGGCCTGCTCCATTGAGGGGAATGTACAGATCATACGCTCCGGGGAGGCGTCGGTACGGGGGCTGTACGGGTATGTATAGTCCCTTACATCTGAATATAAAAATACGTCCAACGGGCATCCATCCGTATGCCCGTTGGACGTATTTCACATTTAGAGAGGGGTGCCGGGGCGGTTACCCTCCGCCTCTTTTTGAACCCGGGTTGTCTGCCGGTACTGGGCAGGGGTCATAGAGGTGTTCTGGCGGAATCTTCGGATAAAGCTGGAGGAGTCAAAATATCCCACCTGCACCGCGATCTCCTTAATGGGAAGGTCGCTGTCCCGGAGCAGCTCCTTGGCCCGTTCCATCCGCAGCGACTGGAGGTAGGCGGAGGGGTGCATCCCCGTATGCTCCTTGTACAGAATGGATACTTTGGCGGAATTCATCCCCATGGCCTCAGCGGCAGAGCCGATGGTCAGATTGGGGTCTGTGCAGTGTTCCTTCAGATAGGCGGTCAGCTTTTGGATATCAGCCGGTTCCTTCTCCGAACTGCGGCTTTTCTGTCCCTTTAATATTTCGATGCAGAGCCCTCTCAGAATATCAGTTAAATCCCGGACCCTGCGGCAGGTGGACAGATTAAAGATATCATAATATTGAAGGGTGCCTGTCGGAATGTCCTGGAGGGTGGAAAGCCGTCCCAGGAGGGAGCTTACAATGTCGTTTACCAGCATCCGAAAGGCGAACAGGGATAATTTCTGGCGGGAAAACGTCTCCAGAAGGCCGCCGATCCAGCCGTCCAGGGCCTTTTCCCCGTTCTCCCCACCGGTCTGGAGAATACTATAGAACCCGTCCAGGAATCTTTGGGAAAGGGGCTCCACATTGATCACCGCCGTGTTTACCTGGGAGAAATACAATACAAACTCATTGTCCATCAGAAATCGGTTGTCATAGGCGGTCTCCGCTTCCAGATAGGCGGCACCGGCTTCGGAGAAATCAAAGTGAGGATTGCTCAGGGCGACGACAGTATCCCGGTATGTAAAGCGCAGCGCGCCTATGGCCTGCTCCGCCCAACCGATGGCCTCATTCGGGGAACCGCAGAATACCAGAAACAGAATTTTTTCCTCCGACATGATCTCCGCATAACAGGCAACCGCCCCCGCACAGGATGCGATGGCCTCAAAGGCCTCTGGCTTGTGGACTGACGCCGCCGAAATGACGGCCGCGGCAAAACAGGGCTTGTCAATGTCCAGCTCCAGACGAAAAGCGGCTTCTATCGCCTCCTCCCGCGAGGAAAACCGCCCTTTGACAAAGCTGTATACAAATTCCGCCCTCCTTGCCGAAAGGCTGGAGTCCAACCGGGTATGCAAATCCCGGTTTTGCCCGATCAGCGCCTCAATACCGCTTCGGATGGAGGCAAACCCTCCAGCCTCCTCCGCTCCCACGCTCCGCTGAAGTTCCCGGATGGGGGACAGGATATGCCTACGGGTAAACCAGATGATCACAATACTGGCGGGAATACTTAAAAACAACAAAAACAAGCCAAAATCCAACTTAGAACGCATGGCCTGCTGACGCACTGTCCGCTGAGGGATCAGCGCTGCATAGCGGATATCCAGCAGACTCCCCGGCTGCATAAACAGCAGATAATTTTCCCCCTCCACTGCCAGCTCCCGGACAAAGGCCTCCTTCTGGCTGTAAACCTCCTCTAAAACCAGCTCATCCGGCACGTTCAGCCGGGAGGCCTCCAGAATCTTCCCACCCTGGATGATGTACATGGCCCGCTCCTCGGGGATCTCGTCGGCAAACATCTGCTGGTAGGTGCTGTCCTGCACTAAAAACAGGATATTCCCAATGCTGTACTTCCCCTTTAAGCGCAGGGGCATGACGACACTGAGCATCCTCACCGGCGTTTCCCCCACCGGTACGTTGCGGATATCCTGGACCGGAAGGATCACCGGACTGGTATGGGACTGGCAAAGGAGGCTCTGAAGCTCATCGGAGGTGACGTTCTCATACTGGATAAACTGGCGGGAAAACAGCTCCATGGAAATCGACGTGGCGGAAGAATACAAAAAACTGTCTTCATGGAAAGTGATATAAAACTGGTCGCAGAAGTTATTGGCCACCTGAAAGGCGGAGAGCTGCTGCTTGATATAATAACCCTCCATAGGCTTTTCCATAAATTTAAAGGCGGATATCTGCGGGGAGAGGCTGAGCTGATCGCAGATGCTTAATAGGGTGCTGAGCTGCTTTTCATGCTCCACCCGCAGCAGCCCCAGACGGTTGGTGTTATGCTCCACAACGCTTTCCCGAATCGCCCTATCGAACACATCGCTTACATAAAGGACTACCCCTGCGAACACCGCCAGCAGGACGGCCAGATAGGGGATCAGATACCGCAGCGATACTGAACGCGAAAGGAACTTTTTCAGCACAGGCCCATCCTCCTTTTTGACCATAGCCCGATTGCCAGGCAGAAAGACGCTGCAACACAGCTTAAGCTGTGACGCAGCGTCTTTTATTACAGTTTTTCATAAAATTACCATCCGCTGTGTCCTTTATTATAGCATATTGCCATATAACTTGGCAAGATAATTGTTTTGCAGGGCCTCATTTCAAGGGAAAGCTTTTAAATAACAGTTGAATCTAACAGGGCGGCATGATATACTAAAACGGGTGGTAACAAAATGGGTAAAAAGGATAAACTAATACAAAGATTGAAATCAAAGCCGAAAGACTTCACCTATGATGAGCTTCGCGCGCTACTGTCCTATTTGGACTATACGGAGGACAACGCAGGAAAAACAAGCGGGTCCGCAGTTAGATTTATTCACGCACGTACCAAAGCCGTTATACGGGTTCACAAGCCCCATCCCGAAAAAACGCTGAAGCTCTATGTGATAAACGCAGTCCTGGCAGTATTGACAAAGGAGGGTCATGTTGAATGAATAACACCTTGAAGTATGGCGAATATTTAGGCAGCGTCGAATATTCCTCTGAGGACAACTGCCTGTATGGAAAAATATTGGGCATCAATGATCTGGTCACATTTGAGGGCTACAGCATAGCGGAACTGAATAAAGCGTTTCAGGAGGCTGTTGACGATTATCTGAACATTTGTAAACGAAATTCCCGTGAACCGGAAAAATCCTATCAGAGCCCTTTCAGTCTCTGCATCAACCCCACCCTGTATCGCCAGGCGGATCTGGACGCCGCCGCTCATGGCGTGACGCTGAACCGTTTTTTAGAACAGGCCATAGAGGAATATGTTCACAGAAAATCATTTTATACCCATTCCTGACTAAAAGGATGCGCAATAAAAGGCGCCGCAGCACAGCTTTCTAAACTGTGCTGCGGCGTTTTTTATTGCCGGTTGGGAGATTCCGGCCAGGCCTATTTCTGCTTGGCGAGATAGTTGTCGTAGGCTTTCTGATAAAGCTCCACATAACGGTCCACGCCCACCGATCTGGCGGTATCCTGGAAGGTCTTCCAGTTTGCGTCGGTTACGCCGCCGGTGATAAAGCTGGCGATGGATTCCTTCATAAACTTCTCGATTTCGGTGTACAGGCGGGAAACCTCAATGGCCTCGTCGCTGCTCATCTTGGACAGGTTGCGCAGGTAATCGAAGGAGTACTTCTCCAGCACGCCCGCTTCCTCGTACTGTTTGCTGCTCTCATACCGTTCCACACGGTGAGGGGGCATCTCATAGATATCAAAGTAGTAGTCGCCAGGGGCGAAGAACTGGGCGTGATATACAGGGACATAGTTATAAAGCCCGTTGTTTTCCGGAATATAGAGGATCTCGTACTTGCCCGCGTCGTTGATCTTCATGGTGGGGTCGATAGGACCGCCCTCATGGAGGGGACCGTTGTAGGAGATCATCATGGTTTCGGTTTCAAGCTGCGCGTCAATCCACTGCAGGGTGCGCTCCACGTTTTTGTTGGCCACCGTTAAGGCAGCGCCGAAGCTGGGGATCTCCAAAATGCGGGGAACGGAAACACCGTACTGGCTGGCGGGAGGCAGGATGGAGACAAACTGCTCCGCGATCTCAGGCTGCAGGGCAGTGTTGATCAGCCGCAGATAGGTGGTGTACCCCACCTGGTTGGCGTTCATCTTGGTGCCCCACACATTGGAGTCCTGGGTGATGGCTTCAGGGTCCAACAGGCCCTCGCTGTAGCACAGATTCAGCCATTCGCAGGCAGGGCGGAAGCCTTCCATGTCGCCAGGGAACACAACCTTGCCGTTGTCGTCAATGCAGGCGTAGATAAAGCGCTGCAGGGGTACGCCGAAATTGGCGAAGTGAGTATAGACGCCTTGGGTCTGGTGGATCAGGTCAGCGGCGGAGAAGGGGATCTCATCCGCCTGGCCGTTGCCGTTGGGGTCCTGGGTTTTAAAGGCCCGGAGGACCTCGGTCAGGGAATCAATGTCCTTGGGAATATCCAGGCCCAGCTTATCCAGCCAGGTCTTGTTGATGTAGTGGCTGCCGTCGTGGTTGACATTCTGGGCGGTCAAGTTGCCGATGTAATAGCTTTTGCCGTCAGAGGCCGGAATGGAATCGTTGGCGTTGTTCATAAACAGACGGCTGTAGTAGTTGGGCATATTGGCCTCCAGGTAGTCGTCCAAAGGCAGGAGGATTCCCTGGGAAACGCCATACTCCTCAACGTCAACGTCGCCCCGGAGGATAACGTCCGGCCAGTCGCCGGAGGCAAACATCAGGTTCAGGCGGGTGGTCCAGTCGCCGTCCTTGACCCCTTCCCACTCTACATGGACATTGGTCTTCTTTTCCAGCTCCTGATAGAACCACAGATTGTCCAAATCCACCTGCTGGTTTTCCAGAAGGTACTCAAACGCCTTAATGGTGATTTTTTCATCGCTGGAGACAGGGGCGGCTGCGGAGGATTCCCCGCTGGCGGACGGGGCGGCAGGCGCCGCGCTGGAACCGCTGGAGCCGCTGGGAGCCGCACTGCTTGGGCTGCTGGAGGATGTTCCGCCGCTGCATGCGGCGGCAGTGAGCAGCATACTCGCCGCCAATATGGCAGTCAACGCTTTTTTCATACTCTAAATCTCCTTTTCTTTCAAATAAAGTTGGATTCGTTTATCTCAACCGCCCGCCGGGACTGGCCTGGCGGCGGAAAAGAACGCCGGTGAATCTTATCCCTTCAGGGAACCGATCATAACCCCCTTGACAAAGTACTTCTGCATAAACACATACAGAATCACCGCCGGTCCAGTGGAAACAACGATGCAGCAGTACTTAGCCACCTCTGCCTTGCGTATGGCCTCGGTCATGCCCTGGATATTGTCCGCGTAGGCGGAGAAGAAGCTGTCCGAGGAGGTGCTGGTGGTCAGAGTGGCGAGGATTTCCCGGAGGATGGTCTGCAGAGGAAGCTTGGTGCGGTCCCGGATGTAGACCAGGGCGGTAAAGTAGTCATTCCAGCGGCTTACTCCATAGTAGACACACAGCACTGCAACGATCATGCCGGAGAGGGGAAGCACTACCTTGACAAAGTAGGTAATGTGGTCCGCTCCGTCGATCATAGCAGCCTCATAGAGGTCGTCGGGAATGTTAGTGGATATGTAAGTTCGGGCAACCATCAGGTTCCAGACGGAAACGCAGTTGATGATGATCATCAGCAGAACGGTATTGTAAAGCCCCAGGGAGCGGTTCATCAAAAACTGGGGGATCAGGCCGCCGGTAAAAAACATGGTAAAGACAAAATACATGTTGACAAAAGCCTTTCCCGCAAACTTCCGGGTCAGGGAATAGGCAGCCATCAGGGTGACAACCACGCTTAAAGCGGTGCCTGCAAGGGTATAGAAAATAGAGTTGAGATAGGAGCCCAGCAGCTCCTGGTGCTCAAATACGGCCTCATAGCCCATCATGGAGAAATCCTTGGGCCAGAGCAATACTTCGCCTGCAATGACCGCGTCTGGGTCGGAAACGGAGGCAATGATAATCAGCCACAAAGGATAGATGATGATAATCAGAAAGACGATCCAGAAAATCATATTGCAGATATCGAATATTTTATCGCCCAGAGGCTTTTGGACTTTTCTCGTTACAGCTGACACAGCGTTATTCCCCCTTTCCCCTTAAAACAGGCTGGTGTTGCTGAGCTTCCGGGAAATCCAGTTGACCAG
>CATJCP010000139.1 GCA_949737515.1 uncultured Oscillospiraceae bacterium | reverse complement strand
GAGCATCTGATACATGACTCTCAGCCCCTGCACCACATTGCTGTGCTGCATCCCCGCACGAATGGCGGGGGCGCGGCGGAGCTATCCCTGGTATTGGAGGCCGAAACACCTCTATGCGTAGAACGGGCAGAGATGGACGTGGCGGAGTTTTAGCGAAAAACCTGAAAGCCCTGATACGTCAGGGCTTTCAGATAAAATATTATTTTTCTGGGTATTGCTCCGTTTTTGCTCTTCCCGTTGTCAACCGCTTCCCCGCTCCCCTTCCGCCGCGAGTCCAGCGAAGCGAGCCGCGGTGGAAAACGAAGAAATTCCCGCCACCGTGCGTTTTCGGCGAAGCCGGAAACGGAACGGTGGCGGGAATTTCTGAACTGGTGACCCGTCGGGGATTCGAACCCCGGACCCACTGCTTAAAAGGCAATCGGTAAAAAGCCCTATAACATCTTATTTTCAAGGGTTTATAGAACCTCCTTTCTTAGAACTGCCCCGAAACTTACCCCGAATAACAGCGTGCTCATTCCATTAGGGACTCTAAAGAGCTGACTATGGCATATCTATCGTCTTTCGGGTGAAGAGCAAAAAGCAGCGGATACTGCATCAATCAATTCTTCTGGCCGGTTTTGCGTGACATGGCTATATATACTCAAAGTTAGATGTACATCATCATGACCAAGGAGATACTGGATCTGCTTGATATTCATGCCTGACTCTACCAAGCGCGTGGCATAGGTGTGACGGAGCTGGTGGGGCGTGACACGGAAAGAGAGCTTTGTAATGCCCTCTTGGATCTTTCTGGGTGCGATAGGTCGTCCGCGCTCGGCCTCAATCTGCTCCCGGCGTAGCCGCTTCCTATCCGTCATAGGGCAGCGGCGGTCAATAATGCTCACAATATTCCGGGCACTTTGGTAGGTGAGGTGGCTGCCGTCTGAAATGTGCAAGACAAATTCGCTGTTGGTTTTCTTCTTCTCATTCTGGAGGGCACGAGCCAAATTCGGTGGCAAGGGGATGGTACGGTGCGCCGCCTTCGATTTCAGTGGTGCGGGGAACTCGGCCTTACTTCCCGCCAGACGCATGGCATTGTTGACTGTTAGTCGAGGCGGAGTAGACGCCAGATCAATATCCCGCCATTGCAGGCCACAGATTTCCTCTCGGCGCAGACCGGCGTAGAGCCCCAGCATGACAAAAATATAGGCCCGTGTGCCCATAACAGCTGCCTCCAGCTGTGCACACTGTTCACGGGTCAAGGCAACCTTCTCCTCCGCCTTTTTCCCTTTCGCCTTAATCTTTTCGGCGGGGGAGCGGAGCGTCAGACCGTTGTCGACGGCGCAGGAGAAAAGCTGCTTCAAGGTGCTGACAATCTTTTGCTGGGCGGAATGAGACAGCTCTGCGGCCTGAGCCATGACGCGCTGGCAGTCCTCGGGTTTGACCTCCCTGACCCGCATATTTCCGATGACAGGGCAGATGTGCCGATTGATTGCGTTACGGTAGTCTCCCTGCCGTGATAGGGAGAGCCCGGCCTTGCGATTGTTGTACCACTCGACTGCAAGCTCTACAACAGTGGTGTTGTCATCCAACACCAGTCCCATGCGCTTTGCTGTCTCTATATCATAGAGCTTTGCACGCAGTTCTTCCTTGGTCTTAGCACGGATATCCTTATAGCGGCCGTCTGAGAGCTTGAGGCGCTTGCGGTAATAAGTTCCATCATAATAGAATTCTGCGCGCCGTGCCATTTCTACGTATTCCTTTCTGCGTGTCCAACTTGGACACGCCTTTTTCCGTTTCTATTGGAATTCGCAGGCAAAATATCTTTCAGTCAAAAAAGTGGGAGAGGCACCAAAATATGGTGCCTCTCCCGTACAAATGGCCGATGGCAGGGCGGTGTATCCTGCATCTCAGGTACCCTTTCGGGTGCGTCGGGAACCTTTCCGACCTCAACAGCCATTTTAAGATATACGTTTTGCACCATTATTATACCAAGGGACAGGAAGATTTGTCAACCCCTAAAAAGGCTTTAACCGTCCACTCATGATCCGAGCTTGAAGTTTCGCGGACGTAATGTCATATAGCGAGGCAACATACAAATGCCCTTTCGCTTTGTCTAACTTCACTGCAACCAAAATATTTGCACCCAGCTGTTTAACAAGCTCTATGCTATCTGGCTCTTTAGGATTAACCCCAATATAATCTGGATTAGCTATTATGCTGGAAATCGCCGGGATATAGCTCAGACAATTTGCGTGATGTTTTTGAATATGGATTGGCAGTCCTTTGGACTGATAGACTATGCCGCAAGGCAAATTTGACTGTGCTACTGCATTATGCTTTGTTGTAAGAACTCCCACTCGGATCAAAGAGTTATCCGCCATAAGCTGTCCCTAACTATGTGCCTATTTCCTAAAAAGATGTATGAAAGACGGAAACTATGCCATCATTTCTTTTTCCGGGGCTTTTTTATTTCCTGGAAATCTATCACTTTAGGCTGAGGTTTTTGTTTCTGCATCCTTTACATAGCGGCGAACGATAATGTCCACGATGGCACGATCATCTGGCGAGGCCGCATGGTAGGCTGAAATCAAATCCATCTCCATGGCGGACAATCTTGGTGTAACCTCTGACGCTGGAAGATGTTTCACTTCAGTACGCCCTAGCAGGTAATCCGTTGAGGTACCAAAGATTTCAGCTAACTTTATGAGGATTGTAAAACCAGGTTCGCTATTACCAGTCTCATATTTTGTATAAGTGGTACAGTGGATTCCCAACATATCGGCTACTTCGCGCTGTGTCCATTGACGCTTTTTTCGTAGGATTTTCAAATTCTTCAAACCCATCACCACTTCCGGGGCTTTTGTATATCTTGAAAATCTATCACTTTAGGCTGGGGTTTTTGTTTTTGTGTCCTTGGAATAACGACCACCAGCAACCAAGTCGTCTGTTAACTCAGCAATACGACGTTGCCCATCACTATTTAACTGGCGGAAAGAGCAAAGCAGGGCTTGTTCTGTGACCGATAACTTGGAGGCTTTAGCTGGAGATTGTGCTACCCTTTCAGCGTGGCCCAATAAATAATCAAGTGTAACGCCAAAAAAATCTGCTAAGCGAATCGTTGTATCAAATTTAGGTTCACGTTTTCCAGATTCCCAACCACCAACGGTAGATTGCGCGACCCCGAAAGCATCGGCGAAAGATTGCTGGGAACTGTATCCTGCATGTTCACGCAATTCCTTGAGCCTGGTCTGGAACATGGAAATAACCTCTGCCAAATTATCTCTGCGATTGCGTGTCCAACTTGGACACGCTTATTTCTTTTTCCGGGGCTTTTTTATGGCCTGAAAGTCTATCACTTTAGGCTGGGGTTTTTGTTTTTGTGCCCTTTACATAGCGGTCAGAATCCAACAGAAGATTCAAATGTTCCATAGCGTTCCTTTGACCATCACCATTCAACTGGCGGAAGGAGCGAAGCAATGTTTGCTCTGTGGCTGAGAGGCTTGGAGAAGCTTGTACAGGAGGAAAGCTTTCCACGTCCGTGCGTTCCAGCAGATAGTCCGTTGAAGTATCAAAAATTTCAGCTAGCTTTATGAGAACTGAAAAGCTTGGTTCGCTTACTCCCTTTTCATATTTTAGGTAAGTTGTCCTACCGACACCGATCTGCTGAGCAATATTTTTTTGTAACAAGCCCTTCTGCTCTCGCAGTAGCTTTAGTCGTTCCACATCCTCACCTCTTAATATTATTATATGTGAAAAAGCTTCACATTGCAAGTAAAACAACGGGAACGTGCGAAAATTTCACTTTGCCTCTTGACAAGTGATAAAAAGTAACTTATAATGCACTTGCAGGTGAAAATCTTGCACCTGACAAAAATCAGAGAGAGGGTGATAACGTGATTCGAAAATATCGTGTTAAAGCTGGTCTGACACAAGCCGAACTTGCGGTGCGTCTTGGCGTAAATAGAACTTGCATTACAAAATGGGAAACCGGCGGTGCGCATCCAAGGGCTAGCAAGCTACTTGAAATAGCTGAAGAGCTGGGATGCACGGTGGAAGATTTGCTGCGTCCTGATTTGGAACAGGCACAAGATAGCGCCTAGCCTGCCGCTGCGCAACTAATCGAGAAGGGAGGAGACACGAAGGTCATGCGAGAGTTTTTCCTACAGAAGAAAGGCAATCCGCTGGCGCCAGACTTTGAGCTGCCGTGCTGCGATGCAAACCAGGAGCTTATCCCGCTGATTGATCCAGTCATGATGGAAACACTGGGAGATCGCTTTGAGGCGATCCTGGCCGCAGTGGACGGGCTGAAGGTGTGCAACGCGCTGTCGCTGCTGGAGGCAGCGGGTAAGGCCGTCATGCAGTGCCCGGTCTGTACAAAAGAGACAGACGGTCCCAGCTGACTGGAACCGCCTGCCGCCTAGGACCTGCTAAAACGAGAACTTCCCGTTTTCGATCCGCTCTTTGAGCGCATCAGAATCCTTTTCAGACAAGAGCTTTTGCAACTTGTCCCTTGTCCGCAGGAATTCATCTGCGCAGTTCTCCAGAGTTACTGGAGGATCGGACGTATCGGACGTTTTTAGCAGGTAAAACAGGGTTATAGCGTCCAGCGTATCTATTTGAATCACCCCCTTTCTCCGTCAAAATTCTACCATAGGCGGACGGGGGGGAGCAAGAGCAAACATTTCTGCAACTATCATACGGCAGGCAGGCTAACTAGGTCTATGTACAAAACAGACCGGTATTTCACAAAAATCATGCGGATTTGTAGCAACCAGAAAGGGGGAGTAAGCTACGGAGAATCAAGTAGCACTATTTATTGCCGGGATTGCGGCAGGAATCGGACTTCACCGTTTACTCATGGCAGTTATCCTGGAGAAATCGCCAGATACAAAATGTGCTTATTGTGAGTGGCTTAAATGGAAAGGAAAAAGCCGCCACAAAACATGGCGGCATTGAGGTCACTTATTTGGCGGGTTTGATGGGGCTTTCGGTACAGGTGGATTGATTGTTCTAGGTGGAACATATCCTCCTTTTGTATGATCCCCTCCAGGACGGGTGGGGGCAGGCGGACGATTCATCTTATCACTCATATTTCCAATCTCCTAAATCAAAATGATTTTCAAGTTCCTGGGCCACGTTCTTTTGGGCCGCCTCATGCAGACGCATATTCCGCGGAAACAAATTAGGGGATGCGAACCTTGATTCGATTGAAGAAAAAGCCCTCTGTAGCTCATCTAATGCAGAAGGAAGCTCCCCCTCATCTTTGGAGCCGAACTGAACCTGATTTATCGTTTGCTCAGCTTTTAATGCCAACGCTCTAAGCTCCTGATAGATACATGTTGCGGCATATCGGCGCTCTCCAAACGGGTAAAAGGGTTGCAGTACACATATTATCTGGGCAGCCAAAATTATAAGGCTAGATTGCATAGGGCTGAGATTTTCGGATATCCATGTGAAAATTCCCGTACAAGACATGAGGACACCCAGTGCATTGATAGCCCAATAGCGGCGTTCTGAGTGATGGATGTACAAAAAATAGTATTCTTCTGCGACCTTGATATCCAGAAATTCATTCCAATACTCACGAAGCATCCACATACCCCCCAATTTTTTACACAATAACACATAATTCTTAAAATAGCAAGAGATAGAGTGCGGATTTGTACCAGCCGCAAGAAAGGAGAAACGAAATGAATCCTGAAGATGTGAAATCCACTATCCCCCGCGATATCCTTGCAGACACACTTGAGGCTCTGCTTGAGCTGAGGACCCGGTATGAGATTGAAGCCTGCTCCCTGGCGCGGCTATACGGTATGCCGCCTGAGGACCTGGCCGCTGACAGGGTTGACAAAGCCGGGGCCGCTGGTTGTTTGGCAGCCTACTACAAGGAGCTGCTGAAGAACTGCGAATGAAGCGGAACGCGCTGCAAAGGGCGCGGCTGAGCAGCGGCCTGACCCAGGAGGCCCTGGCGGAGCGCTCTGGCTACTCGCCGGACAGCATCCGGGCGTGGGAGTCGGGGGCCCGGCTGGCGTCGCTGGAGGCCTTGGGCATCCTCAGCGAGGTGCTGGGTGCGGCGTGGCTGCCGGGGGTATATCTCCGGGAGCAGAGCAGCGCCCTCAATGACCTGCTGCCTGATTTCGAGG
>CATJCP010000138.1 GCA_949737515.1 uncultured Oscillospiraceae bacterium | reverse complement strand
TGAACTACACCAAGATGAACGTTCTGGTGCAGTCCGCCCAGGCTATGCTGGCCCAGGCCAACCAGCAGCCCCAGAGCGTGCTCCAGCTGCTGCAGTAATCCCAATCTTCCGGTATGGAAACAAGTTGATATTTTTCTCCCCGCCGTGTCTGCCATGGCCGGCGGCGGAAATAGGGGAAGGGTGCGTCCGGGAGACGCACCCTTCTTTTCCTATCCGGTGAAAAATGTTCCGGCTGCCTCCGGCGGAAATCCGGTATCCCTCTTTGTTCAGTCATTCAACCCCCAGGGCCAGTACTGTATCCCGGGTCCGCCGCCATTCCTCCAGCAGCCTTTGCCGCTTTTCCCGCCCGGTATCAGTAAGGCGGTAGTATTTTCGCACCGGCCCGCCGGATACGTCCCCCTTATACCACTGTATCAGCCCGTTGCGGCACATCTCCCGCAGGAGGGCGTAAATGGCGCTTTCCTGGGTATCCGGGAACCCCTCATAGAGGATGTGGAGCAGCTCGTATCCATACTGGTCCTTTTGGTCCAGCAGATGGAGCAGGCAAAGGGCTATTAAATCCTTTTTCAGCATAACGACCAGATCACCCCCATTGTCCCAATCATGGCTGGGATTACAATATGTCTGCCCATCCAAAATTGAACGATTGATATGTTGTTTAGGCTTCTCAGAAACCATACTGTCGTCAGGCACAGGAACAGCAGCGTAAACCCCAGAACGGTGAGGGAAAGCCAGCGGCCGTCCCGCATCCGGCAGTTGACCAGCCCCGCCCACCCGGCTATAAACGAAACGCAGCCAAGAATGCGCAGTGTAGAATATATCACCGGCCCGTACCACTCTCCCGGCATCAGCCGCAGGGAAAAGGCGTGGAGCAGGGCCGCGGTTACCCCTGTAAACACTGCCCCAAGCCCCAACAGCCCAAGGAGCGCGGCAGGAAGCCCAGGGCAGCTTCTCTTTTCCCCTCTCCCCCTAGCGCTCTTCCGGCTCCAAAGGGCCGCCAGGCCAACGGACAGATAGAACAAAACCTCGTTGAAAGCGCGAAGGGTCCACCATCTGTTGAACAGGCCGCAGAGAAAATAGGCGGAGAACAGGGCAAGGATTGAAAAGACCGCCATCCAGCATCGGTATTCCTTTGAGCTCTTGATCCGCAGCGCAGCGGTAAAGGGATGCCCCAACTGCTTCAAGGGGACCTGCCCGTCCCCTGGCCGGGCGTTCAAAAGCTCTGCGTAATCGGCAGTCACATCCGCCGCCTCGTCCGGGGGAAGCCGCCAGCGGATAACCTTTGAAAAGTATCTCAGATAAGCCTGTCGGTCCATTGTCTTCTTTACCATACTGTCCAAATCACCCCCGCTGTTCCCACAACCAGGAACGGCACATAACATTTCAGCGCACGGAGGGCAGCCTCCCCGGAATCCAGGCTAAACATCAGCAGCATCGACTGCATACAGCAGAACAATATCGTAACCGCCATTGCGGTGATAACCAGCCAGCGGCGGTCCCGCATCCGGCTGCAGATCAGCCCTGCTATGGCGGCGATCCATGAAACGCTGCCGGTCAGCCGAAGAACCACTGAAAACAGAGGGGCGATCCAACCGCCGAAACCGGAATAATCGCCGTTTATGCTCTTTAAACAAATGATATAGAAGAATATCAGCAATGCCCCCAATGCCGCGGCGGGTATCAGCATCCCCAGCACAGCGGGCAGCAATCCCGGACATTTCCTTTGGCTGCCCTTGGGGCTTTTCCACTTCCAGAAGGCAATCAACCCAATGGAGAAATAAAACAGGATCTTATCCACATCAAATTGGTAATACGCATAAGAATATACGCCGAATGTCGCCAATAAAAAGTAGGAAAAATTGATGCACAAAATGGCAAGGACGATCATCCAGCACAGGTATTCCCTTGTAATACCCAATACCTTGGCGGCGAGGGCCGGGTCTCCAAAGGTTTTCACCAGGGCGGTTTCGTCCTCCGGATGGGCGGCAAGCAGCTCGGTGTAATCGCTGATTACATCCTCCGCCTCGTCCGCAGGCAGCCGCCAGCGCACCAGCTTTGAAAAGCGGTCCAGATAGCTTTTCTTGTCCATGATTTCGCTCCTTTCAACTACTGCTAAAATTATAGTAGTATGTGATAAAATATTCCGGAGGGGAGGGACGAAAAGGGATATCCCCATTGACCTCCTGCCCAATTCTCCGGTTGACTGCATCTACTGTGAAAAATATAGTAGTATGCGATAAGTATAATCTGATATCAAATATTTGTCAAGGGGATTTTCCGAAAAGAGCCAAAAACAACGGGGAATGCTCTGGCAGATGGATCAACCTGCTGTATAAATGATTTTTTTCAGATAAAGCGTCTTAAATATATTGTCTTTTTGCACAAAAAATCTTCGCGGCAGAGCCGGTTTGTTGCTTTTCAAAATACAGTTGACTTTTTATGAAATACACTTTATAATAGGTTCTGTTCACGAAAAAACCGCGTTATTCTTTAACAAGCGGTTGCAACCGACAATCATCCGGGAGGTAATCAGAATGCCAAGAGTATACAACTTCTCCGCCGGTCCATCCATGCTGCCGGAGGAGGTTCTGCGCACAGCCGCAAACGAAATGTTAGAATATGGTCAGTCCGGCCAATCTGTTATGGAGATGAGCCACCGCAGCAAGGAATACCAGGAGATCATTGACAGATGCGAGGCCCTTTTCCGCCAGGTGCTCTCCATTCCGGAGAATTATAAAGTGTTGTTTCTCCAAGGGGGTGCGTCCTCCCAGTTCGCCATGATCCCCCTGAACCTGATGAACAAATCCCGCAAGGCGGATTTTGTCCTCACTGGACAGTGGGCCACCAAGGCCTACCAGGAGGCCCAAAAGTTCGGCCAGTGCAATGTAGTTGCCTCCAGCAAGGATAAAACCTTCTCCTATATTCCGGAGCTGGACCCTGCGTCCTTCACTAAGGACGCGGATTATTTCCACATCTGTTACAATAACACCATCTATGGAACCCGCTTTCATGAGCTGCCCGATACCGGCAGCGTGCCGCTGGTGGCGGACCTGTCCTCCTGTATCCTCAGCGAGCCCCTGGATGTGAGCCGGTTCGGTATGATTTACGCAGGAGCCCAGAAAAACATGGGTCCCGCCGGACTGACGGTTGTGGTCATCCGGGAGGACCTTCTGGGCGGCGCCAGGCCGGAGTGCCCCACCATGTTCAATTACCAGATTCACGCTGACAACGGCTCCATGTATAACACCCCTCCCACCTACGCCATTTATATCTTCAAGCTGGTGCTGGAGTGGCTCATCGCCCTGGGCGGCCTGGAGAAGATGAAGGCCATCAACGAGGAAAAGGCCGCCCTCCTGTACCGTTTCCTCGACCAGTCGGAGCTGTTCAAGGGAACGGTGGAGAAAAAGGACCGCTCCCTGATGAACATCCCCTTTGTCACCGGCAGCGAGGAGCTGGACGGGAAGTTTGTAAAGGCAGCGGCTGCAGAAGGCTTTATCAACCTGAAGGGCCATCGCTCGGTAGGCGGGATGCGCGCTTCTATCTACAACGCCATGCCGGTGGAAGGCGTAAAGAAACTGGTGGCGTTTATGGAAGATTTTGAGAAGAAAAACCGCTGATCTCACAGAAAGGACTTCGTTTAACATGTTTCAAATTCTTACACTGAACAATATCTCCCCCTGCGGCCTCTCCCTGTTGACCGACGGATACGCCTGCAGTGAACAGCAGGCGGCCCCTGACGGGATCCTGGTGCGTTCTGCCGCCATGCACGATATGGAGCTTCCCCCCTCGGTAAAGGCCATTGCCAGGGCGGGGGTCGGGGTGAACAACATCCCTGTGGAGGCCTGCGCCGAAAAGGGAGTGGTTGTCTTCAACACCCCCGGCGCCAACGCCAATGCTGTGAAAGAACTGACTATTGCCGGCCTGCTCCTCAGCAGCCGGAAGTTGGCGGAGGGGATCCAATGGGCCGCCTCCCTTTCCGGGCAGGAGGACCTCTCCAAGCTGGTGGAGAAGGGCAAGGCGCAGTTTGCCGGTCCGGAAATTTATGGAAAAACCCTTGGCGTAATCGGCCTGGGGGCCATTGGGATTCAGGTGGCCAATACCGCCGTTTCCCTGGGAATGGAGGTATATGGGTACGACCCCTATGTCTCGGTTGACGCGGCGTGGCGGCTTTCCCGGGCAATCCGCCGGGCGCAGGATATCAAGGATATCTTTGCCAACTGCGACTATATCACCATCCATGTCCCCTATCTGCCCAACACCAAGTATATGATCAATGCTGAGGCGTTCCAGGCTATGAAACAGGGGGTCCGCCTGGTCAACCTTGCCAGAGGGGAACTGGTGGACAACGCCGCTGCTCTGGAGGCCTTAAAGAGCGGAAAACTGGCCGCCTATGTGGTGGATTTCCCGGCCCAGGAGCTGATGGGTGTGCCGGGAGTCACCATGCTGCCCCATCTGGGGGCCTCAACCCCGGAATCGGAGGACAACTGCGCCAAAATGGCGGTCTCCCAGATGATGGATTTCCTGGAAAACGGGAATATCCACAATTCTGTTAACTATCCGGACGTCTCCATGGCCCGCAGCGGCGGCGCCAGGTTTGGGGTCTGTCATAAAAACATTCACGGAATGCTGACCCAGATCACCAATGTATTTGCCAGCGAACAGGTCAACATCGAAAATATGACCAATAAATCCCGTGGGGAATATGCCTATACCCTTATTGACTGCAGCTCTCCCTCTGCACATTTTGCAGAGGCGCTGGAAAAGATCAAGGGCGTGATTCGGGTACTCAATTTCTAAGAAAAACAGGAACTGTACTTCTTGAACTTTGGGCTTTTGTTTCCTGATATTCAAAGCGTTGGTTATGTTACCGGTTCCCATTCTCCGGCAAAGGGAAGGATCACTTTGCCGGAGAATGGGAACTTTTCTCAATTTTTCGCCCATAGAATGTAAAGACTTCTTTTTTTATCCAAATTGTACATATTTAGGAACAAGGTTTTTCTAAATCCGAGATAATTTTCTGGAATTGTTTATTGTAAAGTGGTTACAAAAATGTTAAAATGGTTACGGGTACTCATGTGGTAAAATTTGATTGATAGGGAGGTGTATTGTTTTGGGTATGGCGATGCCCGAAACATAACGAGTCATGAGTCTTAAAAAATCATTTGTTTCCCTTGTGATGGCTGCAATTCTGGCGGCCGGCACCGCAACGGTTTCCGTTTCGGCGCGGGAAGCCAAGGTCATTTGGCTGCCAGTTTCCAAGACCTCGACTTCTGAGGAAGCCAGAATAGCTGCCCGGATTCCCTTTGCAAGAGGAGAGGCCGCTGAAGAGACTTTCAGAACTGCTGCCACAATCCTTTTCCAGGGGGAAGAGGCCGAGGCTGAAGCTGTAAGAACTGCCGCCAGAATTCCTTTCGGCAGGACAGAAGCTGAAGCAGAGCCCACAAGGACTGCTGCCAGGATTCCCTTCGGCAGGACAGAGGCTGAGGTAGAGCCCACAAGGACTGCCGCCAGGATTCCCTTCGGTAGGACAGAGGCTGAAGCAGAGCCCACCAGGACTGCCGCTAGGATTCCCTTCGGCAGGACAGAGGCTGAGGTAGAGCCCACAAGGACTGCCGCCAGGATTCCCTTCGGCAGAACAGAGGCTGAAGCAGAGCCTACCAGGACTGCTGCTACAATTCTTTTCCAAGGAGAAGAAGCTGAGGCAGAACCCACCAGGACTGCTGCCAGGATTCCCTTCGGAAGAGAAGAAGCTGAGGCAGAGCCCACCAGGACTGCTGCCAGAATTCCTTTCGGAAGAGAAGAAGCTGAAGTAGAGCCCACCAGGACTGCCGCCAGAATTCCTTTCGGAAGAACAGAGGCTGAGGCAGAACCCACAAGAACTGCTGCTACGATTCTTTTCCAGGGAGAGGAAACTGAGGCAGAGCCCACCAGGACCGCTGCCAGAATCCCTTTCGGCAAAACAGAAGCTGAGGCAGAGCCCACCAGGACCGCCGCCAGAATCCCTTTCGGCAAAACAGAAGCTGAGGCAGAGCCCGCCAGAACTGCTGCCAGAATCCCTTTCGGCAGAACAGAAGCTGAAGTAGAGCCCACCAGGACTGCCGCTAGGATCCCCTTCGGCAGGGAGGAAGCTGCTGCTGAAACCATAAGAAATGCCGCTACGATTCTCTTTGAGAGCGAGGCAGCCGCTGTTGAGGCTTCCCGCAACGCTGCCAGAATTCCTCTGGGCCAGGAAACTGCTTCCGTGGAAGAAGCCAACCGCACAGCTGCTATCGTTTATATCAACGCCTGATTTAGCGATTCCAGACCTAATAACCACATCGATACCACATTTCTAAGAAATCCCTGCATCAAAGGGGGACGGTGCGTTGTTCCCGCCTCCCAGCACATATCCGTCCATATGGATATTTTTCGTCCGATAGCTGGCCGGCAAGTATCCCTGTGGAATACATCTCCTTCGTATACCTTTCCGCTAAAATGCGGTGGGGCTTACAGAGTGAAGGGCCGCCTTCCAGGTACGCATAAGACGTTCCCTGGACGCGGCCCTTTTCTTATACAAAAAGATACCTTTACTCCTCAATAAGACACCAAATCAAATGTACCGAACCCCTCTTTCCCAAAGGGATTCTCCAGCCCCGTGGGAATGGGATAAAAGCTCCCCCAATGTTTCCAGTTAGGGTCATCACAGTACTTATACAGGTTCCCACTGATGGACCTTCCCGCCTGAAAGGGAAACTCCGGCCAAATACGCGCCAATGTTTCGTAGGGAATAAGGGCCTGCCCACCCCAGTATTCCCCTTGAAGATCCTCCCCGTGGATGGGAACAGCCTCAGCCGCCTGATCATCCCGCCACAGAAGCTCTTTCCCCTCCCACACCGAAAATTCATCCAAGCCAGATTCTTTTATGGTAAGGGAGAAGCGCTTCCCCCCGCTCGCTGAGAAGCCTGCCCGCAGACGGCTGGCAGGAGAGACCATTACCTCAAAGGCAATCAGCTGCAGGTAAAATCCCTCCTCCCCAAAGAAAAGCCTTCCCTGGGCAAAGGGGCGGTAGTCCTCTGGCATGGGGTTCTGGTAGCTGTTGATTTTTACTGCCGGAAGGCTTTCGTATACCGGGCGCCCCTGTGCAATTGTAATTTTTAAGCCCATATGACCACATTCCTTTTTTATTTTATTTCATTATTTTGTCTCCCACGAGCATAAAGATGTGCTGCAATTATTATAGCATGGTTGGATGGCGGCTGCAATCTTATACCAACGATCCATCAAAATGGTACAAAAGCCAGGGGCGAAGAAGCTTGTAGACAGATTTTTGGCATGATACTGGAACTTGTAACTCCTCCCCTTCTATGGTATGATAAAAAGTACATAACATCCTGATTGACAGGAGAATGGAGGCAGCCATGGAAAACGCTCAGCAGGCCGCGCAGTTTCTCAGCTCCCTGAAAGGCAATCTGTCCAAGGTGATGGTGGGAAAGGAGCAGGCGGTGGATATGCTCCTCACTGCCCTAATCTGCGGCGGTCATGTGCTCATAGAGGATCTTCCCGGCCTTGGAAAGACCACCCTGGCCTCGGCCTTGGCCAAATCCCTCAGCTGCACCTTTAAGCGCATTCAATTTACCCCGGATGTACTCCCCTCAGACATTACCGGCTTTACCGCTTACAACCTGTCCACCGGGGAGAAGGAGGTCCGGTATGGCGCGGTGATGGCCCAGATGGTTCTGGCGGATGAAATCAACCGCACCAGCCCCAAAACCCAGTCCAGCCTGCTGGAGGTCATGCAGGAGCGCCAGGTGACCATTGACGGCACAACCTATCCCCTTCCGGAGCCCTTTATGGTGCTCGCCACCCAAAACCCCTCTGAATTGACCGGGACCTACCCCCTTCCAGAAGCCCAGCTGGACCGGTTCCTGCTGAAGATCTCCATGGGTTATCCCACCCGAGAGGAGGAATATTCCATTCTCTCCCGCCACAGACAGGCTGCCGCTGGGGAAGGGGTGACGGTTAGGGATCTGGAGCCAGTGGGTGACGCTGGGGATGTGCTGTCCCTGCGCCAGACCTTCCAGCAGATGAAGTGCAGCGACGCCATTTTAAATTACATTGTACAGATAGCCCAGCGGACCCGGGGCCATGAACAGGTTTCCCTAGGGGTGAGCCCCCGCGGCTCCATTGCCCTGATGGAGGCGTCCACAGCCTATGCCCTGCTGAGGGGCCGGGAGTATGTGATCCCCGACGATGTCAAGGCCATGGCGGGCCCGGTACTGGGCCACCGTATCCGCCTGAACCTGCAGGCCAGTATGAAAAAGCGTGCCGCCCAGGAGCTGATAGAGGAGATCACAGCCTCGGTTCCGGTCCCGGGGGTCTCCCGATGAAGGGGGGCGCCTGGGCAAGGGACAAGGGGAAGGCCCGGCGAAGGCTGTGGATCTTTTCGGAGATGAAGCGCTTGAGGCTTCCCTATGGGCTTCTTATGATAGCCAGCCTGGCAGGGGGACTGATCACAGGGGTGCGGGCCTGCTTTCTGATCTTTTATGTCCAGGTCCTCCTTTTGCTGTTTTGTACGGTGGTCATCATCTATACCATTGCGTCCTTCGCCTATCTCCAGACCATCAGCCAGGCGGAGGCAGTCAAAGGGGATGTGATTCGGCTTCACCTGGAGATACACAACGAAAAGCCCTATCCCTTTACCATGATGCGGGTGCATATTCAGGCTGTCTCCAGCCAGGAAAACAGGATTCTTTCCTTTCACCTGGCGCCGAAGGCCTCCATCTCCTTTGATCTCCCCATTACCTGCCAGTGGCGCGGTGAGTCCGGTGTGGGGATGAACGTGGTGGAGCTTCGGGATATGTTTGGCCTGGTGCACATCTATTTCCCCCTGCATTTTCTGCCCTATTACCGTCCCAGGCAGCTTCTGGTGTTCCCCAAGGCGGATCCCCTTTCCCTGAGCATGGCGGGCAACCCCCGCCGCCTCCAGGTGCGGGGGCTGCTGACCCAGCCCTCGGATTCCGGCAATGATCTTTACGGCCTCCAGGACTACCGTCCCGGGGATACCGACAGGCAAATCCACTGGAAGGTCTCTGCCGCCCACCATGCCTTGTATACCAAGCGTTACGAACGGGAGGCCCGTCCCCAGTGCATCATCCTTCTGGATGATTACATGCCCTTTTCCGGGGAGGAGGGGCGGATTGCCGCTGATCTGCTTTGCTGCGCCGCCGCTTCTCTGTCCAGATGGGCCCTGTCCCACCAGAACGGGGTTCTTCTGCGGGCAGGCTCCCCCCATATCCCAAGGATCCAAGGCGAGGGGATGGGGGATTACACTGTCATTCAGCGCTGGCTCGCCCTGATCCCCTTTGAGGGCCAGGAGGGGATGCCGGGGGGAGAGATGGATTCTGAGCTGGCGGGGGGTGCGGCTCAAGGGCTGCCCATCTACCTGCTCACCGCCGCCCCCGATTCCCTCGCCCCGGTGATGGAGGGAATGGTGCAGAAGGGCGCGCAGATGGTCTGCATCTGGACCGCTATGTCCCCGGTAGTCCGTCCCTCCCTTCCAGACGGCATTTTGGATATCCCCATAGAGCCGGGCCGCAGCATCGGCGCAAGATTGGGGGAACGGCTATGAATCGATTTCGCCTGTGGCTCTCCCGGCATCCGGCGCTGTGGGAGCTTTCCATTGACCTGCTGTCCGCCTGGCTCTTTACCTCAAGCTGGTTGATTGCCTTTTGCGGTGGCTTTGAGGGACTTTCCCTTGGAATGACACTCTGGCGGGGGCTGTCCCTGGGATTTGCCGGTGTGCTGCTGGCCTTCCTGTTCTCCCGAAGATGGTGGATTCTCCCCGGAGCCGCTGCCTTGGGCGGATTGGTTCTCTGGCAGTTCTCCCGTACAGACGGCTGGGAGGAGCTTCTCGCCTTTGCGGAGGATTATGGAAGCTGGTGGAGGAGCGGATTTCCCCAGGGGGACGGGGCTTACCCGATCCAGTGGGTTCAGCTTTTGGCGGCGTTGGCCATAGGATCGATACTGCTGCTGGTGATGCGCCGCTTGTTTTCCTTTCTTCTGCTGCTGGCAGGCAGCGCTGGAGCGGCAGTCTGGACTGCTTTTCAGCCTGCCAGGGAAGGAATCCCCCCACCCCTGTACCCCTGTCTGGCCCTGGCCTTGATGGGCCTGATTGTTGTCCTTCCCCGGGTATATGACCGCTATCTCCGGTCCCACAACGTTTTGGGGAACGAGCAGTGCGCAGAGCTGTCTGAGGGGACCGGGAAGGCGGTTCCCATCAGCCGCGTCTCGTTACAGCTTTTGGCGGTTCCCGCTGCCCTGATGTGCGTGGGATTGGCCTTTTGGATGGTGCCGGAGGACACCTCGGAATGGCAGTCCAGAAGTCTTGTCCACTTTCTGTGGGATATGGGGGATTTGTTCCGCTTTTCGGTTGGGCAGTCGGAGGGGTACTGGGAGTTCCAGCTCTCCGGGGCAGGGTATCAGTCCTCCCTGGGCCAGCTGGGCGGGCCGGTTGAGCTGTCCGACGATACCTTTTTTGAAGTAAAGGCCGAATTTCCGGTCCTGCTTCGGGGAAGCGTCCAGGACACTTATACCGGGACTGGGTGGACGGATTCCCGCAACAACGGCCGGTTCCGTCTGGAAAGCCCTATGTGGAATGGAAGGCGAAGAGACGTCTTTGGCCTGTCCCTCCCCAGGGATAGAGGAGGGGAGGAGCTCTACCAACGTTTGACCAGAGAATTTTCCTGCCAAATATATCCCCGCAACTATCCATACTGTGCCATGTTTACCTCTGGGCGGATGGAAGATGCGGCGTTTCTCTCTGAAGGGGAGGAGGTTTACTTTAATGCCCAGGGGGAGGTTTTCACCAAAAATTATGTTTCCGGCGCATACCGTATAGCGGGTCGGGAGTTCCTGCCCCGCAGGGCGGGAATGGACCAGGAGATGCTCCTTTTGGAGCGCCTGACAGCGGAAAAACCCTCGAAGAAATCAGTCCGGGAAATGGAGGAAATTTCCGGCCAGTACCTCCAGCTTCCGGAGGAACTGCCTCAGCAGGTGCGGGATATGGCTGAAAGCATCACCCGTTCCGTGGTAACTCCTTATCAGAAGGCCGCGGCCCTCTGCGACTGGCTGTCCCAAAACTGCGCCTACACCCTTTCCCCCGCCCCTGTACCCAATGGCAGGGACTTTGTGGATTACTTTCTGGAGACAAGGGAGGGCTATTGTGTATACTATGCCTCTGCTATGACGGTCATGGCCCGGTGCGTTGGGATACCCGCCCGGTTTGTCTCCGGCTTTGGAATGCGGGAGGGAGAAAACCCAAACTGGTACTATACCTCCGAGGAAACAGCCCACGCCTGGACCGAGGTCTATCTCCAGGACATCGGATGGATTGCCTTCGATCCCCTGGGGTGGGACTCCCAGCCGGTCCGTCTCCCCGCTGCACCGGAACCCAGCCAACCCATCCTCTCCGACCTTTTGGAGGATTTGGAGGAAGAGGAGCCCTCCGGCGAGCTGCCGGAACTTCCCCCTGAGGAGGGGGAGAAATTCCCCATTTGGCCGGTCCTATTCCTTTTGCTGGACTGCGGCGCGGCCGCCGGCGTTCGTCTGGTCTATCTGCTGCCTGGCTGGTTCTGGACGGAGGAACGTCTAAAAAAACGGTTTTCCGAGGCCTCTGCCCGAGCGGAATCCGTCTATGAGGACCTGCTGCGGCAGCTCGCCCTTTTGGGGTATACTCCCCAGTTGGGGGAGACCGCCTTTGAATTCGCCGTCAGGGTGGACCAACGGCTAAGGGCCGGGACAATGGAACGCCCCATGTATAAGGCCGCTGAGGTCCTGGTACGGCTGCAGTTTGGGGGGATCCCGCCGGAAAAAGAACAGCTGCTGGCAATGGAGGAATACCATCAAGAGCTGGAGCACCTGCTGAAATTGAAGATGGGAAGACTTCCCTACTTTTGGAAAAGGGCTGTCCCCTGTTTGTGGCAGGCGGTCCATTGAAAACCAAAACAAAACCTCTGCAGCAATCCTGCCGCAGAGGTTTCTCTTTGCTAAATATTATGGAGACTGCTTACGCATCCTTCCTGGTTCCCATGCCAGTAGGAGTCTTGGCGTCGGTATTTTTCGTGACAGTAACATCCTTGGTGGCATCCTTGCCTTTGACCAGCTTACCCATGACTACAAACCTCTGGTTGGTCTGGCGGACGCCGTTTTTATAATAGGCGTCAATGCAGGTAGACAGAGTGATCAGCTTGTCATCAGTGGTGACAGTGGTATCATAGTCAAAGAAGGACAGAGAGCGAACTTCATTGATCAGCTCTGAGAATTTTTTGGTGGTATAGGTGGAGGGCACATAATCCAGGTCATCGGCATTGCAGATAAAAACTGCAAAGATCTGGAAGGTCATGTCCTCGTACTCGGTGGAATAGTAGATCTTCTGGTTTTTCTGGGCAAAATCCAGCTTTTTAAAGGGAACCAGCTGGGCGAACATTACGTCCTTGGCCCGGTTGGCATAGGCATATCTCCAGGAGTTGGTCCAGTTGTGGCCAAAGATGCAGGTGTTCTGCTTTATGGTGGAGGAATCGCCGAAATCCACCGTGTAGGAGGCCCAGATTACGCCGTCCTTGCTGTACTTTTTATCAATTCCCTTGGCCTCATAGTATGTATTGCTCCCCTGAGGGCTCTGCAGAACAGGGTAGTTGATATTGGTGCCGGATACCTTCAGCCAAGCCTTCACATCGGCGTTTTTGGCCTGCCAGGACTTTATGGTCGGCGCCAGTGTGGAAACAGTGGTAGGGGTCTTTTTCGTTGTTGTCTTCTGAGTGGAGGCAGTTGTTCCGGTTTTGGAACCTCCAACGGCAATGGTAGCGGCTTTGCTGGCGGAAGCACTGGGGGTCACGCGGACAGACTCCGCCTGAGTGGTCTTTTGGGAGGAAGAGCTTTGGGAATTTACATATTCCTCGTCGGGGTCCAAGTCCTCATCCCAGTACCAGTATTCCTCATCTTCATCCCAGTACTCTCCGTTTGCCCTTCTCTCCTCGTCCTCCTTCTGGCGCTCGATCCGGTCCCTCAGGCTGAGCCCGCTGTAGTCGTCCTCGTCCTCATCCTCGTCGTCATCCCACCGGGAAAGGCCAAAAGCAGTGGTGGCGGAAGATACCGCCATAGCAGCCGCCAAAAGCAGCGCGAGAAACCGCCTGGAAGTTTTTTTCAGGTTCATTTTGTGGTTCAGCTCCGTTTCTTTCTGCCGCCTGTGGCGCGGCGTTTTTATCATTGTCAAGGAAGCCAGGTAAGGCCTCCATTTAAAGTCAGCCAGCCTAAAGAGCGGCTATTCATATTATAACATAGCTTTTTTCAAAATTTCAATGCTTTTTGCACAAGTTTTTAACTTTTTTGCAATCTTTCTGTCTCCATTATTTTACAAATTTGGCTATCAGTGAGGAAAATTGCTAATAAAATAAACAAAAACGCATCACAAAATTGGTGGTGGTTTCTGGCTGAAAAGGCTATAATAGGGACACATCACTGTGAGGAGGAATAAACCATGAGTTTAGGAAGCCATTTATTCCACGCAAGAAAGAACAAGGGGCTCTCCCAGGAGATGGTTGCGGAGAAACTGGGGATAAGCAGACAGACGATTTCAAAGTGGGAAACCGACGAAACCCTGCCGGACATTCAGCAGTCAAAGAAGCTTGCCGTCCTGTACGGTCTGACCCTGGACGAGCTGATTGCGTTTGACCTTGACGTTCAGGAAATACAGGAGGCTATTGAAAGGACAAGCCAGGAGGTAACGGATAAGGTTGACTGGACAAAGGCATGGGGTAAAAAGTACCCGATTCTTGTGCGGTACCAAAAGGAGGTTGAAATCGCACCCTATGCTGCCGGGCTGGAAAGGCTGCTGGACGGCCTGCAGAAAAGATACGGTTACAATGAGCTGGACGCTTTTCTTGTTCTCAAGGATATCCTGGCCTCTGTCTGGAAGCTCCGGAAGGAACAGAAAAAATAGGAAAACGTGTAAAAGGTTGTCCCCCTGTCCCCTGCTTGGCAGGGGGCAGGGGGACAGGGGGACAACAGAGATATCCTACTGCAAAAAAAGCCGATCCAACAGCCGGATTCCCGCCTGGGTGCGGAAGTACTTTTCCCGGGCGGTCCTGACAGCCTCCTCACCCCGTTTTCCCTCATCCAGGTTTACCAGGAAATCGGCCTCCACCAGAATCTGAAAATCTATTCCGTCAATGGCAGTATAGGTGTGATGATGTCCCACCAGGAAGCTGACCCGCTCTGCCACCGGTTCCGGAAAGCCCAGGGAAAGCAGCATTTCCCGCGCCGGGACAATACCCTCTTTCTCCTGATAGGGGCCGTCATGGCAGCCAAACTTTTCTTCGGCGGGCTTGATGCCGATGTCGTGGACCACTGCCGCCGCCTCCAAGGTAAAACGGGCAGTCTCATCCAATCCCTCCAGCTCTCCGATGGTTTTGGCGTATCCCCAGACCTTGAGGAAATGGTTGATCCGCTTGGGGTTGCCGGTCTCCCAATCAACCATTCTGTCTATTAACTGGGATATTTTTATAAATTCCATTCTGCTACCCCCTTGTGGTTTGATAGTTCCAGTTTAACACAAAGGGTGGAAAGTTACAAGGAGAATGTGGCAGGGAACAGGCAACCACCTACACAGCGGCAAGCAATAAAGATAAGGCTGTGAAAAGCAAAAAAATTTGGATTTTGTTTCTCTCCTATTATTTTTGCGGAAGTCAGAGTTGCTTATCCCGACTGAACCCTGTATAATTTACCTATAAAGAATAATGGAATGCTCCATATACTGCGAAACATGAGAAAAAGTAAAGGAGATGACAAAATGGCAGAGACAACAGGCAATCCTCTGTTTGATGGGGCATACAACCTCAAAATAGAGGAAGCGGTATCCCAAACCTTGGGAAAACCCTACCGTATCGACGGCCTCAAAGGTACACCCCGTGGAATGCATAAATGCGCTGTATTTTCAGGGACATTGGGAGTTTCCACCCCCTATGAGGTGTTTGTGAAGATGGGGAGGGATCAGCGCCAGTCCCCCGATCAATTTCGGATTGAGGCCTGGCAGCTGGACTACCTGCGGGATCATTCCCCCATGAGCACTCCCCAAGTGCTGGGACTGTTGCTGCAGGATTCCCCGCCGCTGTTGATTTTGGAGGCTGTTCCCGCCATAGAGCCCCAGAGCAACCGGGACTGGGAGCAGATTGCCCAGGCTCTGGCTGCCCTCCATCGGGTCACTAACGACCGCTGCGGCCTGGAAACCCACACCTATCTGGGGATTTTCCGCCAGGAGAACAGCTGGAAGGACAGCTGGGCGGAGTTTTACGGAGAGTGCCGGCTGCGGGATACCATGGGCCTGGCCGTCAAGGCCGGGAATATGACTGTCGAGAGCTGTAATGCCGTGGAAAAACTGATCCAGAGACTGCCGCAGATAGCGCCGGAGCCGGAAACCTTCTCACTACTCCATGGAGATCCCTGGATCGCCAACCTTCTCTTTACCGGAACCAAAGTGGTAGCCATTGACTGCGGGCTCTACTATGGCAACCGGGAGATCGATCTCACCACCACCGAGCTGTTCAAACCAATGCCGCCCATCTTCTTAGAAGCATACAACCACTTTTATCCCTTGGAGCCGGGCTATCATGAGCGGCGGGATCTATGGAAGATCAACCAGTGGCTTGGCCATGTGACTCTGATGGGGGAGCGGCATATGGGGACGCTGATGGAGGCTGTCAACCGGTATCTTTGACGGATGGTTTTGGGAATGAGACGGACGGTATACGTTTTTCAGGTCTGGGCTTCTTTTCCCTGAAAAATCTAAGGGGCCTGTGATTTTAGGGATTACCTCTCCCAAAATCACAGGCCCCTCTTATCCTGATTGATAAAATGACCTCTCTTATGATTGCTTCAATGCTGTATCCTGGAGTTCGTCAAAGGCCGCCATGCACTCGTCTACCGACGCGCCGCCCAGCAGCTTTCGCACAATCAGGCAGGTATTGCCCCACTGTTCCACATTCATCCCCGCATTGGAACCCAGAACATAAACTCCCTCTTCAATCCTGTCATTGAGAGGTTTGAGCGCAGGGACACAGTCCACCTTTATATTTTTGGAGGGGGAGATAACCCGGTTGGTCTCTGAATAGATCTGAAGCGCCTCATCGGAGACCATAATGTCCATCACACGCATGGCGTCCTCACGATGCTCTGCTTCGGCGCCGACAGCAAACCCTGTCATAGGTATTACCGGCATCTGACCTCGGCTGCTGGGGAAGCCGATGACTTCCATCTCAAAATCTGTCTTTCCGTAGGCGGTTTCTGTGTTCGCCGCGCCCCAATAGGCCATGACAATGGGGGTTTTTCCCGCCAGAAAATCCTCTCCCTCCCCTTCAATCGCCTCGCTGACAAGGGCCTTTTCCGCGTCAATATATCCCCGTTCCATTAACGTTTGAAGAAATTCGAAGCCGGGCCGCATATAATCGCTGTACTTGGCTTCCCCGCTGTTGAGGGCTGCAATCTCCGCCGCCGTATTTCCGCCGTTATATAGGTCGGCGTAGGCCTGGGCGAAAACGAAGGTTTCCAGCCACCAGCGGTTGGCCCCAATGGGTGTCTTGATTCCGTTCTCCTGGAATACCCGGCAGCACTCCAGAAATTCCTCCGGCGTCTCTGGAAGGGTGAGGCTGTACTGGGCAAACATATCCTTGTTGATAAACAACCCATAGGCCACCACCTCCTGGGGAATGGCCACCAGCTTCCCATCCACTGTGTTAGCTGTACGGACAATCTCCCGAAGGTTCTTTGCGCTGTCCAATCCAGACAGATCCTGGAGTTTCCCCTCTGCTCCCAACGCCAGAACGGCATCGGGGTTGAGCAGATACAGATCATCCATATTATTCCGGGCGCGGTCCAGGCATATTTCGTCATATGTCTTTTCCTGGTAACTCTCCGCTGTATAAGTTCTATAGAACATGGTCACATTCAGGGCTTCCTCCGCCATTGCAACTGTCAGATCCGATGCGGTCCGCGCCACATTTTCCGCATTGGGATCTGTTTTTTCCATAGGACTGAACAGATTGACAACCCGTTCGTCTCCCTCATTCTGAGAGATAAGATTTTTGGGATCCTCATAACCGCAGGACGTCAGCATCAAAGCTGTTAATACCGCCAGACAGGCGGAAATCCATCTCCGTCTATTCATATGCATATCATAGCTTCTCCTTTTGTCTGCCAAATTGTTTGATGGTTTTCTTCAAAAGCTCCATATCCAGGGGCTTGGGTACATGGGCGTCCATACCGGCGTCCAGCGCAGCCTTTTCATCCTCGGCAAAGGCGTTGGCCGTCATGGCTATAATGAGTATGTTTCCTGCGTCCTCCCGATCCAGGGAACGGATTGCCCTGGCCGCCTCATGGCCGTTCATTACCGGCATTTGGACATCCATCAGAATCGCGTCAAACTCTCCAGGCTCTGAACGCTGGAAACGCTCTACTGCAAGCCGTCCATCTGTTACAATCTCACAGGAGGCGCCTTCAATTTCCAAAAGTTCCACCAGAATTTCTCCATTGATCTCGTTGTCCTCTGCGGCTAGGAAGTGCATACCCTTTAAATCGCTGTCTTCTTTCAGCTCCGGACCACGGGCTCCATCTGTCTCCGCCCACAGCTCTTCTATTTTCCTCCGAAGGGCAGACACAAAGAAGGGCTTTGTAAGAATGCCCGTTGGGCTATACTGAAACGCCTCCTCTATCCCCTCCGCACTGAACTCCGCCAAAAGAATGATCGGAACAGCCTTCGGCAGCTCCTGCCGAAGGTCTCTGACAGCCTGCAGGCCGAAATCCTCCCAGTCCAGCAAAACCAGCTGGTAGTCCGCGCCTCCATGTATCAGATTCAGCGCTTCCTCTGTATTGGCGGCGGCATCTATCCCCACGCCAGTATCCTTCATAAGGGATGGGATCATTTCCCGGCTCTCTTGGTTTCCCACCATTTCTAGGAGATGGGTGATGTTCCGCTGCGTCCAAAACTGGCGGTCTATTGCCTCTTCAAGCACACGTAGCTCCAGGTCAACCCGGAAGAGCGTTCCATGGTCCACCTCACTGAAAACCTCAATCGTCCCGCCCATAAGCTCCACAATGCTCTTGGTGATCGCCATACCCAGTCCGGTGCCCTGCACCTTATTGGTAGTACTGTTTTCCGCTCTGGTGAAGGCGTCAAAGATGGTCTTCAGATACTCCGGCGTCATGCCATAGCCATCATCCTCCACTTCGATGCGGATGTGCTCATATTGATCGGAGCGCTGCTTGAGGCCGATGATGCGGAACCAGATATGGCCACCCTCCGGCGTATACTTCACTGCGTTGGAGAGAAGGTTGATTAAAATCTGGTTGATCCTGGTCTCATCCCCGATCAGATACTCATGCTGGATGCCTGTCATTTCCAGATGGAATTCCTGCCGCTTCGCCTTTGCCATAGGCTGAATGATGGCTTCTACAGAAGAAACTACATCGTTTAGGGCAAATTGTTCAAAGCTGAGCACCACTTTCCCGCTCTCAATTTTGGAGACGTCCAAAATATCGTTGATAAGACGAAGGAGATGCTGTCCGGAAGCTGTAATTTTCTTGGTGTATTCCCGCACCTTGGCAGGATTCTCCGCATCCTTGGCCAGAAGGGTCGTGAAGCCCAGTACGGCGTTCATCGGCGTGCGGATATCGTGGGACATATTGGAGAGGAACATTGTCTTGGATTCGCTGGCAATCTGGGCAGCATGCAATGCCTCCGCCAGCTGCTGGCTGTGGAGCCTCCGTTCCGTCTCCTGCTCCTTTCGCAGCTTATCCTGTTGTTTCCAGCTGAGGTAATACAAAACAATGCATAGGAAAAACGCTGTCATCAGCGAGACGACAACGATCATAATATTTTGGTTGACCGTCCGTCCCTCCTGCTGTATCGCCTCAACCGGCACATAGCCAACCAGGAAAATCGTCCCGTTGTTGACCGACCACATATAGTTGAGGGCCCGCTCCTCGCGAATATCATGATAAAACAGAATATTCCGGCCGGAATTCAGGCACGCCTCCACCTCCTCCTGAATTCCCGGGTCCTGAATATTGTTCGCCCGGTAAAAATCATTCAGATTCAGGTGGCCTGCGCTGCGCTGCCCCATTCCCTTGGGCTTTAGGACGAACCGCCGGCTCTCCGCGTCCATAATATACAGAGAAGCCTGCTTATTGTAAAATCCCTCCGGGAGCGACTGATCAATGGCGTCGTAGACATACTCGGCGTAAAGGGTGGCGATCTCCTCTCCATCCCGTTTAACGGGACATTTTATGGTATAGGACCATGTTCCCATATAGTTCAGATAGGATCGGGAGATTGGCAGTCCTAATATTGTCCCGCCTGCAGAAAAATCCAGGTCCTCCTCTGTAAACCGTTCCCCAGTGTTGGAGACGCCCTCTGTTCTTCCAGAGAGAATCAGTGACATCTTTGCCACGATCTGATTTTTCTCGTAAACGCGGATGTACTCTTCGGGATTTTCCGCCCGCGCGATTTCCTGGGCGATCAGCTTTTGAAATTCCACTTCACTGCGTAAGATCGCCTCAATGGTGCTCTCAATCAGGTCCAGGCTTTCACTCAGGTTCTGAATGGCAGCCTCGGACATCTCTTTGGATATCCTGCGAGACACCGCAAATACTATTGTCCCAAAAATGCCAAAAATGAAAATAATGGAGAGGAGCAGAGAAGTCCCTCTTCTCCTGTTCTGTTTATTTGGAGTTTCTTTCATTGGACGTTCTCCATTTCGGTATTTTGGAAGGAGGTCTGGCCTCAAAAATATACCTTCAGTTGTATAAAATAAATATATTTGTTGCTACATTCATATTATACTATTCTTGCCCTTTTTGTGTCAATAGCCGTCCAGCGGCAGGAAAATAAGTGTGCTGTTAAGATACTGCAAAAGGAGCAGGCATTCCAAAATATAGGGATAAAACAAAAAAGAAAAAATCCGCTCAGTCCTTATAACTAAGCGGATTTTTCATGGTGGGAGCGGGTGGATTCGAACCACCGAAGTCGAAGACAACAGATTTACAGTCTGCCCCCTTTGGCCACTCGGGAACACTCCCATATTAAGTTTAGAAAAAAGCTGGTGGACGGACTTGAACCCCCGACCTGCTGATTACAAATCAGCTGCTCTACCAACTGAGCTACACCAGCATATCAGTAACGCAACCACAATCCCGTCCAAACGACGGTCACTATTATATCATGCTCTGCGGACTTTGTCAACTATTTTTTTAAATTCCCCAAATTCTCTGTAAAGACCTATAGTCGAGGCGACAGGACTCGAACCTGCGGCATCTTGGTCCCAAACCAAGCACTCTACCAAACTGAGCTACGCCTCGATTCATGGCCAGTGCATTTTATTATAGTCTATCCCTCCCCTTTTGTCAATGAAAATTTTTGCAATGAGACACAACGGAGACAGCCAAAAAAGATAGCCTTTGGCCGGGTACTCAGGAGCATGAGGCAAGCCACTGATGTCCCGGCCTATATAGGCTTCTCACCTATGGTTTTCCAGGTATCTTGCAGCTGTAAAGGCATACAGCGCCGCGCCAGTGGGCAGAGCGTCCTCGTCCACCTCCATCTTAGGATGGTGCATGGAAAATTCGTGGCCCTGGTCCCTGCTTCCCGCTCCCAGGTTCAGATACGTGGTGGGGATCTTTGCTGCTACGGCGGTAAAATCCTCCGTCCCATTGGAAACAGGAATGACATGGACTTTCTCAGGCGACAGCATCTCCCGGCAGTACTCCCCGATCTCGCTGCTCAATTCCCTGTTGTTGACCATAGGCGGCATTCCGTAGACATATTCCACCTCTGCCTCTCCGCGGAAGGTTTTGGCGGTGCCCTCGGCGATTTCTTTGATTCTTTGTTTTAAAAATGCACGGTTTTCGTGGGTGGCGGCCCGGCAGGAACACTCTAAGACAGCTTCCCCGGCCAGGGTATTGCAGGTAGTTCCCCCATGGATGGTCCCAACGATCAGGACAGAGGGCTGCATGGAATTGATCTCCCTGGCAAGTACCTCCTGGAGGGCAATGACAATGTGAGAGGCAATGGTAATGGCGTCTACTCCCGCCTCTGGAGTGCTTCCATGGGCAGCCCTCCCTTTCACCCGAATGGTCACGGCATCGCCGGAGAAATTGGCCGGGCCATCTGCGTAAAAAACTTCTCCGGTTTTGCTGTTTTCGTTTCCCACCATTACGTGCAGCGCCAATCCTGCATCCACCTTGGGATTTTCCAGAATCCCGGCCTGGATCATATCCAGGGCCCCGCCCAGCAGCTCTTCCGCAGGTTGGAACATAAACTTGACCCTTCCGGCCAAGGAGTCCTCCTGCTCCTTCAGCAGCTTTGCAGCGGCCAAAAGCATGGCGGTGTGGCAGTCATGGCCACAGGAATGGCAGCATCCGTTGCCGGCGGCAAAGGGCAGGCCGGTTTCCTCCTCCATAGGCAGGGCGTCCATATCCCCCCGCAGTAGAAAGACTTTCCCCCCTTTCCCCACTGTGCAGCTCACCCCGGCCTTTCCCACCCTCTGAGGATGGTAACCATAGGAGGAGAGCCGCTCCATTACAAAGGAAACTGTTTTTTCAAGCTCAAAGCCGACTTCCGCAAAGCTGTGAAGAGTGCGCCGGTTGGAGATGATTTCCTCCCGCATCTGTTCGGCGCGCTGCATATAGTTGGCGTTCATCTTCCATACATCCTTTCCATCATTTAAAGTTGCTGTCTGTAAAATTTTGAGAAAATCAGGCGAAAATCAAGGGGGAGATCATTCCAGCCAGCACCACCGAAACCACACTGACCGAGGCCACGCCTGCGATCAGCATCTTGGGCAGGAACTGGTTGGTTAGATTCTGAACCTCCCCCTCGGAATAGCCTCCGTCTGCCGTGGCTCCATTGACCACCTCCATGGCAACCGCATAGGTGACAGGATAGCCCAGCATACAGGAAAGCCCCACCGCAATAGACAGGAAGGGATCCCAATGAAACAGCAGCCCCATGGCGCTGGAGAGGAGCATCACACCCACTGCCCCAATGAGCAGCATACCGATCACCGGGATCAAAATAGCGGCAAACTGGGAGAAAGTCATAGTGAGAAAGCTGGTAGTGCAGTAGGCATAGGTTGCCAGCAGCATCACACCGTCGCCGCCTGCCAGCTTGAGGCTGTTCTTTTCTACAGCTCCAGTGGCCGCCGCCAGCAGTCCCACCGCCAGATAACAGATAGTCGCATTGATCCCTGTGAGGTTGGCTAAGGCCTGGGCCAACGCCCCGGCGATGGCGAGCCGGGCAAAGTGGGCAGTAGGGCTGTTGAGGGATTTTGGAGTTGGAGGGATTATGCGCAGGCTCAGCTGTTTTCCCGAGGCGGAAGCACCTGTCTTATGCAGTCCCCTGGAAATATACCGGGCAGCGGATTTTCTCAGGCAGAAGGAGGCGATGGGCAGCCCGATCAGCATTTGGATGGCCATGACCGCTGCGGTGTAGGCGGCAATATCGGGGCGGTTGGCTGCGTTGGCCGCATCGCCAGAAATCATGGTGGCCACAATGCCGCCTGCAATGGGGGCAATGGCGCTGAGGGCATACTCCCTGCCGAACAGCAGCTGCCCCAAGGTAAATCCCAGGACCACAATCCCCCCAACCCCGGCAATGGACACCAGGATGGTCCTCCACTCCTTTTTCAGTTCATTCAGGTCAAGGGTAGAGCCCAAATTGGTGAGGATCAGGGTCATGCCAAAGGTGGGGATGATTGAAGACAGACCGGACAGGTCTACCATATTGCCGGGAAAAAGCTTCAAAACGCTTCCGAACAGGATGAACACCACAATGGCGGTAATAAAGGTGGAGACAACGCCCTTGGTTTTCAGGGCAATGTAGTCGCCCACGGCAAAGGTGGCGGCAACGCAGGCAAAGGCTATAATCGGTGTGAATGTCATATTTCATTTCCTCCAATGTTTTTGAGTGTAGGGATTCAGGGCTGCTGTGGGGATTCCGGCTGTCCTTACCCCTTCATAGGTGCTGGATGAAAAATGCTGTCCGGCCTTCCATGGTTTTCCGCCTCCTTTCCCTTTGGGGTCCGCTGTTCCTTCCGGAACATGGCAAAAACAAAAAGCTCTTGTCCCAATCTAACCTAAATAATGTTAGACTGGGACAAGAGCTTAATATGCTCCTGCGGTGCCACCCAATTTGGCAAAGGTTATTCTCTGCCCCCTTAATCCGTATGCGATGTTACGGAATCCCCTGGTAACGGCGGAGATGCTCCCGTCAGGCGCTACTGGGCGCAATACGCTTTTCGTCCTGCCCTCATGAGTCCATTCCCTCTGACCTCCCGCCGCCGCGTTTTCACCGTCCGCAGCTCTCTGTAGGGGGATCGTGCCAAAGGTACTCTTCTCATTCAGCGGTTTTTCATTGTGGATATTATAAACGATTGGCGGGGGAATTGTCAAGCCTTTTTCCAGAGTATACATGGAAAGGGATCATGTTTTTCAAAACAACAACAGTAAATAGCTATATTTAATCCTTTAATAGCAGTTCAATTCATAACGGTTTGAAACTGGAACTTGACGTGTCAAATATAGTTAGGGTATAATAAAAAGGATTATTTATGACAGAACTTATCGCCGGTTTTATGGAGGGTAAGTATACGCAGCAAAGGAGAGAAACGCGGCAATGAAGCAGTTTTTCGGATCCAGTCAACATGGAAGCCTGCAGGAAGCCGTCCGCGGGCTGCAGAATCCCCAGCTGATTCTGCTGATGTCCAATCAAAGGCAGTTTGAGCAGCATGTACAGGAATTGGAAAAGCTCTTTCCCCAGGTGCCCAGCATCGGCTGTATTGGGATGAGCTATAGTACGCAGATGGTGGAAAAGGGCGTGGGGGTTATCGCTTTCTGCGAAGGCGTGAGCGCGACAGCCAACGTACTGGAACAGGTATCCACCATGCCGGTGAAATATATTGAGCGCCTTCAGCAGGATGTGAAAAAGGTGGGCGTTGCGCAGCAGAATACAGTGTGCATTGACTTTTGTTCGGGGAATGACGCCTGTGCCCTGACCACGATATACACCGTATTAAGGCCTCTCCATATTTCATTGGTGGGGGGCACCGGGGACGGGGGCAAGGTTTCCGCAAATGGAAAGGTTTATGAGGATGCAGTGGCCTATGCTCTGGTTAAAAACAACCACGGCCGAGTAAAGACCTATAAGGAAAATATTTATCACCAAATGGGGGACTACCGGTTTATTGCCTCCAAAACAGATAAATCCAATTACATAATAGGGGCGCTGAACGGGCAGCCCGCAAGGGACGTTTACCAGCGAATCCTTCATGTAACGGAACAGCAGATCCTGACCCAGACCTTTAAAAACCCCTTTGGTAAAATCAACGGCAACGATACCTGCATTATTTCCATCAAGGAAGTCAACGGAAGCGCCTTATCCTGTTTCCGGCAGGTAAACGACTCTGACGTTCTCATCCTGCTGGAGCTGGGCGACTATCAGGCGATCGTAAAGGACACGATCCGCCTGATCCGTTCGGAATTTCCTAAGATATCGGCTGTCTTTTCGGTAAACTGTCTGTTCCGATACAAGCTGTTCAGCGAGAACAACTATATGCAGCGGTATTTAAAGGAAATGAGCGCCCTGGGCAGCCACGCTGGGCTCGTCGGCTATGGGGAGCACTTTAACAATCAATTTGTAAATCAGTCGATGTCCTGCGTCGTATTTGAATAAGGGGGAAGGGATATGCTCTTTCGTAGAAAAGATGAGTCAAAGCGGAAACTGCCCCAGGAAAAAAACCTGTATCCTATCCTGCATGTGACCAACAGCTTAAAGGATTACCAAAAGGAGCTGGTAAAAAAAGAGGTGGATTCCCTCTGGGAATTGAGCATGGTGGGCCAATCCTTCGACAATGTTTTGGCCGAAGCCGTGATCTTTCAGACAAAGCTGGAGGACTTTGGGGATCAATTTTCCAGTATAGGCCAGGTCTCTGACCAGATTACAGAGGTAAAAAGCGAAATATCCCAGTCCGTTCTTCAGGCGCAGACGGAGGTAGAGGCTCTTAAAGGCGTTTCCCAGCAGGTGGAAGACAGCTTCGGCGAGATGGGAAGCACCTTTGCCGGCCTTCAAGAGGATATTGGAAAAATCAAGCAGTGCATGAGCAAGATCGTCTCCATCGCCGACCAGACCAACATTTTGGCAATCAACGCTTCCATTGAAGCCGCCAGGGCCGGGGAACAGGGAAAGGGCTTTGCAGTAGTGGCTACAGAGGTGAAGAAGCTGGCCGATGAAATCAAGGGGCTGATCGCCGAGGTGGATTCCAATGTGAAGGCAGTGGAGAACGGCACCGACCGTCTCAATGGGAGCATACAAGCCTCCCAGAATACATTGGGGCGGGGCGTTGAAAACGTCCAGAAGACCTCTGAAATGTTTGGAAAGATCATACAGGCGGCGGAAGGCGCTTCCGCTGTTCAGGGTGAGATCTCCAAAGTAGTGGACAGTTCCCAGGAGTCTTTAGGGAGCGTTCGCAGTTTCTTTGATAAGATACGGGATCAATACCAGGAAGTTGTTAAGCATATTGAGCGGGCCAACGTGCTTGGCACAACGAAAAGCGCCATGTTTGAAGACGTTGACAACATGCTCTCCCAGATACCGCCAATTGTTAAGGAATAAAGAGCTTCGACGGCCATATGTCCGGGGATAACAGCCGCTGGGATCCAGCGGCTGTTATCTTTGGGATCATTGCCCGGCGGATACTGGCACAGAGGCATAGCGGCCAAATAATTCCTTGACAGAACACCCTAAATGCTTTACGATAAAATAGAAAAAGGAGGTTTTTTACAAATGATAAAGCACATTGTCCTCTGGAAGCTGACCGACCCGTCCCGCAAGGAAGAAACCATCCCCCAGATGAAGAAAATGCTGGAAAACCTGGCGGGGGTGGTTCCCGGCCTGATAAAGCTGGAAGTAAACCCAAACCTGAACCCTGGCGATTATGATGTATGCCTATACTCGGAATTTGCCGACCACGCGGCTCTGGACGGCTATCAAACCCATCCGGCCCACCTGGAATGCAAAAAATACGTCCACTCCGTTATCTGTGGCCGGACGGCAGCGGACTTTGAGGTAAAGTAAAATAAGAATGAAGCACATTGATATTGTCCTGGTGGAGCCCCGCATCCCTCAGAACACAGGCAACATTGCCCGGACCTGTTCCGCGACAGGGGCGAGCCTGCACTTGGTCAGGCCCCTGGGATTTGAGATAGACGACGCTAAGCTCAAGCGCGCCGGCCTGGATTATTGGCACCTATTGGATATCCACTACTACGACAACATAAACCATTTTTTCGCACAGAATCCCGGCGGGCAGTGCATATACTTTACCACAAAGGGGCAAAAAAACTACAGCGAGATCAATTATACACAGTGGGACCGGGTATACTTGGTATTTGGGCGGGAGGATAAAGGCCTGCCGGAGCCGCTTTTATACGAGCATCCGGGAGAATGCGTGCGCCTGCCCATGCGCAGTGAAGCGCGGAGCCTGAACCTGTCCAACACTGTGGCCATTGGGGTATATGAGACCCTCCGGCAGTGGGGATTCCCCGGACTGCAGGCAGAAGGGCAGCTGACTACCATGAAATGGGACAATAACAAGGGAGAGCAAATAAAATGAGTAAAATAAAGATCATCACCGATTCCGCCTGCGATATTCCGGCGGAATTTGAAAGAGCCCATGAAAACCTGCAGATTCTCCCTATTCCCGTCACCATTGACGGGAAAGGATATTACGAGCGCCGGGATTTCGATCCTTGGCAATTTTATGAGCTCCTCCACCAGGCAAAGGAATTCCCCTCCACCAGCCATATCACCAACGTACAGTTTGTGGAGGCCTACCTTCAGGCCGCGGAAGAAGGCTATACTTCTATTATTGTCATCACCATCACCAGCCGGGGCTCCAATATGTTCCAAGCCGCGTCTATGGCAAAGGAGATGTTTTTCAGTGAGCATCCCCAATACCGGGATAAAATAGAGCTCCATGTGCTGGATTCCGGGACCTATACAGTTGGATACGGATATGCCATTGAAAAGGCCATGGACATGATCCAGGCGGGAAAGGATACGGACCAGATTGTTCCCTGGCTGGAAGAGTATTTTGCCAGGGTGGAGATCTACTTTGCAGTGTTTACCCTGGAATACGCGAAAAAATCCGGCCGGATCAGCGCAGCGGCGGGCTTTGTGGGGGACGTGCTGGGGCTGCGGCCCATTATCAGCATCATTGACGGGGAGACAAAGATCGTGGAAAAGGTCCGCGGCGATAAAAATGTCCCTGGAAGGCTGGCGGATTGGTATTTAAAGCGGAGCACCGACCCTAACTTCCAATACTGCACTGTAATAGGGGAAGCGGTGGAATTTGTAAAGCCCTTCCACCAGGCCATGGAACAGAGGGTGGGGTATCCCCCTTATCTCTCCTACCAGGTAGGGGCGTCTATTGCAATGAATTCCGGCCCCAAGGTGCTGGCCTTCATTGTGTTGGGCGAGGACAGAAGGAAAAAATAAGCTTTCAGCAGAGATCATATCTTTTAAATTAACATAAAAACACGGGAGCCTCCCTGAATTGTGCTTGTCCGCACAGACTGGGGAAGCTCCCATTTTCATCTTTACAGGGGGTTATGTACAGGGCGTCAGCGTCAGGAACGCTTGTAGGAAAAAAGCGCGTCACAAACGCGGATACGGGCCACCCGATTGCTCTCAAACTCAAAGGAGACCACATAAAAATCGTCGGAGGAGGTAATGCGCTCCGGCATCGTCTCGGTGGTCATAGGGTTACCGTCAGAGTCGAAAATGTACTGAGTCAGATGGGCGGTGCTGCCCACCACCACAGTCCCGCGGGAAAATTCAGTATATCCGCAGACGTCCTCCACGTCCTGCATGGTGCTGCCTATGGTAATCCCCTTGTTGGTCTGGTAGGTGTCGCTTTCTATCACCAGCTCGGCGGCAATGCCGTCCCGATATCCAACAAACAGACCGCCGCTGTATATCAAGTCCTCCTTGGTGGCAGACGCTTCGCTGACCGCTACCTCTTTTCCCAGGATACCCTCTATCTCTGGTTTTGTCATTCCATAGGAAATTGTGGTTTGCGTGCCCTTTTCTATGATGGACAGATCTTCCTCGCCCCATTCCATCACTGGCAGCTCTGACGGTTTAGAGCCGCATCCAGCCATAAAAAGAACAAAAAACAACAGCAATAGCTTTTTCATTTGAATCCCTCCTGTTCAGATTATAGCACATTCAAAATGTTTTTGAAAGAATTTATAGGGAATTCCCCTAGATGTGCAAGTTATTTTAACTGTTTTGCCAACGGTATCAAGGATAGCATATTTGGACTGCAGTGTCAATGTCGCCCTTTGCTTGACAAATAAGAAAAGAGGCGTTATAATTAGCATAACAATTTAGTAATACTAAATATAGATGCTGAAAGGAGAAAACATCCTTGTGAGCCAAAAGTACATACAACAATTTAAAAAGGGTTCTCTGGAAATGATCCTGCTTTGTTTGATTGCCCGGAAGGAAACCTATGGATACGAGATCATCACTGAGCTGAACCGCAGAGCGGATGTTCTGGGTTATGCCAGGGAGGGAACGGTATATCCTATTCTTTACCGCCTGCAGAAGGCAGAAATGCTTCAAAGCCGGATTGTCTATACCACCGCCAACGGAGGGTCCAAAAAATATTATTCCCTGACGAAAAAGGGAAGGACTGCCCTTGAGGAGATGATTTCTTTCTGGAGGGACTATACCATCTGCGTTGACGAATTTATCGGCGAACTGGAGTTGAATCAAACCCGCCCAGATGAGGCGGAAGGGGAGTAACGCCAAGGGCAGACGAAAACGAACCGGAATTTCGACTGGAGGAGGAACTTTCTATGAAAGACCAGTATATTCATGAGGTGGAGAGGCTGCTGCCGCTTCCCCGCCAGGCCAAAAAAGAGGTGCTGCGGGATTTGGAGGAGGCCTTTGCATCAGCGGCAGAACATGGGGAGACGGAGAGCCAGCTGATCCAGCGCTTGGGCTCTCCTAAGGAATTTGTGGAAAGCCTGAACGAACAGCTTGGCTTTGAACGCCTTTCCGGGGAGATTTGGAAGCGAAAGCAGATCATTGCCATCGTGTGTGCCGCCATCCTTTCCCTGCTGTGTCTGGGGGTATATTCTGCGGCAAAGGCAATGGGGATGAGCCGTATGATAGAGAGCTTGGGCGTCATAGGGGGCGCGGATGGTCCAACGGCGATTTTTGTCACCTCGACAGGGCCGGATATCCTGTACTGGGTGGCACTGCTGGGGATTGTCTCCTTTGCGGCAGGGGTTGTCCTTGCCATAAGATACATCCGACGGAAGCATAAAGATGGCAAGAAGGATCAATGACCCTTGTCTGTATCTGTAAATGCCCAGCCATTGGCGGTCCCTGCAAAGGCAGCTGCCAGCGGCTGGGCATTCTTTTCATACAAGGATTGAGAGCATCAGCGTCTCCTTCAGCTTTGTCCAAATCCCTGGGAGCTGCCCAATAGGAAGCGGGTTTTTCCCCCTGCCCACCTCCAGTGTAAATCCTGGCCTCCCTGTCTCCTGAATAAACCAGTCCTTCAGCCCGCCGTGGGAGGCGGTGCCCACCGGATCGCATACCCGATACCCGCTGGAGGCGGAAAACAGCCTTGCAACCATCAATCCTCTCCCGGGGGTGCGTCCGCCATATCTCCAGTAGATTTCTTCCCCCTGGGAGTGGAACGCCAATACCTGGCGCACGGCAAACGCCTCACAGATTCCCCTTACTGCCAATGTTTCCGGCTCGCTGAATGGGTGGGGTCCTCCGAACCTGGTCGGACCCGGCCCGGTAATTCCCTCCCGGATTTCCATCTCCCGCAGCGTCTCCCACCCTGCTGGGAAGTTGTGGTTTAGGTCCACGCCTCTTGCATTGGCCTGCCACACCTGGCCCGGATTGCCCTGAATCATGGCGTCTACCTGTCCGGCCAGCTCGCCAGAGGAACCGGGGCCATAAAGGGCGATCTCCATCCCGTCTGGGTTCAGGCAGGGCAGTAGAATCAGGGAACGTCCATGGAAGAGGGGCTCCACACAGATACCGGCGATCTCCCCCTGGTTTTCAAGGGCGGATGCAAGGGAGTCTGCAAACAGCAGCAGCAACAGCGCTGTGATCCATTCCGAGCCATGGGTGCAGCCTACCAGCAGCGTAGGGGGAGCGGAGTCCTCTCCGACAAAGAAATACCATAAAGGCCGGCCTAAAACGGATTCCCCAGCTGAACGCAGCTGAAATAACGGCGAACGCTGGTCAATTTCCCGGATATGCTGGGAGAGGGACTGGAACGAGGGAGGCGAAAGGTAGAAGGGGGCAAGGGCATGGGCCATATCAACACATCCTTTTCCAGATTTCATATGGTCAGCCGCGCTGCAGCGTAAAATAAAATTGTGTGTGAGCTTTCCCTTACTATTTTGCCCTGACTTATGGTATAATAGAGAAAAGTACAATGACTGGAGCGCCGCTGTACCTTTATACTATGAACGGGACTTGCAGTAACATTCCAAAAAAGGAGGAAGCACAGCTATGAAATATGAAGAAAAGATACTGTCCAGCGAATACCCCTTCAGGGGAAGGATACTCAATCTGCGCCACGACACAGTGGAGCTGCCCAATGGGAAGACCTCAAAGAGGGAAATCGTGGAGCATTCCGGAGGAGTATGTGTTTTGGCACTGGATGAAAACCGGAACGTCCTGCTGGTGCGCCAATACCGGCACCCTTACCGGGAGGAAATCCTGGAGCTGCCTGCCGGCAAGGTCAATCCTGGTGAAGACCACTTTGAATGCGGAAGGCGGGAACTGGAGGAGGAAACCGGCTATACTCCCGGCAGGTATGAATATTTTGGGGAGATATACCCTTCCCCCGGCTACTGCTCTGAGATTATCCGCATCTATTACGCCGATGAGCTAAAGCCCTGCGGGCAGCATTTGGATGAAGGGGAATTCCTGGATGTGATACGCATGCCCTTCCCCGAGGTTCTGGAGAAGGTACTGTCTGGAGAAATTAAGGATGCAAAGACGGTGACGGCCATTTTGAAATATCAGGTACTTCAGGGAGGGAAATAAAGAACAGGAGACAGCCCGTAGTTTTAGGGCTGTCTCCTGTCTTGTACGAAACAGGATAAATCCTCTTACATTGATGCCGGCAGTATGGAATTCCATTGACAGCCGTCAATGGGCATGCTGGGGCTGGCATTCAGTTCCATTCCGGCCTGCACGCCTGCCCGGTATTCATAAAAGCCCTGAGAGGCGATCATGGCAGCATTGTCCCCGCACAGAGAAAGGGGCGGAAAATAGATCTGCCGGTTCTCCTGAAGGCACTTTTCACGGAGCATTTCCCGCAGCCCGGAATTTGCGCTCACACCGCCTGCAACAGCGAGAATGTTATACCGGAGATCCCGCGCCGCCAACAGAAAGCGGTTGGTTAAAATCTCTGCCACTGTGAACTGAAAACTCGCAGCCAGATCCTGTGCGTTCAGCGCTTCTCCCTTCTGGGCCGCATTGTGCACTAGATTGATTACCGCTGTTTTTAACCCGGAAAAGCTGAAATCATAGGGACTGCCGTCCACCTTGGGCTGGGGCAGACGATAGGCGTGAGGGTTCCCCCTTTGCGCCTCCTTGTCCAAAATGACCCCTCCTGGATAGGGAAAACCCATGGCCCGGGCCGCCTTGTCAAAAGCTTCCCCGGCTGCATCGTCCCGCGTCCGCCCCACCACATGGAAGCTGGTATAGTCCAGTACCTCCACCAGGTGGCTGTGCCCCCCGGATACCACCAGGCAGAGATAGGGGGGCTTCAGCTCCGGATGGGCCAGGTAGTTGGCTGCAATGTGCCCCCGAATGTGGTGTACCGGGATCAGCGGTTTTCCGGTGGCGAGGCAAAGGCCTTTGGCAAAGTTGACGCCAACCAGCAGCGCCCCAATGAGCCCCGGGGCAGCGGTAACCGCTATCCCGTCGATCTCCCCAAGGGAGAGACCCGCCTGGCCGAGGGCGTCCTGGACCACAGAGATGATGTTCTCCGTATGCCGCCTGGAGGCAATCTCCGGAACCACGCCCCCGAATTTCCGGTGCTCCATGATCTGTGAATTCACTGAGGAGGACAGGATTTTTACCCCGTCCTCCACCACAGCGGCAGCCGTTTCATCACAGGAGCTTTCGATTCCCAATATTTTCATCCGTCCCTCTTCCTTTCTTCGCCGGCAGGCCGGTTATTTCCCGGAAAATGTTTGGTGAGGATCAGGGCGTCCTCGGCAGGGCGCCTGTAAAAGTTCCGCCGCCTTCCCTTCTCCTGGAATCCGAACTTTTGGTACAGCGCCAGGGCCGGGACATTGGAGGGCCGGACCTCCAGTGTAATAAATGCAAGGCCCTTATCCGCCCCATAGCTGCAAAGGGCCTTGACCAGGGCCGAGCCTATGCCGCTGCCCCGCGCCTGGGGGAACACGGCGATATTGTCGATATAACCTTCCCCTAAAATATCATGCATCCCGGCATATCCGAGAACCTCTCCATGAAGGGATTCCGCTGCCAGGAACACCGCCTGGGGGTTATCTAGTTCCTCCTCAAGGGCTTTTTCGCTCCATGGCTCCGCGAAACACAGCTTTTCCAGCCGCGCCAAATGGGGAACATGGCGGCGCTCCATTGGGATAATTCTGATTTGCTCTATTGTATCCATCTCTTGCAGCTGCCCTGTCTTCCTTTACAGAATGTTGAAGTTCTTGACAATTTCCTTGTGGGTCAGCCAGGGGAGGGCGCTTTCCAGCATAACGCCGTAATGAGGATCCGTCCCATAGCTAAACGTGGTTTTAATGGCGATCTCCACAAAACTGGTGGCCCGCCCCATGGCCATGGAAAGGCTGTCCCCAGTGAGAAGGGAGCCCACCAGAACGCTTGCGTAAATATCCCCGGTGCCAGGATAGGAAACAGGGACATAGTCACAGGGCACATACCAGTAGGCCCCTGCCTCCCGGTCATACCCAATGTTGGCCATTTCCCCGGTGGCAAGCTGGACCCCTGTTATAATCACCTTGGAGGGTCCCATCTCGCTGAGGCGGGCAAGCATACTCTTGGCATGGGAATGGGTGACAGAGCTGAAATCGTATTTCAATTTCAGCAGAATACAGGCCTCCGTCAAGTTGGGGGTGATGATGTCCGCCGCCGACACCAGCTCGGCCATGCGGTCCTGTATCCCCTGGCCGCAGGTGCGGTAGGCCTTCCCGTGGTCTCCCATGACTGGGTCCACCACCTTTAAGGAACCGGGGAAAGCCTGGAAAAACTCCAGACAATGGCCGATCTGGGTTTCACTGCCGAGAAAGCCGGTGTAGATGGCGTCAAAGGACAGGTCTAAGGCTTTATAGTGGGAAAGGGTAGGGAGGATATAATCGGTGAGATCCCGCATGACCACCTCTCCCAGCCCGCCGGTGTGGGTGGAAAGGACGGCAGTGGGAACAGGACAGACCTGAACCCCCATGGCGGAGAGGGTGGGGATAATAACGGTCAGAGAGCAGCGGCCAAAGCCGGAAATATCGTGGATGGCGGCAACCCGCCGGAAGCAGCTGGGCTCAGCAGACATGGGAACAACTCCTTAAAACAAAAATAGAGCGCTTCTATTTTACAAAACAGTGATATTAACCGCCCAGGTACGCCTTCTTGACTGCATCGTCCTCTAACAGCTCCTTACCGTTGCCTGTCAGGACAATTTTTCCTGTTTCCAGAACATACCCCCGGTCCGCCACCGAAAGAGCCATCTGGGCGTTCTGCTCCACCAACAGGACTGTTACCCCGTCCTTGTGGAGCTCCTTCACAATGTCAAAAATCTGCTCCACCATCAGCGGGGCCAAGCCCATAGAGGGCTCGTCCAGCATCAGCAGGGCGGGTTGGCTCATCAGGGCCCTTCCCATGGCGAGCATCTGCTGCTCCCCGCCGGACAGCGTCCCGGAGACCTGTTTCCGGCGTTCCTTCAGCCTGGGGAACTGGGCGTAGACCCTTTCCAGCCCCGGCGCAATTTCGCCCTGGGGGCGGGTATAGGCGCCCATTTCCAGGTTTTCCTCTACGGTCATCTGGGCGAAGACGTGTCTCCCCTCCGGCACATGGGCCAGCCCCATGGAGACAATCTTATGGGGGGCTGCAGCAGAGATAGGGCTGTCATGGAACTGAATTGCCCCTCCTCTTGACCGCAGCAGACCGGAAACGGTTTTCAGAATGGTGGATTTTCCCGCGCCGTTGGCGCCGATGAGGGTGACGATCTCCCCCTTTTCAACGGTAAAGGAAACATCTTTAATGGCATGAATACTGCCATAAAACACATTGATGGAATCTACCTGCAGCATAGCCATAAAGCATCACCCTTCTTTCTTTTTGCCCAGATAGGCCTCGATAACAGCGGGATTGGCCTGGATTTCCTCCGGAGTGCCCTTGGCAATGATCTTTCCGTAATTGAGCACCGCAATCCCTTCGCAGATTCCCATGACCAGGTTCATGTCGTGTTCGATGAGCATAATGGCGATGTGGAAGGAGTCGCGTATTTTGCGGATGTTCTCCATCAGCCCGGCGGTTTCCGAAGGGTTCATGCCTGCGGCGGGCTCGTCCAACAGCAGAAGCTTGGGGTTCGTGCCCAAGGCACGGACAATTTCCAGCCGCCTTTGGGCCCCATAGGGAAGGGCTCCTGCCTCGTATTTGGCAAGATCCTGCATCTGGAAGATGGAAAGCAGCTCCAGGGCCCTTTCCTTTGCCTCCTTTTCCTGCTTCCAGTACCGGGGAAGGCGGAGAATGGATTCCGACAGACTGCAGCTCATGGAATTGTGAAGACCGATCAGCACATTTTCCAGCACCGTCAGGTTTTTAAAGAGGCGGATGTTCTGGAAGGTGCGGGCAATTCCCGCGTGGTTGATCTGGATGGTGTTCATCCCAGCGGTGTCCTTGGCGTCCAGGAGGATGGTTCCCCGGGTGGGATGGTACACCTTGGTCAGAAGGTTAAAGACCGTGGTCTTCCCCGCTCCATTGGGCCCGATCAGCCCGGCGATCTCCGTTCTACCAATGGCGATATTAAAGTCGTCAACCGCCGTCAGGCCGCCAAAATCAATGCCTAGGTGCCGCGCCTCCAGAATAGGGGGCTTATCTACGTCGCGTTCGGTCAGGAGATTGTTGGTAGGCATAGGTATCAGCTTGCTCATTTGGATTGCTCTCCTTTCCTTGCCACGCCGTCATGAATCCCAGCGCGGTTGATCAGCCCCTCTATGATGCGGGTCAGAGAAAAGTCGTAGGTGCCCAGCAAGCCGGAGGGCTTGAAGATCATCACCACGATCAGCAGCACCGAATAGATGACCATCCGGTAATCCGCCACTGTCTGGGAGATGGACTGGAGGGCAAAGGGGACGATGGTCAGCACCGCTGCCGCAAGGACAGATCCCAGCATGGAGCCCATGCCGCCTAACACCACCATAACCAGTATCTCAATGGACTTCATAAACCCAAAATCCCCTGGAACCAGCAGCCCCAAATAACTGGCGAAAAGCGCCCCTGCCACACCTGCGAAAAAGGCGGAGGCGGTAAAGGCCATGGTCTTATAGTAGGTGGTATTGACCCCGCAGGACTCCGCAGCGATTTCGTTTTCGCGGATGGCGAGGATGGCCCGCCCATGGCGGGATTTCATCATGGTATGGATGAACAGGCAGGTGATTACAACGCAGATATACACTGCCGGAAAGGAGGTGTATTTGGGGATCCCCATCAGCCCGGCCGCACCGCCGGTAAACTTAAAGCCCAAAACCGTGTCGATGTTCAACAGGATGACCCGGATAATCTCCCCAAAGCCCAGGGTGATGATGGCCAGATAGTCCCCCTTGAGCCGCAGGGCAGGAATGCCGATGAGAATGCCGAAAATGCCCGCCACGATTCCCGCCAGAATAATCGCCAGAATAAAGGCGGGGAGCCCCTTAATGGGAAAATTTTTCAAAAAAATACCGGCGGTATAGCCACCCACCGCCATAAACCCAGCGTGGCCCAGGGGAAGCTGTCCCAAATACCCGGTGGCCATGTTCAGGGAAACGGCGGCGATAATATAGACCCCCACCTGGAGCAGGATCTTTTGGAAATAGCTGCTGAGAATACCGGCGGAGATCATAAACTGCCCCAGCAGGAACAGCAGTACAATCAGTACGCCGTTGACCAGATAGCGAACCGGCATTGGAATTTCGAATCTTTGACGCATATCCGACTAACCCTCCCCGTTCATTAAACTTTTTCGGTCATGGGACGGCCCATCAGCCCGGTGGGGCGGAAGAGCAGCACTACGATCAGGATGGCGAAGACTACGCCGTCGGTCCAGTCGGAAAGCCCAACAGCCCGGACCAAGACCTCCGCCATGCCGATGGCAAATCCCCCGACCATGGCCCCGGGGATGGATCCGATCCCCCCCAAGACTGCCGCCACAAAGGCCTTCAGCCCCAGCATGGAGCCCATTGTAGGCGAAACCTGAGGATAGGTGCAGCAGTACAGGATGGAACCGATCCCCGCCAGGGCGGAACCCACCGCAAAGGTGAAGGTAATGGTGCTGTTGACATTGATCCCCATGAGCTGGGCAGTGCCCATATCCTCCGATACTGCCCGCATTGCCTTGCCCCGTTTGGTCTTCTGGACCAGGAAGGTGAGGACAACCATGGACAGGATGGATACCACAATGGTTGCAATTGCCGTGGTGCCGATGTGTACGCCGCCTATGTTGAGGGTTGCCCCCTTGATAATGGCGCTGTTGGGAAAGGGCCGGGCGTTAGCTCCCCAAATGTTCTGGGCCAGGTTTTCCAGCAGGAAGGAAACGCCGATGGCAGTGATCAGCAGCGAAATGCGGGGGGAAGACCGCAGGGGGGCGTAGGCCACCTTGTCGATGACCACCCCGAGGAGGACGCAGGCCAGCACTGCCAGCACCACTGCCAGCAGGGGGTGTACACCGGCGGCAATGGTCAGCATGGCGACATAGCCGCCCACCATAATAATATCGCCGTGGGCAAAGTTCAGGAGCATGATGATTCCGTAAACCATACTGTACCCCAGGGCAACCAGCGCATAGATGCTGCCAAGCTGCAGGCCGTTGATGATTTGGGAGAGGAGCAGCATAGGGATTCCATCCTTTCCGTCTTATAAAATTACATAAAAACACACCAAGCTTTTCAGAAGGTAACTTTCCTGTTGATACGACACAAACCGGATACAGGAGGCGGCTGAACCCACCTCCCATTCCGGTTGCATTGCGGCGCTATATGGCATTTACAAAGGGAACGCCTATTTTTTAGAATTTGCAGTCAAAGGTGTACTTGCCGCCAGCGATCTTGATGATAACAGCGTCCTTTACAGGGTCGTTGTTGGAGTCAAAGGTGAAATGGCCGGTAACATAATCCTTGTTCGTGGCAGAGATAGCGGAGACAATCGCAGCCTTGTACTCATCAGTAGCGGGGGTCAGGCCAGCCTCCTCGGCGGATTTGATGGCGTCCGCCAGAATAGCGGCAGCGTCATAGGTAGTGGCGGCGAACATATTGGGGTCGCTGTTGTAGGCGGCCTTGTAGTCGCTGAGGAACTTCTGAACCGCTTCAGAAGTATCGTCGGCGGAAAATCCAGAGCAATAGTATGCGCCTTCGATCATAGCGGAATCGTTGATGGCCTCAATGGCGCCGTCCCAGCCGTCGCCACCCACAAAGGTAGCGGTCAGACCCACTTCCTTGGCCTGGGGGGCAATCAGGGCGACCTTTTGATAATAGTCCGGGCAGAACAGAACGTCGGGAGCCTTGGCGTTGATGTTGGTGAGCTGGCTCTTGAAATCCGAATCCTTGTCCGCATAGCTTTCGGTGGCAACCACCTCAAGGCCGATCTCCTGTGCCTTGGCAATAAAAGCGTCCTTCAGGCCCACAGAGTAGTCGATATTGCTGTTAAAGAGGACAGCGGCGGTCTTTGCTCCCAGCTTTTCCTTAGAGAAGCTGGCCATTTTCTCACCCTGGAAAGGATCGATAAAGCAGGAGCGGAAGACATTTGAGCGGACGGTGTTGGTGTCCGGGTCAACGGTGACAGCCGCAGCAGTGGCAGAGCCGGTGATCAGGGGCATATTGGCGGAAGCAGATTCAACCGCCACTGCAATGGTAGGGGCGGTGGTGACGTCCCCCACAATGGCGGTTACGCCCTGCTCCAGCAGGCTGTTGTAGGCGACGACAGCATCAGCGGCCTGTCCCTTTTCATCTAGTAGGATGTACTCAATGGATTTGCCGTTTATGCCGCCAGAGGTATTGACCTGGTCAAAGTACAGCTTGGCAGCGTTGGAAGCCGCGATGCCATACTGGGCGGCGTCGCCGGTTAAAGGGGCCAGAATGCCTACTTTGATGGTATCTCCAGAAGCTGCAGCGGAACCTCCCGCCGTGCTGCTGGACGGTGTACCGCCGTTACAGCCGGTCAGCATTCCTGCGCAGACCGCAGCGGAAAGCGCCAGGGAAAGAAGATGATTTCTTTTCATGTTAATTCCTCCTAATTTGCGGGGGCTTGTTTTGATGGCAGGATGTTTAAAAACTGCATATCCACCAACCCCCATTACCGCCTTTGGAAAAGCTGCGGAGGAACAGATTGGGCATTATGCCGGTTTCTTAGGCGCTTTTCCATCAGCTTATCGAAATTATACCGTCGTAATATGCAAAAGTCAACGGAAAATCCCCCAAAATTTGAACAGCCTTTAAACAAAAAAGCATTAAAATCGCTGGATTGCATGTCATAATTATACATTTCACAGAGGAAATACGCAAAAGCTTCGTTGACCTTTCTTTACGCGTATGATATACTAAAATACAGGAGGAGGGGTCGACTATGGAAAACAATGAGTTGCTCAATCAAATCGCCGCCCTGTTGGAGGACCAGACCAGCAGAATGGAAGCCAAAATTCAAACTGAGATAAATCAGTTGCGGACCGAAATGAGAGAAGAAATGAGCCAATTTGAGCGCCGTCTCAACATTAAAATTGAAAACAGCGTCACCAGGCGCATCGACGTCCTCTTTGATGGTCTCGCCCTTGTCCGGGAAAAACAAACGGAGCTGGAACAAGAGCAGGAGAGAACCAAACACCAAATTGATGAAATTCAGACCCGCGTCACTGTTCTGGAAAGCAAGGGTGCTTCCTAATACTGATATCTGATTGCTGATACTTCATGTCAAATACTATATAAAGATACAGGGCAGACGTATGAAAAACCATGCGCCCGCCCTTTTGTTTTCTCAAACTATGGCAAAAGCACCCTATGAAAGCAGCATCCGGTCATTGGCCAGCTCGCTGCCGCTGACCTGGGCAAACTTCTCCAGCAAAGCCTCTACTGTGAGGTGTTTTTTCTCCTCCCCGGCGATATCCAGGATGATGTGCCCATCCTGCATCATCACCAGCCGGTTTCCATGGACAATGGCGTCCTTCATGTTGTGGGTGACCATCATTGCGGTGAGATGATTTTCGGAGATGATCTTTTCAGAAAGCTCCAGCACCTTTGCAGCGGTCTGGGGATCCAGGGCCGCAGTATGTTCGTCCAAAAGGAGGATGCGGGGCTTCTGCAAGGTGGCCATCAGCAGGGTGAGCGCCTGCCGCTGTCCCCCGGACAAAAGGCCCACCTTATTGGTCATACGATCCTCCAAACCCAGCCCCAGGGTCTTCAGCAGCTCGTGGTAGCGCTCCCGTTCCTTGTTGGTAACACCCCACCTCAAAGTCCTCTTTTCCCCCCGCCGCAGGGCAAGGGCCAGGTTTTCCTCAATGTTCATATTGGCGGCAGTGCCCATCATGGGGTCCTGGAACACCCTCCCAATCAGCTTAGCCCGCTTAAACTCCGGCAGACGGGTTACATCCTGCCCATCAATCTGGATGGAGCCCCGGTCGATTGGAAACATCCCAGCCAGGCAGTTGAGCATGGTGGACTTTCCCGCTCCGTTGCCGCCGATCACCTGTACAAAATCGCCCTCCTGCAGATGGATATCCAGCCCTGTCAAAGCTTTTTTCTCATTGATGGTACCTGCGTTAAAGGTTTTATAAACCTGGTTCATGTCCAGCATCATATCACTTTCCTCCCTCTGTTTTCCTGTCCCCCGGATGGAAGAGCCCTGCTACAGCGGGCTTGATCATGGGCATGGACAGGCAGATCGCCACCGTTACAGCGGTAAACAGCTTCAAATCATTGGCGTCCATACCTGCCTTGAGCACCAGGGCAATGATGATCCGGTAAATGATTGCACCCAAGCTGACTGAAACCAGAGTCCGCTTAAAGGTGCGGGTCCCGAACAGCACCTCGCCTATGATCAGTGAAGCTAGGCCAATGACAATAGAGCCTGTGCCCATCTGCACATCAGCAAAGGACTGGTACTGGGCGATCAGCGCCCCGGAAAGGGCTACCAAACCATTGGAAATCACCAGGCCCAAAATGATCATATTAGAGGTGTTGATCCCCTGGGCGCGGGCCATGTTCTGGTTGTTGCCTGTGGCACGGATGGCGGAGCCTATCTCTGTGCCGAAGAACCAATAGATGATAACCGCCACCACCACAACAACAATAATTCCTACAATCAGGCTGGGAAGCGCCCCGGAAAGCCCTATATCCTGAAGGGGGGAATAGACGGTTTTGACCCGCAGCAGGGGTATATTGGATTTCCCCATAACCCGCAGATTGATGGAATACAGGGCGATCATGGTTAGGATGCCGGATAGCAGGGCGGGAATCTTCAGCTTGGTGTGAAGCAGACCGGTACACAATCCACCCAGCAGTCCGGCGGCCAGGGCAATCAAAGTGGCTAACCATGGGTTCATGCCGCCGCTGATCAAACGGGCAGCCACTGCCCCGCCCAGAGCGATGGTCCCCTCCACGGTCAGATCCGCCACATCGAGAATGCGATAAGTAAGATAAACCCCTAAGGCCATAATTGCCCACAACAGCCCCAGGGCGACAGCGCCTAAAATAATGTCCAGCATGAGATGACTCTCCCTTTTTTTCAATTCAAATGTCAAGCATAAAAGAATGCAAAAGGCTGTCCTGTCAAAAAACAGGACAGCTTTGCTTATAAGAGACAGCTATTTTGTATAACGGTCAACTTCTTGGAAGTTATTCTATCGCCATTCAGGATGCGGAGGGGGTAATGATATACTGCTTCAAATCCTCCGGAATAGCAACGCCGATGGCTTCCGCCGTCTCGCCATTGATGCAGAAGTCATAATCGGTGGAGGATTCAACGGCCATTTGGGTAATGTCAGCACCCTCCTCCAGAATACGCAGGGCCATTAGTCCCGCCTGATGACCGATATTGAAGTAGTTAATACCCAAGGTAGCCAGACCGCCACCCTCTACCATGCCGGACTCACCGCAGATAACGGGAGTCTTGTTTTCTATGGCAATGGAGCTGACAATGGGCATGGAAGATGCGAAAACATTATCAGTAGGGAGATAAATGGCGTCGCATTCTGTCACAATGGAGGTGGTGGCCTGCTGCACATCGTTGGTGCTGGCAACCGTGCGTTCTACGTACTGTATGCCCTTGGCATCCAGAAGGGCCTTTGCTATGTCCACCTGGAGGCGGGAGTTGTCCTCGCTGGAGTTATACAGGAAACCGACGGTCTTAACTTCCGGGCAGAGCTGGAACATCAAGTCAAATTGTGCCTCAATGGGGTTCATATCATTGGTTCCGGAGACATTGGTTCCGGGCTTGTCGTTGGATTCCACCAAGCCAGCCTCCGCAAAATCGGTTACAGCGGTGGCAATAATGGGGATATCCTTGGTCTTACCTGCTACAGCCTGAGCTGCCGGGGTTGCAATGGCCAAAACCAGATCGACTTTATCGCCGACAAACTTGTCCGCAATGGTGGACAGATTATTGGTATCACCCTGTCCGTTCTGATAGACGATGGCAATATTCTCTCCATCCTTATAACCCTTTTCCTCCAGGGCGGCCACAAAGCCATCGTGGGCGGCGTTGAGGGCAGGGTGATCCATCAGCTGGATGATACCGATCTGCTTCTTCTCCCCAGAAGGGGCAGAGGCAGAATTGGAAGGCGCTGCACCGCTAGAGCTCCCACCGCCGGAATTACAGGCCGCAAAGGAAAAGGTCATAGCCAGGGCGAGGACGCCTGCCGCTAGTTTACGCAATTTGCTCATGAGATAAACCTCCAATAGACAATAAAATAGGATTTTGCTTTACCAGTAAAAAGCTTTAAAGGGGCAATGCGAATTTCCTAGTATTATTATAAATACTTCTTTTTAATTGTCAATAGTTTTTTTGCTGGAAATCCAAAAGACAGCCCTGACTGCGCCTATGGAAACAGGGCGGAAAACAAAAGAGCGGCACAGCCCTTGCAACGGGGCTGTGCCGCCTGGTTCAGGAACGACACTTCCTGAGCATACTTCACTTTACAGCTGTAACACTACAAGCTTCAGAAAACTTCTCTGATATTCGCTGAGAATTAACCGGCAGTTCTTGACAGGAATTCATCCAGAGCTTCCTGATACAGGGAGATATACTCCTCGCTGCCCGCGGCCTTCAGACGGTCCTGGAAAGAATTCCACTTGTCGTCTGTCACGCCGTGCATGATCATATCCGCAACCGCCTCATCATACAGGGTCTCCAGGTTTACATAGATCTGGTTGATCTTATTCTGGTTGTCCGCTGTAATGGGGGACAGGTTCAGGCAATATTCATCCGGATATTTCAGAATAAAGCCGGCATCCTTATACTGCTGGCAGTACTCAATTCTTTCAACGCGGTAATCGGGTTGCTCAAATACGGTGTTGTAATACCAGGAGGGCATATAGTACATTCCGTTTACGCCCAGCGCATATTCCATAACGCCCTGGTCGCCAGCCGGTCCCAGTTCGCACTTGCCGTCGCTGTTCCAATTCCACAGGGTCCCTTCCGGCCCGTAGTAGCTTTCAAAGGTCACTTGGTCGGTCAGCTGATAATCTACCCAGGCAGCGCTTTCCGGCAGATGCTGGTTGGCAACGGTAAAGTAAACACGTTCGCCGGCAGTAGCAAGGTCAGAGGAGTGCTTGGGGGAACGTCCAGGGGCCGCAGGAGTCATCAAGAAAACCATATCCTCCTGAAGAACGTCCCAACCCATGGATTTCAGACGGTGCATGGTGGTCAGGCCTACGTTGTTCTGGTTGTAGGTGGAGATCTTGGAGTTGGAGTCCTGGGTCATGGTGGCAGGATCCATCAAGCCTTCGGTGTACAGGCGGTTCATGTATTCCACTGCTTCCCGGTAACCATCCATAGACGGGCAGAAAGTAACCTTCGCGTCGTCGTTAATGAAGAAGTGTCTGGAATGCTCAGGAATACCCCACATAAAGAAGAAATAAGTGGTCAGCTCATCAAAGATGCCTTCATAACCGATTTCGTCCTTCTGGCCATTGCCATTGGGATCCTGGGTGACAAAGGCGCTGAGCACCTGATACAGTTCCTCGGTTGTGGTTGGGGTAGAGAGTCCCAGTTTGGTCAGCCAGGTCTGGTTGATGAAGAACTCGCCGCCGCAGTTGGAGCCGTAGTCCGCAATGGCGCCGATGGCGTACATATTGCCGTCGCTCTTGATCAAGCCGGACCAGGGGGCGGGATCTTGATCCAGACGGCCCTTATAGGTGGGCATATACTGATCAATCAGGTCGTTAAGGGGAACCAGGATTTTCTGGTCAACGCCGTAAATTTCAGAGTTGATGGCCTTGGGGCTGCTGGCGTCGACGATGATGTCCGGATAGTCGTTGGAGGCGAACATCAGGTTCATCTGGGTGCTCCAGTCAGACTGGTTGACCTGGGTGTAATCAATGTGGATGTTGGTGTCCTCTTCCACCTTCTGGGCGTACCAAAGGCCTTCCATCTGGGTGGCGTCGGTATCGCGGATGTACTGCATGGCTTTCAGGGTGATCTTTTCCTTAACAATGGGAACTGTCCCAATCTCATTCATGTTGGAGGTATCAGCTGCAGCTGTGGAGCTGCCGCCGGAAGCTGTGCTGCCGCCCGCCGCACTGGCAGTAGAACTGCCGCCTGTGCTGGAGGAAGCGCTGCTGGAAGAACCGCTGGAGCAGCCGGCCAATTGTGCAAGGATAAGCATGGTCGCACATAATACTGATAATTTGCGTTTCATAAGGAGCCTCCTTTAATGAAATGTATATTTGCGGCGTATATTCAAAAATGATGCGCCGTTTTAAACGTTTGCTTGTGGTGTTATCCCTTTACCGAACCGATCATAACGCCCTTGACAAAGTACTCCTGCATAAACAGGTAGAGGATAACAGCGGGAACCGTGGAGATGATAATAGCGCAGTATTTTACCACATTGGAGACACGGAGGGTCTCCGCCACATCGGTATAGTCGTCCGCGAACATCTCGGCTACGTCCCCGGCGGAAACGGTCAGGGAAGCCAGTATCTGGCGGAGAACGGTCTGGAGGGGCCAATAGGTGTTGTCCCGCAGATATACCAAAGCGGTAAAGTAATCGTTCCACTTGGCCACCGCATAGTAAACGCTGAGCACCGCGATGATGGTGCCGGAAAGGGGAAGCACAATCCGGAAGAAGTACCGGAAATGGTCCGAACCGTCAATGGAGGCTGCCTCATACAGCTCCCGAGGGATGTTAGAAGATATGTAGGTACGGGCAATCATGGTGTTCCAGACACTCATGGCACCCATAAGAACCATGATAATGGGCTTGTTGTACAGCCCCAGGTCCCGCATCACCAGGAAGGTGGGGATCAGGCCGCCGCTGAAGAACATAGTGAACACAATCATAAAGTTGATCAAGCCCTTGCCGATAAAACGGTTGGACAAGGCATAGGCCAGCAGCATAGTGAAAAAGATACCAATAGCAGTTCCACCGATGGTGTACACAAACGCCCATCCATAGCTGCGCCAAAGGGTGGTATACTTCATGATCTTCTCATATCCAATCCAGGAGAAATCCACCGGATAAAGGAGGACTTCACCGTTGAGAACGGCATATGGGTCGGACACAGAGGAAATAACGATCAGATACAGGGGATATATGACAATCAGAAGGATAATTCCCCAGAAAAAATAGTTGCAGACTGTGAAGATCCGGTCGCTGCGGGTAAGCTTGATGTGGGTGGAAGTCTTTTCCTTTGCCAAACCGAACGCCTCCTTTCCTTAGAACATACTGATAGAGCTGGCTTCTTTGGTAATCTTATTGACCGTCATAACCATAATAAAGCTGATAACATTCTGGAACAGCCCGATGGCCGCAGTGTATGAGAACTGGGCGTTGGTCAAGCCCATGGTGTACACATACACGCCAATGGTATTGGAAGTCGCCTTGTTGCCTGCGGTTTGGAGCAGAAGGGTCTTCTGCATATTGCCGTTCATAATACTCCCAGAGTTGAGGATCAGCATCATCATGGCCATGGGGACGATGGTGGGCAGATCAATAAAGAATATCTGCTGGAGGATAGAAGCGCCGTCGATCTTGGCGGATTCATAAAGCTCCTGGTCCACTGCCGTCAGGGCGGCTATGTAGATAATGGTTCCCCAGCCGGAGCTCTGCCACACCGCCGAGGCAATGAACACAGTCCGGAACCATCCCGGCTCCGCCATAAAGTACTGGGGCGTACCACCTAGGGCGCTGATCAGGATGTTGATAAAACCATTGGTGGGATCCAGAAAGATGTACAGCATACCAGCCAGAACCACTGTGGAGACAAAGTGGGGAATATAGATAACAGTCTGGGTGAACTTCTTAAATTTAGCGGAGCCCAGGCGGTTTAAGAACAGCGCCAAAATCACAGGAATGGGAAAGCTCCAGAGAAGGCCGTACAGGTTGAGCAGAAGGGTATTTTTAATCAGCGGCCACGCCAGATAAGAACCGAAGAACTCTTTAAAATGCTTCAGCCCAACCCATTCGCTCCCCTGAATCCCGAGGACAGCCTTATAATCCTTAAAGGCGATCTGAATGCCGTACAGAGGCATATAGTGAAATACAATGTAGTATATCAGGGCCGGCAACACAAAAATGTAAAGCTGCCAGTCCCGGATCAGGCGGCGCCTGATCTGCGCCCAGTTTATCCCTTTCTCTCTTTTTGCCACCGGGGCATTGGTCGTACTCAATAAAGACCCTCCTTCAATTGATGGATTTTTATATCAGCTTTCCTTCCCTCTGTCCTTCTACAAAGAACAGAACTTTTCAAAAATGTCCCACAGGACGGACGCTGAAAACCAACAGAATATAATATCTGTCAGTAAAAGACATATAGATCAGTTCAATTCTATTCGCGATCCAAACAAAATATTTATCTATTCTCCCTGAAACTTGTAAACATTATACACCTATTTTTTATATTTGTCCACCTCTTTCATAAAAAAATTATTTTCCAAATAAAAATAATAGTCAAGTTTTACATATTTTGAAAGTGACAATGGCTTTACTATGAGATCTATACGCACTGTATTAACTGTACCCCCCCCCACGGACATTTTTGAACTGAACTCCAATTGAGAATGCACAAATATCTCAAATTGACATAAAAAGCTTTTTTTGGTACAGGGCGGCGCATCCCAACCGGAACCATACCCGAATCCGCCATAAAGGGGATGGGGTTGCAACGGGATCTGCCGGTTTTTTGAGAACCCCGAAACTCCCCCTTGCAATTTACATAAAATGATGGTATTATAACACTGTTAAAGGCGATGACAGAGCCAGTAAGCGTCTTGGAAACGTCCCAGCGAATCGGGAAGCGGTGGGAGCCCGATATTAGTACCTGACGCCGAAAATCCCTCTTGGAGCTGCAGGCTGAACGGCCATTGGCCCAGTAAACCCTTGCCGGATTCCCCCGTTACAGGGAGCGCATATAAACGGTACCAGCAAACCAGCGAACTGGCAAATCCAGCGCATCGCCGGTATCCAGTATGCTGTAAAAAGGTGGTACAGCGGAGCCTTCCGTCCTTGTTTACAAGGGGCGGGGGCTTTTTTCGTGGAAATGGAACGAAAAGAACGGAGGCAAAAAAATGTATGAAAAAGTCTCGACTGAGCTGAACTTTAAGGATCGAGAAAAGGAAGTTCTGAAGTTCTGGCAGGATCGGAAAATCTTTCAAAAGAGCATGGAGCAGCGTCAGGGCGGCCCAACCTATACCTTTTATGACGGACCGCCTACAGCCAACGGCAAGCCCCATATCGGCCATGTCCTCACCAGGGCTATTAAGGACATGATTCCCCGCTACCGGGCCATGAAGGGATACATGGTCCCTCGGAAGGCCGGATGGGATACCCACGGCCTGCCGGTAGAGCTGGAGGTGGAAAAGGCCCTTGGCCTGGACGGCAAGGACCAGATTGAGGCCTATGGCCTGGAACCCTTCATCAAAAAGTGCCGGGAAAGCGTCTGGACCTACAAGGGAATGTGGGAAGACTTCTCCGGCACAGTGGGCTTCTGGGCAGATATGGACCACCCCTATGTCACCTATGAAAACGATTATATCGAATCGGAATGGTGGGCGCTGAAAAAAATCTGGGACAAGGGACTGCTGTACAAGGGCTTTAAGATTGTCCCCTACTGTCCCCGGTGCGGCACCCCCCTTTCCAGCCATGAAGTGGCTCAGGGCTATAAAGACGTAAAGGAACGCTCTGCCATTGCCCGGTTTAAGGCAAAGGGAGAGGACGCCTATTATCTGGCCTGGACCACCACCCCCTGGACGCTCCCCTCTAACGTGGCCCTCTGCGTCAACCCCAAGGAAAGCTATGTCAAGGTCAAATGTGACGAATACACCTATTATCTGGCGGAGGCCCTGGCGGATACCGTCCTAGGCGAGGGCAGCTACACGGTTTTGGAGCGCTTTACCGGAAAGGACCTGGAACACCGGGAATATGAGCCCCTGTTCCGCTTTGTGGAACCCAAGGAAAAGTGCTGGTATGTGACCTGCGCCTCTTATGTCACCCTGACCGACGGCACAGGCATTGTTCATATTGCGCCGGCCTTTGGCGAAGACGACTCCAACGTGGGACGGGAGTACGACCTGCCCTTTGTCCAGCTGGTGGACAACAAGGGCCAGATGACCAAGGAAACCGACTGGGCCGGCATGTTCTGCAAGGATGCGGACAAGGAGATTTTAAAGGCGCTGAGGGAAAAGGGCCTGCTGTTCTCCGCCCCGGTGTTTGAGCACAGCTACCCCCACTGCTGGCGGTGCGGCACCCCCCTGATCTACTATGCCCGGGATTCCTGGTTTATCAAGATGACCGCTGTCAAGGAGGACCTGATCCACAACAACAACACCGTCAACTGGATCCCCGAGAGCATCGGCAAGGGCCGCTTTGGCGACTGGCTGGAAAACATCCAGGACTGGGGCATCAGCCGCAACCGCTACTGGGGAACCCCCCTCAATATCTGGGAATGTGAATGCGGCCACCGCCATTCCATCGGCAGCATTGCAGAGCTGAAGGAGATGTCCTCCAACTGCCCTGATGAAATCGAGCTCCACCGCCCCTATATTGATGCTGTCACCATCACCTGCCCCAAGTGCGGCAAACAGATGAAACGGGTGCCGGAGGTCATTGACTGCTGGTTCG